>NZ_JBLZHT010000004.1:0-520858 GCF_048892525.1 Hwanghaeella sp. LZ110 | reverse complement strand
CGGATGGCAGCTATACCTTCACGACGGGTGACGATGCGGTTACAGGCTCGGAGTCTGTCTTCGAGAACTTCACCTATACGCTGACCGATGGGGATGGCGATCAGGATACGGCGGTGCTGAGCATCGAAGTGACCGATGATGATGTCCCGACGGTGACGATTGAGTATCCGGGCGCGAATGCGACGGCGGGTGTTGTGAATGAAGATGACCTGGGCAGCGAAGATGGGGACGTGGCGTCTGGCAGTGATCAGAGCGGTGCATCTTCGGTCAGTGGCACGATTGGCATTGATACCGGTGATGATGGCTTTGGGTCGATTGCCCTGACAGTGCCGCAGGCACTGGAAGACATGGCGCTGACGTCCGGCGGTGAAGCAATCAGCTACAGCGTCTCGACGGATGGTCAGACGATCACCGCCATGGCGGATGGATCGCAGGTCTTCACGGTCAGTGTGACCGGGAATGAAGCGGACGGCTTTGGCTGGACGTTTGATCTGACGGGTCAGATTGATCACCCGACAGGCGATGGCGCGAATGTCATCTCCGGCCTGCCCTTTGGCGTGACGGTGACCGATGCTGATGGCGACGCCACCGATGCAACGATTAAGGTCGATGTCGTCGATGACGTACCGGTCGCGCTGACCGATGCGATTGTCGTTGGACAGGCGGACTCCGTCTCGGTCGATGAAGATGATCTGGCCGATGGTACAGATGGCTCCGATACGACCAGTGTGTCTGGTAATCTGGGCTTTGGGTCTGGGGATGTCATCGCAATCGATTATGGCGCGGATGGTGCCGCAGACGGCGCACCAAGCGGTGTGTCCTATGGCGATCTGGACTTCACAATCAATGGTCCGGCGGGTCTGACTTCGCAAGGCAAAGAGATTGGGTACAGCCAGACAGGAAATGTGCTGACGGCGACATCTGAAGATGGTCGTGACGTGTTCACCGTGACGCTGAACGGGGATGGATCCTATACCTTCAATCTGATGGATAGTCTGGATCATGCCGATGGCGCAGGCGAAAACGCGATGGATCTGGGCTTCACGATTACCGGTACACCGAATGCGGATGTGCTTGCTGCGGCCGTTGATGGCGACGGGGATGCGGTTTCCGGGTTGTCGGATGCCTCTGTGACGCAGAGTTTCTCGGTTTCCGTTGTCGATGACGTTCCCGTTGCTACGGCCAACGATCTGACTGGCGAGCCGGAAGTCGTTACAGTAACGATCACCGCCGAGAATTACAGCGAAACCGGGGCAGGCTTTACGGTCACTGGGCGTCAGATCGACTCGAACGGCACGCTGACCGATAAGTCGACCGATTTGGTTTCGACCCATGCAAATCCTCCAGGATTTGGAGTGACCGGTGCGGCATCGGGTGACAATTCTGAAATCGGCTACAGCGACTCGGATATGATCTCGGAAGAGCTCCATATCGACTTTGACCAGCCGATCACCGAAGTCACGATTTCCTATTCCTGGATGAACAGCCATGAAGATGGAACCTATACGCTGTATCGTGATGGTCAGCCGGTCGGGTCCGCTACTGTCACGGGTGTGACCGATCAGGTCGATGCCGCCTTTACAGCACAAGCTGACGATGGTGGATCTTTCGACAGCATCGTCTTCACGGCACCAAGTGGTGGCGGTAATGACTTCTTGGTTCACTCCGTTGAGTTCAATCAGACGGTCGAAGGCACCGGTGGTGTTGTCTCTGAGGTCGTGACGGTGGATGAGGACGACCTGCCTGACGGGTCCGATCTGGACAAGGAACCGCTGACAGCTTCAGGCGATTTGGGGCTGAACGGTGAAGAACTGATCAGTATCGACTACGGTGCGGATGGCGCAGCGCCGGGTGCCCCAAGCAGCCTCGGCTATGCTGATCTGACCTTCACGATTGAAGGGCCTGCGGGTCTGACATCTCAAGGGGACGCAATCACCTACAGCCAGACTGGCGATGTGATGACGGCTTCTGCAGATGGCCGCGATGTCTTTACCGTGACGTTGAATGCCGATGGCAGCTTCACCTTCACGCTGATGGACACGATCGATCATCAAACAGCCGATGGGGAAAATGTCAGCACGCTCAGCTTTGGCTTAAGCGGCGTGCCCAGCGAGACGGCTGTGACCGATTATGACCTGGATCCGGCCGACTTGGGCGATGTGACGTTTAACCATTCCTTCCAGGTCAATGTGATCGACGATGTGCCCCAGGCGGTGGATGATGCGACAGTGACGCTGAATGAAGGTGGGGCTGTGGTTGAAGGCAGCGTCATGGATAACGACACGCAAGGGGCTGACGGCGCCAGCGTGACGGAGATTGGGTATACCGATGCGAATGGCAATCCTGCCACAGCAACGGTTGACCCGGTCAATGGGGCGTCTGTTGCGACCGAATTCGGGACCCTGACCATTGCCGCGAATGGCAGCTATACCTTTACCTCCAACACCTCGGTCGAGAATCCGAACGGTGCGGCGGTCAGCGATGGCTTCACCTACACGATCACCGATGCGGATGGTGACACGGCTACGGCGACGCAGACCTTCGCGATTGAAGATACGCTGCCGGAATTGTCCTTGCAGATCGGACCGGCGGAAGGATTGGAAGACCAGCCGATCGCCCTTTCTATCGCGGCTGATTTGGCTCAAGCCAATGGCGCGGTAACGATTGGGGTTCAGTTGGGCAATGTTCCAACCGACGCCACCCTTGTCACCGGGACAGGTCAGGTTCTGACCGGATCAGCCAGCTACACGCTGACTCCTGATGAGTTGGAAGGGCTGACAATCCAGGCTGGTGAGCATTCTGCGGATGACTTTGCCATCACTGTGACGGCGACGGCGACGCATTCTGTTACGGGTGAAACCGTCACAACCGATGCCATGCCTCTGCCAGTTACGGTGCACGAAGTGGCCGATGGCCCGACCTTGACGGTTGATGCCGATGTTGTGGCCACGGGCGATGAAGGCACGGACGATTACCTGGTTGGTGGTGACGGGTCTGACACGCTGCAAGGCGGTGCAGGCGACGACGTTATTGAAGGGGAAGGCGGCAACGATCTGCTGATCGGCGACACCTATGACGGGACTATGTCGGCGGCCTTGAACATCGATGTCGGCCTGATCGATCAGGACGGCTCTGAAGTTGCCGGTCTGACCCTGTCTGGCCTGCCTGCGGGTGCGACGCTGACCTCTGACACTGGCAGCATTACTGTCACGGCCAATGGTACTGCTGAATTGACAGCAGCAGATCTGGAAGGGCTGACAGTCACATTCCCTGCCGGAACCGAAGGGTTTGACATTGCTGTTGCGGCCCGCACGGTCGATACGGACTTTGATGACAACACCACAGATACGTCTGCGGATGTGATCCAGACAATCAGTGTCAGCCTGCCTGCGGGCGATGGTTTCGGGGACGACACCATCACCGGCGGTGAAGGGGATGATACGATCTATGGCAACCGGGGCGACGATGTCCTGCATGGGGATGGTCCGGATGTGCCAGAAGTTGAATTGGTGACCGGAACTCAGACCATCTATGTCACAGACCGGGGTCCATCGATTGATATTGGTGGCATTGGTGGATCATCCGGGTCAGGTGACCAGGGTGAACCGACCGAACCAGATCATGTTTCTGAAGGTGGCTTCACCATCACCGGCACATTGGATGTGGCCCAGGGCGGGGTTGTCACCAGCATCAACTATACCGCAGAGGGTGGTCAGACCGCCTATGCGACGGTGGATTCAACCAATGGCGTTACCGTTGATACACAATACGGTAGTCTGACGGTTAATGCCGATGGTAGCTTCAGCTATACGTCTGACCAGGATGAGGATCACGCCCCCAATGGCGATCCGCTGCCGGATCCATTCTCCTTCACATCGGCTGTGTCGGCTGGATCAACGTCTGGCACCGGCACACCGGGTGGCGATCTGGGTGCGGGCGATAATGATTTCGTCGACAGCAATGACAACAATCACAATGGCACCAGCGGTGCAGATACCTTTGTGGTTGATCGCGATCTGCGGATGAATGAAAACTTCCAGATGGGTGACGGCGACGACGTTATTGTCGTGAACGGCAATACCAGTCAGGGCAATAACCTGAATATGGGCGGTGGCGACGATGCTGTGATGCTGAGTGAAAACATTGGCGGTAACACCGCGATGGATGGCGGAAACGGCAATGACGTTCTGTATCTGGGCAAGGACAGAGACTCCTATCAGTTACAGAATTTCACGGACAATCAGGGTCACATCAACACCCAGATCATTGATCTGGATACCGGCAACATGCTGACAGTGAACAACATCGAAGCGATCTCATTCGCCGATGGTGTAATCATCGGGAATGAGGATCTGGTCGAAACTGGCGGCGGTGAACCCATCGATATCGGAACCTATAACGACACGATCTATGGCGAAGAAGGCAATGATCAGCTGTATGGCGATCAGGGCAATGACGTGCTGCGCGGTGGTGAGGGTGACGATACCGTCGATGGCGGCACGGGCATCGATGATGTTCATGCAGGCAGCGGCAATGACAGTGGTATCTTCACCGTCGGTGAAGGCGGCGTGGGTGAGCGTTATGACGGCGGCACCGGCACTGATACACTGACCATCCGCTACTCTGCGGCGGACCTGGAAAACCCAGCGATTGTTGCGGAACTGCGCGAAATTCAAGACTTCATCGCAAACAATTCCAATCCGCTGACCGATGCGGGTGCCGAACGGACCTTCCAGGCCCTGGGCATCACGGTTCAGGATTGGGAGGATGTGACCCTGGAAGGCCCGGACCTGCCCCCGCCTGTGGATGCACAGGACGATGGCACCGAAACCCTGGCCGAGGGTGGCGAATCCACCAGTGGCAATCTGCTGACCAATGACGAAACCGGTGGTGGGGAAATCACCCAATTCACCTATACTGACGAGGGTGGAGACACCCAGACCGCAGCGGCCGGTGAAACGGTCGATACGATCTATGGCACGCTGACAGTCAATGCCGATGGCAGCTACACTTACACCTCCGATCCGTCGGAAGACCACAGTGGCGGCGGTCTCAGCGAGACGGTTACCTATACGCTGGAAAATGAATATGGCAGCGATACAGCCAGCATCACGCTGAATGTTACCGACACAGTGCCAGTGGCTCAGGATGACGCTAACAGCACCGTCGAAGGCGGCGATGCGGTAACCGGCAATCTGCTTACCAATGACGATCTTGGTGCCGATGGCTCCAGCCTGACCAGCTTCACCTATACCGATGCAAACGGCGCACAGCAGACTTCTGCGGCCAATCAAACGGTGGTGACGCAGACCGGGTCTCTGACCGTCAATGCGGATGGCAGCTACAGCTTTACCGCCAATGACAGTGTGGTTCACAGCACGGATGGCGAGACGGAGCAGGAAGTCTTCACCTACACCATCACCGATGGGGATGGCGATACCTCCATGGCAACAGCGACCATCGATATCACCGATACAGACCCGACGCTTGAGGTTGCGGCCTCCGGTACCGGTGTTGAAGATCAGGTGATCCCGCTGGACCTCAGCTATGACGTCACCGGTGAAGATGTTGCCAGCAGCAGTTTCACAATTTCCGGCGTACCGGAAGGGGCCAGCCTGACCGTGGGGACACAAACGTCGCCTGGTGTATGGTCCTTGACGGCTGCGGAACTGGAAACGGCCGGACTGAACCCGCCACATGATTTCTCTGGCGATATCGACCTGACCCTGACGGCCAGTGTGACGGATGTTGATGGCGATGTAGCCACCGACAGCCAGGACTTCACGGTCTATGTTGCGCCAGTCGTGGACGAAATTGAACTGACGGCAGAGTCCGAAACCGCCACCTTCGTGCCGAAGAATGGTGGGGGCGAACCGGAGCCGGGTGAAGGCATTCGCGTGACCAATATGGGTCATGAAAGCGCCAGCTATAACAACACGTTTGGCTATGTCATCATGGTTGCGGGCGTGCCCACGGTCGGTGAAATCCTGTTCAGCAATACCAAGCAGGAAATCAACGTCACGAAGGAAATCGAAGGCGTTGATCCAGACTCGGTCGAATTCTTCGTCATCTCGAACGGGGCAAGTCTGAATCCGGGCCTGACCAGCGGCACGGAAGTCACCTTCTCTCAAAACGCACAGGGCAATTGGGTAGCCTCGACTGCCAATGGACCGCTGTCTGGCCAGGGGGATCCGGTAATCTTCTCCAACCCGGCGCTGAACGAGAACAATTATGATTACACGACGGACAATCAGGTTGTCGGCAATCAGAATTGGGAAGATATCGCAAATGGTGGCGATATGGACTTCAACGACGTCAACATGAACGTTGAACGGTATGA
The DNA here is from genome assembly GCF_048892525.1 of Hwanghaeella sp. LZ110. Lineage (NCBI taxonomy): Bacteria > Pseudomonadati > Pseudomonadota > Alphaproteobacteria > Rhodospirillales > Aestuariispiraceae > Hwanghaeella > Hwanghaeella sp. LZ110. The sequence continues at coordinate 514,518 of NZ_JBLZHT010000004.1, read as the reverse complement.
AATCCCGGCCGGTACAGGTGAAAATGAAGTACTGGTTGGAACGCCACAGGACGATGTTCTGGATGGTGGTGCCGGCGACGACACGATCACGGGCCTGGGCGGTGATGATACGATCACCGGCGGAACCGGAAACGACACGATCTATGGTGACGGCGAAAATGATGGGACAACCACGATCGTCACAGTTGGAGATCCGTCGGTTGTGTTCTCTTCGTCCTTTGAAGACATTCCTGACAACGCCGAACAGAGCAATCCCTCCACATTCGCTGACTCCATAGATGGTTGGCGTTCTACGGCCGATAAGGTGGAAATCTGGACGGATGAAGATGTTCGCGATTTGGGCAATCAACCGGATGGCACGAACCAGGCGGCCGATGGCGATAACTTTGTTGAACTGAATAATGTGCCCGGAAACACTTTTGCAGATGCCGATGGTATCTATCGGGATGTTCAAACGGTTGCTGGTGAAGTGTATGAGTTGACCTTCAGCTACTCCGGTCGACCGGGCTATGACGAAACAGTCAACGCCATGGAAATTACGGTCGATGGGGAACAATTGGGCAGCTATAGCCAGGATATGTCCAACCAGACCCAGCACGACTGGCAGACCGTTACGGTTCGCTTCGTCGGGACGGGTGAGCCGATGCGGATCGTGTTCGCGGAAAACTCGACCAATGACCAGCATGATGGTCGCGGCATGTCCCTGGATGACATCACCCTGGTAGATACCGGGACGATGGAAGTTGCCGGTCTTGAGGGCGAAAGCTTCAATGACACGATCTACGGTAATGCCGGTGATGATACGATCTACGGTCAGCAGGGCGATGATCTGATCTTCGGCGATAATGCCGCTGGCACATTGGCGGAAGGTTGCTTTGTTGCCCCCATTGAGATCACCGCTGCGGCAACCGATACCGATGGTTCGGAAGAAGTTCTGACCATTGAAATCGGCAATATCCCGGACGGGGCGACCCTGACCAATGCGGCAGGCGATACCTTCACGGGATCGCAGGTCCATGTGCTGACACCAGACCAATTGGCTGGATTGCAGATCGAAGTCCCCAATGGAACCGGTGATTTCTCTCTGTCTGTTGAAGTCACGGTGCTGGATACCGACCCGGATCAGGGCGGAACAGATACCGGTACGCGCAGCACGACCCTGGCAATTGATATTCCAGAGCCGGTTACATCGGATGGCAATGCCACATATGACGATACGATTTATGGCGGCGCTGGAAGCGATACGATTTCCGGTCAGCAAGGCAATGACGTGTTGTATGGGGATGGCGGTCCTGATGATACTGGTACGGGCAACCAACCGGTTGAAGTTGAATTTGATCTGTCCACCCCCAGCTATTCGGATGATCCGCTGAACCAGTATGGCAGCAGCGGTGACCATTATGCCAAGGGCTATATGGACGACGATCAGATGGTCGTGAAGCTGGGTGGCAAGGATGACTGTGGTGTCTGCGATATGGCCGGTGGCTTCACATCCAACTTCTCTGTGGATGCGGCGGCTTCAGGCACCACGATTACCTTCAGCTATCGCATGATTGTCGACCAGGACTATGAATCCGACGAATTCGGGGAAGTCTGGGTCGCGATTGATGGTCAGCGTATCGACATCAACGGCAACGACTTTGTGACGCGGGTCTTTGGCAACGGCAATGGCGGCGGCGACAGCGACACGGGTTGGCAGACGGTCACCCTGGATGTCGGCGATCTGCCTGCGGGTGATCACCAGATCACATTGGGCGGCTATAACAATGCCAAGACGACAGAAAGCGAAAGCATTGAAATCCGCTTCGATGATTTGGAAGTATCGGGCACGGTTGGCGGTGTCGAACCCGTTGATCCGCCTGTATCACAGCCGGTTGAAGTGGAATTCGACCTTTCCACCCCCAGCTATTCGGATGATCCGCTGAACCAGTACAGCAGCAGCGGCGACCAGTATGCCAAGGGCTATATGGACGATGACCAGATGGTTGTGAAGCTGGGCGGTAAGGATGATTGTGACATCACTGATATGTCCGGCGGCTTTACATCCAACTTCTCTGTGGATGCGGCGGCGACAGAAACCACGATCACCTTCAGCTATCGCATGATTGTTGATGATGACTTTGAATCGAACGAATTCGGGGAAGTCTGGGTCGCGATTGATGGTCAACGTATCGACATCAACGGTGACGACTTTGTGACGCGGGTATTTGGCAACGGCAATGGCGGTGGCGACAGCGACACGGGTTGGCAGACGGTCACGGTGAATGTCGGCGATCTGCCTGCGGGTGATCACCAGATCACACTGGGCGGCTATAACAACGCCAAGACGACAGAAAGTGAAAGCGTTGAAATCCGCTTCGATAATCTGGAAGTATCGGGCATGGTTGGCGGTGTCGAACCCGTTGATCCGGCAGAATCCCTGTCGCTTGATATCACAGGCACGGATATCGATACCTCTGATGTTGTCGCAACCTGGCATGATGCTGGTGTGACGCTGCAGGCCTTGCGGTACGATCCGTCGACCGATAGCTACAGTGATCGGAACTTCTCCACCAAGGATATCAGTTTCACCATCAATGGCAGCAATACCAGCGACACCAGTCTGCATGGCAGCTACAACTATGCTGGGATTTCAGTCGGTGGCGGCATCGATGGTGGCGAAATCGATACAATCGATGGTCAAACCACGACCGGAACCGAGGTCATGCGGATGACGTTTGATGAGCCGATGGGTGAAGTCTCCGTCACGGTCTCTGCCCTGTTTGATGGGGAAACCCAGATTACGGCGGATCATGGACCTTACGATCCGGGTTATCTGGAACAGGCTCGCTGGACCGCCTTTGGTCCGGATGGTCAGCAGGCGACCGGCGTAATCGACGGTACCGTTAATGGTTTGGCGAGTGCCACAATCACAGCAGGTTTCCCGATTACATCGATTGAATTGACGCCAATGAACGATGGGGCGGGCAACAGCGGTCACAACTCTGACTTCCTGTTGAAGGCCGTTTCCGCCCAGCCTTATGAAGCGCCTTCGATTGATAGTGACAACAATGACACCATCCATGGCGGCAGCGGGGACGATCAGGTCTTTGGCCAATACGGCAATGACTTCCTGCAGGGCGGGTCGGGTAACGACATCGTCTCTGGCGGGGCGGGCCGCGATTGGATCATGGGCGGATCAGATGCCGGGTCGGTTGATGTTGGGCCTCAATCCCTGACAGTCACCTTCCAGGGGACGGATGCGTCTTATTCCAACTCCGTCGGGTACTATGTCCTGGATGATGAAGGCACACCGGAAACCGGACAGGTGATCTGGGCCAATCTGCATCAGACCGATGTTGGATCGACTCACACGATCCTGCTGGATGGTTTTGATAAGGAAGATATCGGCTTCTTCCTGATCCCGGATGGTGCCGACATCAACCAGGGTCTGGCAGATGGCACCGTCGTCACCTTTGGTGAAAGTGCAACGGGTGAGATCACGATCTTCGCGGATGGTCAGGAACTGCAAGGCCAGGATGCGAAGGCTTACTTCTCCAACCCGTCCAGCCTGAATTCCGATGGACAAGACCATACCCAGGTGACCGAAATTACCGATGGTGTTGGTTTGACCATCAACTCAGATGGCAAGGATGGATACCTGCAAGGCGGCGGTGATGTGATTTCCGGCCAGCAGGTCACGGTCGAAGTTGGGTTCAAGGCGACAGAGCAGGCCTCTAACTTCACACCGCTGGTGTCCTATTCTGCGGGTCGTAACAATGGTAACGAATTCACCATTGGTGCGCAGAATGGAACCATCCAGGTTATGATTGCGGGGGTTGCGGTGGTCACCACGATCCTGGCGTCCGGTCTGTTCGATGGGCAGGAACATATGATTTCTGCAACATGGGATGGCGCCTCTGGTGATCTGAAGGTCTATGTCGATGGGGTTCAGGGCTTTGCCGCGAACAATGTCGCGACGGGTCAAAGCCTCAATAGCGGCGGCACTCTGGTCTTCGGACAGGAACAGGACAGCGATGGCGGCGGTTTTGATCAGGATCAGGTATTCTCTGGCACCCTGACCCAGGCACGCATCTTTGACGAGGTTCGTGACCCGGTTGAGATTGCTCAGAATGCCGGTGAACCTTTGCCCGACGATACCGACCATGTCACAGCGGATTATCACTTCGGCAGCTATAATGCTGGCAATCAAACGGTTGAGGATGTTTCCGGCAACGGCAATCATCTGACCTATCAGACCGTTTCCGGCTTCGCCCCGTCTGGCGATCCGGAAGTGATTGTGGGTGGTTCCGGTGAAACCCTGATCGGGTTCGAAGACCTGATCAATGGCGGGGATCAGGATTACAACGACGCGATCCTGTCGGTGAAACCTGTTCCGTCTGCGGCTGACTTCCAACAGGGCGATCAGTTATGGGGCGGCGATGTCGGCGGCACGGGCGATGGAGAACACGATGCGTTCTTCTATGCACGCGGCGATGGGGTCGACACCATCAACGACTTCGAGGTTGGCACGGATCAGTTGTTCATCAGCGGCTATGAACAGGATGATATGACAATCCTGCAGGATGGGGATGATACAATCATCAGCCTGGGTGATGGTGGTGCGATCAAACTGGTTGGTGTTGACGCCTCTGTCTTCGGGGCAGAAGACAATATTGCCTCTTACGACGCCGATACGGATCAGGATGGATCGTTGAACATCGATGAACTGATGCAAATGAAGGATGACGTGCTGGGTGACAGCGGCGGAGACACGGGCGGAGCGACACCTCCTCCATCCGCTCATGACGCTGGAATCGTTATGATCGCGCCGGTGATACCGGGGCTGACCGATAACAACAGCAACGAAGACCCGCAGAATGGGTAACGCGTTCTAGCCATTAGGGCGCATGTGCGAAAATGACGAAGCGGAGGACTGAATGGTCCTCCGCTTTTTCATTATGTTAACCTTTTGTCACGATGGTGTTTGGTATGAATCGTGCTTAAATGTTAGAACTATTGGCTAATCGGGCGTGTATGTCTTAAATAGTGTGACGGTAGGCTTTAGCGGGAGCGTTGGAATTACTCCATGGCGCGTGAATCAGATCTAGACCAAAAAGCCGCCGTGTCGGCAAAGCGGACTGATCCGCCACGCCCCTATGCGCCCGGTGAGGCCGCTAGAGGCACCGAAACACAACCGCCGGATTCTGTGGATCAGGGCCGGGATTCAGGGTCGGCTGGATTGTTGAATCCCCTGGATAGCGGTCGCAATGATCCGAATGCGGGGCGTGCGGAACGGGATCTGTTATCTCCTGAGGCCTTGCATCGACATTTTGAGCGCGCCAGCGCCGCGAATGATACGGCCGCAGCATTGAATGAAGTGGCAGACGACGTGGCAAAAACTGCCGGGGCTGCAAAATCTCCCCGTCGCCCGGCTGAAAAATCAGATGCCGATGCTTCAAACTCCCCTGATGCCGGCCCCCAAGAGTCTGATGATGCACGCAATGCTGCTGCTGAACGCCGTGCCAATCGGAACCGGCGGGAAGGACCGCGTGATAGCAAGGATCGACGAAGTGCCTCAACAGGATGGCAAATTCGTCCGACGCCGGGCACCAAGGACGATCCTCTGCTGGGCTGCTTGACCATTTTGTGCACCTTGCTGGAACGCAATATTTCCTCTGAGGCGCTGACATCTGCCCTTCCGTTAGTAGATGGTATGTTGACGCCGGAACTGTTCGTGCGTGCAGCGGAAAGGGCGGGGATCTCGTCGCGTCTGCAGCGCCGCAATCTGGACGGTGTATCGAAATTGTCTCTGCCCTGCGTGCTGTTGCTCAGCCGCCAAAGGGCTTGTGTTCTGACAGATATTCGCAGGGACGAGGGGCGTGCGACCATTATCCTGCCGGAAATGGGTGCTGGGACCCGTGACGTGGCCTATGATGAACTGGTTCAGGAATATGTTGGCTATGCCCTATTTGCGCGGCCTGAATTTCAATATGACAAGCGGGCACAGGATGACCGCATCGCCGATCCCAAAGGCTGGTTCTGGGGGACGCTGCTGAATTCCTGGAAGCTGTATATCGAAGTCGGGGTGGCCGCGATCATGGTCAACTGTTTTGCGATCGCAAGCCCGTTGTTTACCATGAATGTCTATGACCGTGTTGTGCCCAACTTTGCCGAAGAGACATTGTGGGTTCTGGTGATCGGGATTTCCATCGTCTATGGCTTTGATTTCATGTTGAAATTGATCCGGGGCTATCTGGTTGATGTTGCCGGTAAGACGGCCGATACCAAGATTGCGGCGCGCCTGTTCCAACAGGTGATGGGCATGAAAATGGCCAACCGTCCGCCCTCGGCCGGCGGGCTAGCCAATTCGATGCGGGAATTTGAAAGCCTGCGGGAATTCTTTACGTCTTCTACCGTGACCGCCCTGGTCGATTTCCCATTCATCTTCCTGTTCCTGGGGGTGATCGCCATTATCGGCAGCCCGGCGATTGTCGCTATTCCCGCCTTCATGGTTTTCCTTGCTATTATCTGTGGCTTTATCGTTCAGATACAAATGCGCAAGATTGTTCAGGAAACCACGCGCGAAGCGATGCAAAAGCATGCGATCCTGATTGAGGCGATCTCCGGGGCGGAAACCATTAAGGCAACCGCATCGGAAGGGCGCATGCAGCGCGCCTGGGAAACCTTTGTGTCCAAAACTGCATCCTCGTCTATGAAGGCAACGCGGTGGTCCCAGTTTGCGCTGAATCTTAGCGGATTTTTCACGCAATTCGTGACGGTCACCGTGGTGCTGGTCGGGGTTTATGAAATCCATGAAGGCAATATGACGACGGGTGCCCTGGTTGCCTGTACCATACTGGCCGGGCGGGCAATGGCACCCCTGTCCCAGATCGCCGGGATCGCCACACGCTTTAATCAGGCGCGGGAATCCCTGAATGCGCTGGACAAGATGATGCAGACCCCGGTGGAACGTCCCGAAGGTCGCTCTTTTGTGCACCGCCCTGAATTCAACGGGATGTTGGAATTCAAGAATGTGAAATTCACCTATCCAGAGGCAAAGACCACTGCGTTAAGCGATGTGTCCTTTAAGATTGAAGCGGGTGAAAAGGTTGGAATTATTGGGCGGATCGGATCGGGTAAGTCCACAATAGAGCGGCTGTTGCTGGGCCTGTATGACCCGGATGAAGGATCAGTCCTGGTCGATGGCACGGATGTTCGACAGATTGACCCTGCGGATTTGCGCCGTTCTGTTGGAGTTGTGCCCCAGGATGTTTACCTGTTCTTTGGCACAGTGAAGGAAAACATCGCCCTGGGTGCCCCTTATGCCGACGATTCCGCAATTTTACGGGCAGCGCGCATTTCCGGGGTGGATGAATTTATCTCTAAACACCCGCTTGGTCTTGATTTACCGGTGGGAGAGCGCGGATTGTCCCTGTCCGGCGGGCAGCGCCAGGCGATTGCTGTGGCGCGGGCCTTGTTATTGGACCCGCCAATCCTTTTATTGGATGAACCGACCAGCGCCATGGATAACACTACAGAAGGACGGTTCAAGGCGCGGTTGGGTACAGTTTTGACAAATAAAACACTCATCCTGGTGACCCATCGTGGATCATTGTTGACGCTGGTGGATCGTTTAATCGTTATGGATGGTGGGCGTATCGTGGCCGATGGTCCAAAAGAAATCGTGATGGAAGCGCTGGCATCCGGGCGTATTCAGGCGGCAAAGGTTTAACCCGATTGCGGCCCGTCTTTCAGCCGGGCACGCATTAAGATTGGAATGACTTAGATGTCTGCAGGCAATTGGGGTGACGAAATATACGATGCCGAAAGCAATTCGGGTGTCGGGCGCAGTGCGCGGTTATGGGCGCATGTCCTGCTGTTCCTGATCGCGGCATTCTTCGTCGTTTTCCTGGTCTGGGCGCATAGTGCGGATCTGGATGAAATCACCCGGGGCGAAGGAAAAATTATTCCATCCGGCCAAACCAAGATCGTGCAGCATTTTGAAGGCGGCATTGTTTCAGAGATTACGGTTCGAGAAGGCGATATTGTTGATGCCGGCCAGGTGATCATGCGCATTGAGAATCGTCTGGCGGATGCCGAACTGGCGGAGAAGACCACGAAGTATCGCAGTCTTTTGGCCGAGGGCGCACGGTTACAGGCGGAAGCCACCGGGGCGAATGAAATTAACTTCTCTCAGGATATTCTGACCAATGCGCCGGATCGCGCGAATGATCAGCGCGACGTGTTTGATACCAATCTGAAGGAATTGCAGGGAAAAATTCGCATTCGTGAAACCCAACGTACCCAGGCATTGCAGGAATTGCGGCAGAAGACAGCCCAGGTCTCGCAGATCCAAAGTCAGTTGGAGTTGGCACGCCAGGAATTGAATCTGGTGCAGCCTTTGGTCGCCAGTGGTGCGGCATCGCAACAGGAATTATTAACCCTGCGCAGGTCGGTCGTTGAATTGGAATCACAATTGGAAGACACCAAATTGTCGATTCCGCGCATCCGGTCACAAATTCAGGAATCCACCAGCACGATTGAACAGGAATTGTCTGCTTTCCGCGCAAAGGCGCAGCAGGATTTAAGTAAGGTGCGGACAGAGGCGGAGCGCTTGCGCGAAGACTTGACCGCTGGTCAGGATCGTGAAAAGCGGACGGATATCAGGTCGCCGGTGCGTGGAACCGTCAACAAGATCCTGATCAACACAATTGGCGGTGTCGTGAAACCAGGGGACCCCGTGGCGGAGATCGTGCCGTTGGAGGATTCTCTTTTGGTCGAAGCTCGTATTCGCCCAGCGGATCGCGCACAGCTGTATCCGGGCCTGTCGGCGGTCGTGAAGGTCTCAGCCTATGATTTCTCCATTCATGGTGGGCTGGATGCGCAGCTGGTGGATATCTCCCCTGATACGATCCTGGATGAGGATGGAAAACCCTATTACCGCGTACGCCTGTCGACGACGGATACCAGCCTGGGCAAGGATATGCCCATCATTCCGGGTATGACAGCCACGGTTGATATTATCACGGGCCATAAAACCGTTCTGCAATATCTGCTGAAGCCAATTGAAAAAGGCATCAACAATTCAATGACGGAACGGTAATGCGCGCAGCTGGTAGGTTTAATGCTTTCACCGATGAAGACCTGTCCCTGGATGGGGCAGAATCAGGGCCTTTGGTTGGGACAACCTTTGCCGTAAAAGACCTGTATGATATCGCAGGTACGGTCGCTGCATGCGGTAATCCTGATTGGGGACGGACCCATTCCGTCGCCACGGAACATGCCAAGGCGGTGTCAACTCTTCTGGCGGCGGGCGCTTCTGTACGGGGCAAGACAATCACCGATGAATTCGCTTTTTCCATTATTGGCGAAAACCATCACTTCGGAACCCCCATCAATCCAAATGCGCCGGGGCATGTCTGTGGCGGGTCGTCCAGTGGATCAGCCGCCGCGGTTGCTGGAGGGCTGGTTGATTTCGCCTTGGGCACAGACACAGGTGGATCAGTGCGCATCCCTGCCAGTTTCTGTGGGATTTTTGGTCTGCGCCCCAGTCATGGTCGGGTGTCGTTAAAGGGCGTGTTTCCCCTTGCAGCCACCTTTGATACGGTAGGCTGGTTCGCGCGCGATCCTGCTCTGATGCAGACAATTGGCCGGGTTTTGCTCCATGAACCCGTCTTGCAGCCCAAGCGTCCCACGCGCTTGCTCTACCCCGTTGATGCCTGGCAGGAAGTTTCTACGGATACAGTCCTGGCACTGGACCCTGCTGTTGCGCGTTTGGAAGCACTGTATGGTCCGGTTGAGCGTATGACGCTGGCCCAAGATAGCAGTTTGGCAGATTGGTTCGAAACCTTCCGTATCGCGCAGGGGGCTGAGATATGGCAGACATTGGGACCTTGGATTGAGGAAACGCAACCAAGCATCGGTCCGGGAATTCGGGAGCGATTGGAATGGTGCAAGTCCCTGACAAAGGCGGCGCAACAGGAAGCCCTGACTCAACGCGCGGAAATTACCGACCGACTAAAGCAAATCACTCAGGATGGATCGGTGCTGGTATTGCCGGCCGCCCCTGGTCCTGCTCTAGAGGCCGGTCGCAGCGCCGTTGCCTCAAATGAAATCAGGGCCCAGATCATTCGATTGTCCGGCATCGCCCCCTTGACAGGTCTTCCGCAATTATCCCTGCCGGTTGGGCGGGTTGCTGGGCTACCCGTGGCGCTGTCCCTGATGGGCGCCTATGGGGCGGATGAGGCATTACTGGAAATGGCAGGCACTTTATGTGACACCGCCGTTGATGGCGTTGCCTCCCTTCGTTAAGCCATCCCTGTATCGACCTTGAAACATCGTACTCTTTAGGGACCTAAATCTCGAATTGAACCAGGGATTTGAAGGGAACGTCGATTTCATCGCGCCCGCCAAGACCTTCCAGTTCAATAATGCAGGCAACGCCTGCCACGGTGCCGCCAACCTTACGGATCAGCTCTATCGCTGCGGTCATCGTGCCACCCGTTGCCATTAGATCATCCAGGACGACAACCCGCTGACCGGGTTTAATCGCGTCGGCCTGAATTTCGACGGTATCGGTGCCATATTCCAATTCGTAAACATGACGGACTGTCTCGCCTGGCAGCTTTCCTTGCTTGCGCACCATCACGAAACCCAGTTCCAGTTCCAGCGCCAAAGGGGCGGCGGTCAGAAATCCCCGGCTTTCAATCCCCACCAGAATGTCAGCCTGCCACGCCCTGCAGATATCGGCCAGTTGCAACACACAATGCTTCCACGCTTGGGGATGCGCCAGCAGTGTAGAAATGTCATAGAATAGAATTCCCGGCTTTGGAAAATCAGGAACTGTTCGGATATGTTGCGCTAGGTCCATATGTGCCTCTAAGGTCTGGGGGTGACAGGGGGTGCAGTGTAATGATCGATATGGGATGCCGCAATGCGGGATAGGACAGTTGGCGCATGAATACTGAAGGATGGATGCGCACAAATAGTGACGGGGCGTTCCTGACCGTCAGTGCAGGCGGGGCCTGGACAATCGCCAGCGCAACGGCATTGGACAAGCTGGTTTCGTCGCTGCGGACGGGCGATGCGGATCGGATTGTTTTCGATCTATCGGATCTGGAACGTTTGGACAGTGCGGGTGCATGGCTGCTGTTTCGCTGTGCATCCCAGCTGCGCAATGATGGAATTACTGTGGATTTCATTGGTGTTTCCCGAAACCATCGACCGATGTTGGATCTGGTCTCCAGTCAGGCGACAGAAGAAGTCGTTCCTTCAGACACAAGAAATGGCCTGGTTAAGTTTTTGGAGCGTATCGGGCGGGGTTTTGTTGCGGCAATGATGAAGGGCGTCGAGCTGCTGAACTTTGTCGGTCTGGTTACGATTACAATGGGGAGAACTATTCTTTCCCCCCGTCGCTTGCGACCCAAGGCCCTGGTGACACAGATTGAACAGACCGGGTTGAACGCCTTACCGATCGTTGGTCTGCTGTCTTTCCTGATCGGCGTCGTGCTGGCCTATCTGATGTCGGATCAATTGCGTCAGTTCGGGGCAGAAGTCTTTACGGTCAATCTGGTGGGCCTGTCCATGCTGCGGGAAGTTGCGGTATTGATTACTGCCATCATGATCGCCGGGCGATCCGGGTCGGCCTTTACGGCGCAAATCGGTACGATGAAGGTGAATGAGGAAATCGACGCCATGGGCACCCTGGGCCTGGATCCAATTGAGGTTCTGGTGCAACCCCGGGTCCTGGCATTGATGATCACCCTGCCATTCCTGACATTCTTTGCCGATGTGATGGGGATTCTGGGCGGGGGCGTCATGACGGTTGTGTCTTTGGGACTATCACCGGAACAATTTGTGACGGCCCTGAAAAAGGCGGTGGATTTGAATGACTTCTTGGTCGGGATGGTCAAGGCCCCGGTCCATGCCTATATCATTGCAATTGTTGGCTGTTATGAGGGGTTAAAGGTTGAACGCACGGCAGAAAGCGTTGGGCGCCAGACAACAACCTCTGTCGTTGAATCGATTTTCCTGGTGATCGTTGCAACATCGCTATTCTCCATTTTCTTTTCAATTCTGGGAATTTGATATGACCCAGGAACACAGGAAATCAGAAGCCGATACAGATCCCATCGCCATTCGGGTGCGTGGTATCAAAACTCAGTTTGGGGCACAGGTCATTCATGATGGGGTCGATCTGGACGTCAATCGGGGGGAAGTGATCGGCATTGTCGGGGGGTCAGGCACCGGAAAATCAGTGCTGTTGCGGGAAATTGTCGGCCTGCAGCGCCCCAGTGGCGGCACGATAGAATTGCTGGGAACCGATGTATGGGGGGCAGGATTAGAAGCGCGCAATCAGTTGCGCACCCGAATCGGGGTTCTGTTTCAGGATGGTGCCTTGTTTTCTTCTCTGACCGTGGCGGAAAACATCCAGGTTCCGATGCGGGAACACCTGAATATGCCCCAGGCGTTGATGGATGAATTAGCCGCCTTGAAGATCAAGATGGTCGGCCTGGCCCCGGAGGCGGGTGGCAAGCTGCCCTCGCAATTATCGGGCGGGATGCGCAAACGTGCTGGATTGGCAAGGGCCCTGGCGCTGGATCCTGATGTGGTGTTTCTGGACGAACCGACAGCGGGCCTGGATCCGATTGGCGCGGCGGCGTTCGATGAATTGATCCGGTCGCTTCAGGGCAGCCTGGGGCTGACCGTCTTTATGGTGACCCATGATCTGGACAGTCTGGCGGCGATCTGTGATCGGATCGCGGCACTTGTGGACAAAAAGGTGATGGTCGGTACGATGGAACAGCTAATGAAAGCGGATCATCCGTGGCTTCAGGAATATTTTCATGGGCCGCGCGCGCGGGCGGTCTCTGGAATGGCTGCGGAATAAGGGGACGGTTAGATTATGGAAACTCGGGCCAGTTTCGTCCTTGTCGGTACTTTTGTGTTGTCATTTTTTATCGCCGTGATTGCTGCGGTGGTTTGGCTGGCAGGGCTTGAGATTGGGTCGGACACGACACGCTATGATGTTTATTTTAAGGGATCTGTCACGGGCCTGTCGGTTGGCAGTCCTGTACGCTACAGCGGCATTCCTATTGGCAACGTTACCAGCCTGCGCATTTCACCGGATCGTTTCGGGGAAGTGCAGGTTGTGATCGATGTGCCAAAAGATACTCCGATCCGTGAAGATGCCGTTGCCCGTTTGGAAACCCAGGGTATTACAGGTGTTGGATTTATTGAAATCAGCGGTGGAACGGAATCCGCACCGGCCTTGACGGCAAAACCAGGGCAGGAACGACCTGAGATAAAATCGGATAAATCAGCGCTTCAGCAGGTCTTTGAAAGTGCGCCTGAAATCATGGGTAACCTTAAGGAAGTGTCGGAACAGGCCACCAAGCTGTTGAATGACGAAAATATCGCCCATTTGCAGGGAACTATTGAGAATATTGAAAAGTTCTCTGGCGCGCTTGCGGACAGTTCTGAAGACATCGCGCTTCTACTGCAGCAAGGGGCGGGCGCGATGGAACAATTCAAACGCGTCGCGGTGGAAGGGGAACGCCTGGTTGCGGCCTTTGCCGATCGATCTGATGGCATAGCCGGCGCAGCGGAGGAAACCATTCAGGACTTGAGTGGATTTGCCAAGAAACTGAATGATCTTGCCGCCCAAACCAGCCCGATACTGGAAAATGCCAATAAGACGGTGATTAATTTCTCTGCCGTTGGAGACGATATTCGCGGGCAGATTGGCAAGGTTTCCGAACAATTGTCCGGAACGATTGACCGATTGGATGGGACGATCGGCCAGACTGACGCCCGGATCGCCCAGTTGATGGAACAGGCGCAATCCTCTCTGAAAAATGCTGACATCATGATGTCGACGGCGACAGGACGGATCGATTCCGTAGCAGATTCCGCAGAAGACACCTTTGGGGAATATCAGGGGCTGGCCCAGACAATTGCGCCCATGGTCGATAGTGTCGCGTCCGACGCAACCAAGGCCGTGAAGGATTTCAGCGCGATTTCAGGAGAATTGCGATCTGCAGCGGTTAACATTGCAGCGGCCGCGGATGAAGCGCGCTTGCTGATCAAGGAAAACCGCGATCCGGTGACGAATTTCACCAGCAATGGATTGTTCGAATTCACACAATTACTGTCAGAAATGCGGGTCCTTGTTTCATCGCTCAGCCGCATCACAAATCAGATTGAACGGGATCCCGCACAATTCTTCTTCGGCGATTCCCAGCAGGGGTATGAGGTACAATGACCGGTTTCGAAAAGGAAGCGTTGATCGACAAGGGCGCAACACGCCGGCAGGCCATGCGCCATGTGGGGCACCTGACATTTGGACTGATGGCAACAACGGTATTGGCCGGGTGTGCCCTGAAACTACCTGGCAGCGGGGATCCGGCCCGGATTTATGTTTTAACGCCCAAGAGCACGTTTAACGATGACCTTCCCGAAGTGTCGTGGCAGTTGCTGGTTGAAGCGCCACAGGCGGCCGCCGGGATTTCCAGCGCCCGAATTGCATTGCGCCGTTCGCCTATTGAAATCGAGTATTTCGCGCGGGCTGCCTGGACCGATAGTGCGCCAAAGATGATCCAGACGCTTCTGATCGAAAGCTATGAAAACAGTGGCAAGATCATTTCTGTTGGACGCCAGGCAATCGGGTTGCGGTCTGATTTCATACTGAAAACGGATCTGCGTGAATTTCAGGCGGAATATGTCGATGAACATGGCGTTCCCTTGCCGGAAGGCACACCGCCCAATATTCGCATTCGGATGAATGCCAAACTGGTGAAGATGCCAAAGCGGGTTATTGCCGGCTCTAAAACATTTGAATATGTCGTGCCCGCTCCCGGCTCTTCCATGGTGGAAATTGTTCGGGGCTTTGATGAGGTTCTGGGCAAGATTCTCAAGCGGATGGTCGTATGGTCTCTTGAAGAAGGCCAACGGTTGTACGAAAAGGGTGATATGGCCTCTTAAGCCAACCATCTGACACAGGATACGATCATGACCCATGTTTTTCACCGCAACTGCGGCGCGCCCCCTCCGACCGCTGTTCAGGGCGATGGGTGTTACATTATCGATTCTGAAGGCAAGCGCTATTTGGATGCATCTGGCGGGGCGGCAGTCAGCTGCCTGGGACATTCCCATCCCCGTGTTATTCAGGCGATGAAGGATCAGATGGATGCCCTATCCTTTGCGCATACGGGGTTTTTCACCAATAAGCCATTGGAAGACCTGGCTGATTTCCTGATATCTCGGGCACCGGACGGATTGGACTATGCCTATTTCGTATCCGGCGGTTCGGAAGCGATAGAGACGGCGCTGAAACTGGCCTATCAGTATTTCTGGGAGAAGGGGGAGGGGCACCGCCACCGCTATATCGCACGCCGCCAAAGCTATCATGGCAATACGATGGGGGCCCTGGCCGTTGGGGGCAATATGTGGCGGCGGGAGCAATTCGCCCCGATCCTGATCGATGTGGAGCATATCTCCCCTTGTTATGCCTACCGGGATCAGCGCGCAGATGAAAGCCTGGAAGACTATGGACTGCGCGCGGCCAATGATCTGGAAGCTCGGTTGTTGGAAGTGGGGCCAGAAAATGTGATTGCCTTTGTGGCGGAACCTGTGGGCGGTGCAACCTCTGGGGCTTTGGTGCCAGCCCCTGGCTATCTGCGGCGCATCCGTGAAATCTGCACGCAATATGGTATCCTGCTGATATTGGATGAGGTTATGTGCGGCATGGGGCGCACGGGTGCCTTGTTTGCCTGTTCCCAGGATGATGTGACACCGGACATTCTGGCCATCGCCAAGGGGCTGGGCGCGGGCTATCAACCCATTGGCGCGACCCTGTGTTCAGCGGAGATTTACAATACGATACGCGATGGGTCAGGTTTCTTTCAGCACGGACATACCTATCTGGGACATCCCATTGCTGCTGCGGCTGCGCTGGCCGTGCAGAAGACGATTGAGGATGAAGACCTGCTGGACAATGTGACCAAGCGGGGGGCGCAATTGATGGGGCGATTACAGGCCCGCTTTGGCAATCATCCCCTGATCGGAGATATTCGCGGGCGCGGTCTGTTCATGGCGCTGGAACTGGTTGCGGATCGCAGTACTAAGGAACCGTTGGATCCCGCATTGAAAATCCATCTGGCGATTAAGAAGCATGCTATGGCGCGCGGGTTAATGTGCTATCCAGGGGGTGGGACAATTGATGGAAAGCGTGGCAATCACGTGCTGTTGGCCCCCCCCTTTATCATCGATGACAGCCATGTTGATGAAATCGTTGAGAAACTGGGTGCTTCCATTGATGCTGCCCTTGCTGATGCCGGGTTGGCCTGATCGATGACTATTGGCGCTGGGGCTGTTCCTTTGATATTGGCCGTGGCGCCCAATGGCGCCCGCAAGACAAAGGCGGACCACCCGGCCTTACCCATGCAGGCGGATGAAATTGGTCTGGCTGCGGCTGCCTGTCGGGAGGCGGGTGCGGTGATGATCCATTTGCATGTCCGCACATCGCAAGGCACCCACACGCTGGATGCGGATCTGTATCGCGCGGCCATCGCGGCGGTGCGGCGAGAGGTGGGTCCAGACTTTATCGTTCAAGTCACGTCCGAGGCGGTCGGCCTCTACACCCCCGACCAACAGCGTGCTATGGTGCAATCCGTTCGGCCGGAGGCTGTATCACTGGCCATTCGCGAACTCTGTGCGACCGCTGAAGATGAAACGGACTTTGCGGCCTTCACGGCTTGGATGGCGCGGGAATCGGTGCATCCCCAGTATATCCTTTATGACGCGGATGATGTAGCCCGGTTTGCTGATCTGCAGCGGCGGGGCATCCTTTCGACCCAGGGAAGTTTCATTCTGTACGTGTTGGGGCGATACAGTAAAACCCTGACATCCGACCCGACAGATCTGCTGCCTTTTCTGACCATGGCGCAGACACAGGCGCTGACCAATCCATGGGCGATTTGTGCCTTTGGTCCAAAAGAAGCCGCCTGTGGATTGACCGCTGCGGGGCTGGGCGGGCATTGTCGTTTAGGGTTTGAAAATAACCTTAGGCTTGCGAATGGAGAGATCGCACCCGACAATGCACATCTGATCGCGCAGATTGCGGATAATGCTGTGTTGGCGGGACGGGTTCTGGCCACCGAAAACAGCGCTAGACTGGCACTTGGTATGAAATGAGGGATGGAATGATTAATTTGAAATCGATGGCTGCGGCGCTTTTTCTGGGCTTGGTGCTGACGGGCGGCACGGCAAGTGCCCAAACAGCCAATACCAGCAGCATTGAATTGTCATTGCCAGGCTCTCAAGAGCGTCTGTTGATTGGGGGCGGATTGCCTTTCGGATTGTATTTTCCGTTGGCTGGAACGCTGTGCCGTCTGGTTGAAACGGCGGATGAGCCTGCCCTGTGTGCCGTTGCAACCCTGGCTGACAGCGATGCAGCTATTGCCGCGCTGCAGGATGGATCATTGCCTTTTGCCCTGGTGCAAAGTGACTGGCTGTATCATGCGGTGCGCGGCAGCAGCCGATATCAGGAAACCGGCCCAGCAGAGGGATTGCGCGCCGTCGCGGCCTTTTATACTGAGGCTTTCACGGTTTTTGCCAAGGCAACTGGCCCAATCTCTAAAATCAGTGATTTGAAGGGAAAACGCGTCAGCGTCGGGGCAGATACCAGCTATCGCGGGATTCTGGCCAATGTCGCGCTGGCAACGGCGGGGCTGGAGCGGGATGATCTGGCGGAAGCCAGTGCAGAGCCCGTCGTCACCGCGATTGAGCGTTTGTGCGATGGTCAGACGGATGCCGTCGTCGTAATGGCGGTGCATCCTGCGGAGTATCTGACCGCAGCAGGCCGCCGATGCGGCATAACCCCACTATCCTTCAGTGATTCAGAAGTTGCTGATCTGTTGGGGGATTTGCCGGGGTATGCATCCGTCGTCATCCCGGCCAGGACCTATCCCGGCCAGGCTGTGCCGGTTAAGACCGTTGGGTTGCGCCCTGTCCTGGTGACCACTGTGGATGCGGATGATGCCGTCGTAGGCGCATTGACCACGGCAATTGCCCGCGGCCTGACCCGGCTGAACGAGGCGCATCCTGCCTTTTCCACGATACGGATTGAAGACCTGACAAGCGCGTCCCTGTTTGCCCCGATGAATCCCGCCGCGGCCAGGGCCTTGGGGATCACGGCACAGCAATGAGTGTGCTGCACACTTTCTGTGCATTGACGCCTTCGTATGGGGTGGGCATGATACAAGCCAACAAAGAATGAAACTGCTGAAAACACGCTTCACGTATAGTGGACACAAACAGGCAGGTTAGGAACAGGGTGACGGGTTTCGCGGGAAAAGTGTTTCTTGCAGCAAAGATGTGCCGGGCGGTGTCCTGCACTGGAATCCCGTATGAAAATTCAGGTCCGACAAAATTGAATTTGAGGGTATGAGGCGCATCGCACACCGTTTGTGCTGATGACAGGGTATTGTGTCTTTGCGAAATGTCGGCACGCGCCATGGGCATTTCATATAGGCAAAGTTACAAAAGTTAGAATGAAAGATGCCTGAGATTAACAAGATTGCAGGCTTTTTTAGAGCTTCCGTTGCGTCAACACTGTTTCGTGACGAAGAAGGTGTAAACAGAAGGGAGAGTATCAAATGATGATTAAGAAAATGGGTCTTACGGCCGCCTTTTTAGGGGCAGCCCTTTATTCCACGGCTGCTGTGGCGGAAACCAATATTGTGATCGGGACCGGTGGTGAAACTGGTGTTTATTATCAGGTTGGTGGCGCAATTTGCCGTTTGGTGAACCGCGGTACGTCCGAACATGATATCAAATGCACCCATACAACGGGTGGTTCCGTCGCTAATATCAACGGTATTCGCAACGGAGACCTGGATTTGGGTGTGGCCCAGTCTGACTGGCAGTACCATGCCTATAATGGCACGGCTCCTGACAAGTTCCCTGAAGGGGCCTTTAAGGAATTGCGCGCTGTTTTCTCTGTGCATCCAGAGCCTTTCACTGTGGTTGCCCGCGCCGGTTCCGGCATCACGAAATTTGAAGACCTTGTCGGCAAGCGTGTGAATGTTGGCGATCCAGGGTCAGGGGCCCGCGCAACGATGGAAGTCGTGATGGAAAAGATGGGCTGGACCATGGACAGCTTTTCCCTGGCGTCGGATTTGAATTCCAAGGAACAGGCTGCTGCATTGTGTGATGACAAGGTTGATGCCATCGTATTTACCGTGGGTCACCCCGCAGGCACGATTTCGGAAGCAACCACCACCTGTGATTCCGTCCTGGTGCCGGTTGATAACGACGTGATCCAAAAGCTGGCGGCTGACAATGCCTATTATGCTATGACATCCATTCCGGGCGGCATGTACAAGGGTACGGATACCGACACGACAACATTCGGTGTCGGCGCGACCTTCGTATCCTCGTCTAAAACCAGCCCGGACGTTGTGTATCAGGTTGTAAAGGCGGTGTTTGATAACTTCGACCGCTTTAAGAAGATGCATCCGGCTTTCGCCAATCTGGAAGAAGCCAAGATGATCAAAAACAATCTGTCTGCCCCGCTGCATGACGGCGCGGTGAAGTATTATAAGGAACGTGGCTGGATGTAAGTCCGGTTTGGGGGGCGGGCGACTGTTTGGGTGCCGGCCCCCCATTTTTTTCGTCAATTTGCCTGATACTTAAATTTGCATACACTCTTAGTGTTACAACAGGTCATGCGTAGGGGGATGTGGTGATGAGCGATAAGAATGACGGGGCCGGTGGTCTAAGCCAGTCTGAATTGGACGATCTCGTTGCTTCCAATGACACCGGGGGGCGCGCACCAACCAATCAGACCTTGGTTCTTGCCATGGCGACGATCGCGTTGCTGTGGTCCCTGTTTCAGGTCTGGATCGCGTCACCTATCCCATATGAAATTGGCTTTGGTGCCTTTTCCAGTAAGGATGCTCGCGCCATTCACCTGACCTTCGCTCTGGTATTGGCCTTCATGGCCTATCCGGCGTTCAAAAGCAGCCCACGGTCTTATATTCCAATCACGGATTGGATCATCATGATTCTGGGGGCGTCCTGCGCATTTTATTATTTTGCGGCAGATTTGCCGATTGTCGCCAGCCTGGGGGGGGAATTGCTGAGCGACCGCCCGGCGAACGCCAATACCACTGATGTCATTGTCTTCTGCGTCGGTATCGTCGCCCTGTTAGAAGCCACCCGCCGCAGCCTGGGCCCGCCGTTGGCTATCCTGGGCATTTTCTTCCTGGCCTATACTTATTTCGGGCCTTACTTCCCGGGATTGTTACAATGGAAAGGGGTCAGTTTTGAAGGCTTGGCCTATCACCAGTGGCTTTCTCAAAGCGGTGTGTTCGGCATCGCGCTGGGGGTGTCAACGGACCTTGTTTTCCTGTTTGTTTTGTTTGGGGCCTTGTTGGATAAGGCCGGGGCGGGAAGTTATTTCATTAAGGTTGCGTTCGCCCTGATGGGCCACTTGCGGGGAGGGCCTGCAAAGGCGGCAGTTGTCGCGTCCGGTATGACCGGTCTGATCTCTGGTTCTTCCATCGCCAATGTGGTGACGACGGGGACCTTTACCATTCCGATGATGAAGCGCGTCGGGTTCAGTAATGAGAAGGCGGGCGCGGTAGAGGTTGCGTCTTCCGTGAATGGTCAGATCATGCCACCGGTGATGGGGGCTGCGGCCTTCCTGATGGTGGAATATGTCAACATCCCCTATTTCGATGTCGTAAAGCATGCCTTCCTGCCAGCGATTATCAGCTATATCGCCCTGGTCTATATCGTCCATCTGGAAGCCATGAAACAGGACATGCCGGCCCTGGAACGGGTTACGACGCCCAAACCGTTGAAGCTGCAGTTTCTGTCTTTCCTGATGTCGGCTGCGATGTTCATCGCGATTGGTGGTGCGGTTGCCTATCTGTCAGAAGCATATTTCATGCTGACCAGTTCACCGGCACTGCTGTTGGCCTCTGCCATTGCATTGGGGGCAATCATCATTCTGTCCAAGGGCATTTCGCGGGGCGCTTCTGAGGGGACAAAGGCAGCGATTTTCTCCACCTTCACCATGGTGGTTGGCTATTGCATCGTCGGCGGCTTCTTCACGATGTATCTGCTGCAGACGATCTCTGAAATCCTCAGTGCCAATGGCCTGGATTTCCTGATGCTGTACATCGTTTCGGCTCTGTTGATCCTGGTCTATGTCTTTCTGGTCAGCATCTGTGCCCGCTATCCGGATCTGGAAGTTGACGATCCGAACTCCCCCATCGTCACGCTGCCAATGCCGCGCCCGACGATCATGTCTGGGTTGCATTTCCTGCTGCCGGTCCTGGTTTTGATCTGGATGCTGATGGTAGAGCGCAAGTCGCCCAGCCTGTCCGCATTCTGGGCAGTGATGCTGATGATTTTCATCCTGATTACCCAGCGGTCGCTGTTCGCCTTTTTCCGGGGGGAGACCGGCAATGGGATGATTGGGGAAAGTATCCGCGATTTGGTTGCAGGCCTGATTTCAGGCGCGCGCAATATGATCGGGATCGGGATTGCCACCGCTGCGGCGGGGATCATCGTTGGGGCCGTATCTCAAACCGGGATTGGCAGCGCGCTGGCCGATCTGGTTGAACTTATGTCCTTTGGCCAGTTGATCCTGATTTTGATCTGGACGGCGGTTCTTAGCCTTGTGCTGGGTATGGGCCTGCCGACAACGGCAAACTATATCGTCGTGTCATCCCTGCTGGCACCTGTTGTGGTGGCGCTGGGTCAGCAGAATGGCCTCGTCGTGCCATTAATCGCGGTCCATCTGTTCGTCTTCTATTTTGGCATCATGGCCGATGTCACGCCGCCGGTCGGGCTGGCATCCTTCGCTGCGGCGGCGGTGTCGGGTGGTGATCCGATTAAGACTGGTTTTGTCGCGTTTTTCTATTCCATGCGCACGGCCCTGTTGCCCTTCCTGTTCATCTTCAACACCGATCTGCTGCTGATCGATGTAGGGCCCCTGCAGGCGGTGATAGTCTTTATAGTGGCGACGGCGGCGATGCTGATCTTCACAGCCGGGATGCAGGGCTTTTTCCTGGCGCGGTCGCGGTTCTATGAATCGGTTCTGCTGATCCTGGTGGCGTTTACATTGTTCCGCCCGGGGTTCTGGATGGATATGATCATTTCCCCCACCCAATCCATGCCGCCTAATTCGATTGTTGAACAGATCGGCGCATTGGAGCCAGGGAAGGATATGGTCCTGCTGGTTGATGGTTTGGATAAGGCAGGATCACCCATTGAGTTTACCGCAATTGTCGAAGTTCCTGAGGGGGCGACGGGTCAGGATCGTTTGGAAAACTTCGGTCTGGAACTGATCATCGATGGCGAGAAAGTAACAATCGACAATGTTGTCTATGACTCACCGGCCGATAAGCAGGGCGTGTTTGATTGGGATCAGGTGATTATGGATGTCCAGGTTCCATCCAATCAGCCCCCTAAAGAGTTGTTGTGGATACCGGCGCTAGTTCTGTTCTTCTTGATTGGTTGGGTTCAATCCCGCCGTCAAAAGCGCATTAACCTGGGCCATGCAACGGCTTAGGATAGGGGGAGAAGACCATGTATAAGAATGTCTTGCTGGCTGTGGATTTGGGTGAAGATGCGTCTTGGAAAAGGGCCCTGCCAGAGGCCATTGCTTTGATCAAGGCGTCAGGGGGCGTGCTGCATATCATGACCGTCGTACCTGATTTCGGCATGACGGTCGTTGGATCCTTCTTCCCGTCCGGTTTTGAATCCAAGGCCATCGCGTCGGCACAGGAAAAATTGCATGCTTTTGTGAAAGAGCATGTGCCACAGGATATCAAGGTTCAGCACATTATCGCCCATGGCGGACCGGCCGAGGAAATATTAGCGGCTGCGAAGAAAGTCCCAACAGATGTGATCGTAATCGGGTCTCATAGACCCGGGCTGGAACACGCTATCCTGGGGTCTGTCGCGTCGCGTGTGGTTTCCCACGCAGAATGTTCTGTTCTGGTCGTGCGCGGAAGCTAGAGCGCGTTCTGATCATCCCAGGCCGGTCTATGGACCTAAAGATTACCGCCCGCAGGTTCCAGAAAGGGCGGTGGGTCGGTAAAATCGACGCTTGGAATATTCAACAGCGGGTCATTGGCATCGGATAATTCCAGAGACAGCCCTGTTAAAACCCCCTGATTTCCAGTGTCCAATCCAGTAGAGGCAATGTCGGAATTGTCTTGGGAGGTATCTTCCCCAATGGCGTCAGGGTCTTCTGTCGTCATGGCGGCATTTGTGTCCTGCATCGGCTGCTCTAGCTCTGGTAGGGGTTCCAGTGACGCTGTGTCTTGCGATGGCTCCAGGGAAGATGTTGGCGCCGGATCAAGCGGGGACAACGGCTCTAGCGGTGCCAATGGGTCCAAGGGCGAGGGAGAGTCCAGTGGCGCCAATGGCTCCAGCGGTGTGGAAGGGTTCAGTGTAGCATTAGGATCAAAGGTCTGAGACTCTGGAATACCATTATCCTGTGACGGCGGGGTCAAAGGATCCAAAATTGCCCCAGGATCCAATGTTTCCCCTGTTGAAGAACCACCCAATTCATTGTCTGTAATGGGGGCGGATGCTTCCGGTGCGTCTGCGGGCATAACGCCATCATTCAACATCGCCAGATACAGGCGATCCGCTGAACCGGCGGCGCAATCCTGGCATACGGTCAGATTATCGGCCCCTGGACCATTTGTGACGCCAATAATGTCCCCATCAGGGGCTATCATGGTCTGGCGCCAGTTGCCGCGTGCAATCGTATAGCCGTTGATCATTTTCTCATAGATCATGGCCGGGGCGGGGGATAGGACACCTTGATCATCAATCTTGAATCCGGCGGCGACAACGGTCGCGCCAATTGGCATGTTGCGGTCCATCCATACAGTTTTTTCCTCACCCACAGCGCGGTCATTGCCATAAACGACAAGATACTGATCGCCTACCTGATCATAGATGAAGGGATAATCGCTGGCGCGTTCCCAGTTTCCAAAGGTCTTGGCAATAATATGTTTGGACTGGGCATAGCCTGCCAGCAAGCGCTCTTCAAAGCAGTCATAGGCCGCTTCCAATTGCTCTTTTCCAGGGGTGGCCGCCGGGCTGCCATCTTCTGCCTTGGTGGGCGCTACACTGCAGGGGGGAGGGGTGTTTTCGCCAGCCACCTCATCGGCCATTGCCGTTGTAGCCGAAAGGCTAATCACAGATGCCAGCGCCGCAATCGCCAGTGTAT
The DNA here is from genome assembly GCF_048892525.1 of Hwanghaeella sp. LZ110. NCBI lineage: Bacteria > Pseudomonadati > Pseudomonadota > Alphaproteobacteria > Rhodospirillales > Aestuariispiraceae > Hwanghaeella > Hwanghaeella sp. LZ110. Next base: position 490,274 of record NZ_JBLZHT010000004.1, on the reverse strand, counting down.
GACATGATTTTAATGCCACGCTATTGATTCCTTTTCCCATCTCACACAATCCTGCGACTGTTTTTAGGCCGATTCTATCCAGTTTCGGAAGCATTTTCGGACAATCGTCACAGCTTTCTTTTTAGCCCGGCTAAGGCGATGGTCAGCCATCCAATAATCAAGCTTAATCCCCCGATCGGGGCGGCGGCACCTGCGGCCCGAAAATCCAGAAAAGCCAGAGCCAAAAGACTGCCGCAAAAAACCAGCGTGCCAAATGTGAACAGGCCCGCCGCCAGTGCCAGCGTGCGCGTGGTTTGGTGTCTCAGGGCAATCGCGCAGCCGAAAATTGCAACGGCATGGATCAGCATATACCGGCTGGCGGTTTCCACCCAATCGACGGCTTTATCCGTCACCATAGTATCCAGGCCATGGGCGGCCCAGGCACCCAAACCAACAGCCAATGCGCCAAACACGCCCGCGAAAATTAAAAATAGACGCATAAGGTACTTCCTTTGAAAAGGCTGCGCGTATTACGTAGAAAAGCATTGAGCCCGCCAAGGCGGGCTCAAGACAGTATAAAAAGGAGTATCCCTGGGTCCAGGGAATACTGGGGAATTACGATCAGGCGTATTGGTCAACAACCTGCCCAAGCGCGCGTGTCTGCTCCGACTGGGTGTTCTGGTTGCCGTTCACCGTTGCTGTGGACTCTTCGTTTCGTGTCGTCTGGTTCGTTGCCCCAACACCGGTTGCCGACGCGATCTGTGTCACAGCCTCTGTGTCCGTCGCGGCATCCACTGTGGCGTCGTCATTGGCCGCCTGGGCCGCGTCCTGAGCCTGTGTCAGGTAATCCTGCGCGGCATTGCTCAGCGTTACTGTGTCGGTATCATCTTCTTGCTGAGACTGCTGGGATGCTTGCTGTTGCGTGTCTGTTTCCGCAGCGCGCAACTGGTCTTCAGCTTCGACATCATCAACGGCGGGTTGCTGTTGAAGCTCTTCCTGACGTGCCCGTTCGTCGGCGCGGCGCTGGGCTGCGGCCTCCGGGTCGAACGTGCTGCGCGTAACTGCGGGGTTAAATCCGCCAATACCACCGATGTCGGCCATACCGTCATCCTTTCTTTTCTCGATGCTGGGGAAAGACGCCCCCGTATTCTGCACCCATATAAATTCGCCGGTTCTTCGGTCGAATAGATACTTATCTGCCTTAATATAGTCAGTTTCGCCAGGTTCCGCAACATATGGATGACATTTGATCTAATTTTGGTCTTATAGGAGGGTAGGCTTTATCGGCGATGTTGTTTCGGGTCCAGGGCGTCTTGTAATCCATCGCCCAGAAAATTGAAGGCGATGACGGTTACAAAGATCGCTAATCCAGGCCAAAGCGCCAGATTTGGGCTGTCCCAGATGTAATCCTGTGCGTTGGTCAGCATCGTCCCCCAACTGGGTGTCGGCGGGCGAATGCCAAGGCCAAGAAAGCTGAGGACGCTTTCCAGCAGGATGATATTCCCGATCGACAAAGTCGTTGCGATAACGATGGATGCCTGGACATTGGGAAAGATATGCCGTCGCATGATGGTAAATGGGGTTGCCCCTTGTGCTCGGGCGGCGACGACAAATTCCCGTTGCTTCAGGCTTAGAGTCTCCGCCCGGACCAGCCGTGCCACGGTTGGCCAGGCGACCAGAGAGATAATCATAACAAGGCGCATCAACCCGGACCCGTCGGTAAACGCGCCCAACCCGATCTTATTGAAATCCAGTGCGGACAGGACGATCAGCAGCGGCAGAAGTGGCAGGGCGATCACCCCATCGGTCAAGCGCATCAATAGGCTGTCCAGCCATCCGCCAAAGTAGCCAGCACAAATGCCAATGATGCTGCCCAGTATGGCGGCGGTCAGGGCGGTGATTAGGCCAACAGTCAGGGAGGCCTGGCTGCCCAGGATTAAACGGGCCAACACGTCGCGTCCGAGCTCGTCTGTGCCCAGGGGATGGCCGGGACCTGGTGGTCCTTTCAGATTGAAGAGGTCCGTTTCAAATCCATCCAGGTCCAGCAACGCCAGAAGATGCGGACCCGCCAGAGCGGTCAGAACCAGCAGGATCAGGACAATAAGGGATAGAACAGCCATCCGGTTGCGCAGGAAGTTTCCCCGGATCCTTTGCGCACGACGCAGGGGGGGAGGGTGCGTCATCTGCCATTCCCCCGGTCCTGCAGCGCGATACGCGGATCCAGCGCGGCGTATGCGATATCTGCCAGAATACTGCCCGCCAATGTGAAAGCGGTCGCGACCATCAAACCGACCAGTGCCAGATTGAAGTCATTGCCCATCACGGCCTCGTAAATCATACGACCCATGCCAGACCACCCGAAAATCGTTTCGGTGATCAGCGCACCGGAAAATAATGTACCAAAACTAAGCGCAATCACGGTGATCAGGGGCAGCAGCGCATTGCGCAGGGCGTGATCAAATAGCTGGCGCGCCGGATTGGCCCCTTTTGCCCTGGCAGTGCGCATATAATCCTGACCAAGGGATTGCAGCATCGCACCGCGCATGAAGCGGGTGAAGCCGCCAATGGATGCCAGGCTGAGCGCGGCGACGGGCAAAAGCATGTGGCGCAGATGGTCCAAACCGCTATCGCCGCTTTCTGCCATTCCGCCAGCGGGAATCCAGGCGACCGGCACAGCGATATAGGCGATCAGCAACAGGGCCAGCCAGAAGGGGGGGACTGAAATCCCGGCAAAGCAGACCAGATTGATGGCATAATCTGTCAGGCGATTATGTCGGGCCGCCGCCCATACGCCCAATGGGATCGCCAAAGCCAGGGCCACAAGGGTGCTGATCCCCAGCAATTGAAATGTTGCCCAAAGGCGCGGCATCAGCACGTCACCGACCGGTTGCTGATACAGTCTGGAATATCCGAAATCCCCCTGCAATGCACCTGCCAGCCAACTGGCATATCGTGCCAGGACCGGGCGATCCAGATCATAGCGCGCCCGCAATCTTTCGGCGTCCGCCGCCGTCATTTCTGGATTGGCGGAAAACATCAGATCGATGGGGTCACCTGGCATCAAACCGATCAACCCGTAGCTGGCAAAGGACACGACCAGCAGCACAAGAAAACTGTGGATCAAACGATGGGTGAGGTAGTGGATCATCGGTGTCGGGTGGCTTGGGTCACGGTGACAGATGCCAATCTTCAACCCATAACGGGGAGGGGAACTGATGGCCCGTCGGTGTCAGACCCGACAGGCTTTTTGGCAGGATATAGGTGTCGGACCGGAAATACAGCGGCAGAACGGGAAGATCGGTGACATACAGCTGTTGCATCCGTCTCCACAACTGCTCCTGTCTGGCTTCTTCGCAGTCAAATTCCAGGCCATTGATGATCTCATCCATTTCAGGACTGTCATAGCCTGGGTAATTCTGACCAGCCCAGGCATTGGCCTCCCGCGGGATCTCCTGGGAATGCAATGTCGTGCGGGGGACGGATTCCGGTGCGCTCATCCAGGCATACATCGCCATGGCAGGATATTTACGCTTTGAAATCGTGTCCCCAAACAGCACGCGTGGGGGCTCGTTTTCGATACGGATATCGATACCGATCTGCTTCCATTGATTTTGCAGAACCTGCTGTACCAATTCGCGCGATTTGTTCCCGGCGGTGGTTTGCAGGGTCAGTGTCAGGGCATCGTCCCCCTTGTACCGAATGCCATCAGCGCCCAGTGTCCAGCCCGCCTGCTCCAAGAGATCCGCAGCCTTATCCGGGTCATAGGCATAGTGTGGAATGTCAGGATCATACCGGATATCCAACGGATTGACGTTGCTTTGTGCGACAGGCTGCTTGCCCTTGAACAAGCGTTTGGTGATCAGGGATCGGTCAATACCATACAGCAATGCCTGGCGTACGCGTACGTCCTTCAGGATTGGATTGTCCAAGTTCAAATCAATATGCTCATAGACTAGGCTGGGCTTGTAGATGATCTGGTAGTCATCGCCATAGCGTTCCTGGAAGGCCAGCGCCTGATCTACAGACAGGCCTAACTCCCCAGCGATCATGTCAATATCGCCCGCCAGCAGATTGGCTGTCAGGGCGGCGGTGTTTTCAATCGCCCGTATTTCGATTTCATCAAAGTACGGGGGCTTTCCCCACCATTCCGGGTTCCGCTGCAGCAGGATGCTTTGGCCAGGTGTGACCCGGGCGATGCGATAGGGGCCATACCATAGGCCCGGATTGGTCGAATCCGTATCATAGGCGGTACGACGGCGATAGTCAGCCGCGCCTTCATCGAATATCGGCTTTTCAATATGGCGGGGCAGCAGCGTTAAGCCGGACAAGCCCTGATAATCACAAGAGCGCTTGTTCAGATGCAGGGTGAATCGCTTTTCCCCATCAATCTCTACCCGGTCGATGCGGCGGTATTGTTCCGCATTATCAATACCGGATTCAGGGTTTTTGCCTATTTCTACGGAAAACAAGACATCCTGGGTTGTGATCGGCGTGCCATCCCCCCAAACGGCATCGGGCGGCAGTTCGTATTGGACTGCCATGCCTTCCTGGCCATCCTGTGTCATTTCCAATGCGGCCGTCCCTTGCTCCAGGCTGGGAAGGCGCGTGCACAGCAGGCAGACCCGCTTCCAATCCGGGTCATAGGCCGTGATCGGGCGTCGTGCCATGGCAATGACATAGGTTTTTGCCAGCATGGAATCGAAGGCCGGATGCAGGGTAGAGGGATACTGACTGATCCCGATGGTCAGCCGTTCCTTGCTAATCGCCTGCGCTTCGAAGGTCAGGGAAGACACACCGACGAGCGCCAGAATGACAACTTGGATCAGGCGGATCATTCAGACCGTCCTCCCATTCCTATTCTTCCGAACCACCCATGGCTTTTGACCATCCGATCGGATCATGCAGAAACGCTTCCACCTGGTCCGCTTGGCCTGCTTTGAAATAGCCATCTTCCTTGGCGCATTCCAGAACATCCCACCACGTTGCCAGGGAATGCAGCGCGACGCCATGGTCGGCCAGGGCTTTCTCCCCTTCCGGGAAAATGCCGTAATGGAAGATCACAAATGTGTGGTGACACACCGCGCCCGCGTCACGTATACCGTCGACGAAGGACAGTTTAGAGCCGCCATCGGTCGCCATGTCCTCAACCAGGATTACCCGTTGCCCTTCTGCCAGGGCCCCTTCGATGCGGGCATTGCGCCCAAAGCCTTTGGGTTTTTTACGGATATAACACATCGGCAGCATCAGGTGGTCTGAGATCCAGGCCGCGAAGGGAATACCGGCGGTCTCCCCCCCTGCAACCACGTCCAGGCTTTCAAAACCGACCTTTTCCTCAATCGTGGCGGCCCCCATTTTCATCAGGCGACGGCGCGCGCGCGGAAAGGCGATCAGCCGACGGCAATCCACATAGACCGGACTTTTTCGGCCACTGGTCAGGGTGAAAGGGTCGTCCGGCTTGAACAGCACAGATTGGGTTTCAATCAAAATCCGGGCGGCAACGCGAGAGATCGGGGTTGAAGCGGTGGTGGTCATACGCAATGGGTCCTTTTCAAGGCTCTAATAATGAATGTGACACATTAGGGTGTCGGCAGGGGCGTCTCAACTGGGCGAAATACTTTTCCGGCCAAAATGTATCCGATGGTCTTGGTTCCGACGATGGCAATGATCAGCGTCGTGATCAGGATCGCCGCAATCGCCAGTCCATGCGCAAAACCACTGTCAATCGCATCCGCATATAGAATGGCCGCGACACTGAAGGCGGCCATTGGGAAGGTGCAGGACCAGGCGCTTAATCCAAACGGCATTTGCAGCATCGCTTTGACCTGTGGGATCAAGATCAACAGCATGAAAACGGCAATGCCGAAGAACATCTGGGCCGTGCCATCAATATGCCCCCCGTTCAATACGGCATAGGCAGTAAAGCACAGCGATGGTGGTGCCAGCAGGATTGTCAGCGTCGGTCGCAGCGGTTTTTCCATCGCGCGTTCAAACAACAATCGATAAAAGACGACCGTGAACAGGATGATCCAGAATAACAGCCCCACGGCAAAGACCATCCAACTGATATCCGTATAGCCCAATGGCGCCCCCACAATCGGGGTCACCAGATTGCCAACAACCGGGATGAACCATATGGGCGTTGCGTGCGAGATATGATTATCCCGTGATATCCATTTAGTGACGACACGAACCGTGATCGCCATATTGGCGATTGCGGCAACGCCCCAGATCAGGGTCGCCAAGCCATGGGACAGACCGATAAGACTGGAAGACAGTATCATCATTGTCATGGTTGCCGTGGCGAATAAATTTCCCTGGATCGGGTGATTTAACTCGTCCAGCACGGCCTGACGATGCCGGACTGTTTTCAGGCCATACAGGCCCAACAAAATCAGAAATATACCAATCGCGATTCCAATGAAAATGATACCGGGAATGGGACCTATTCCATAGGCTATTCCTGTTTCGCGCCAGGCAATGGCAAACCCTGCCAGGCCCAGCCCTGCGCTGAACAGGCTGACGGGCATATGTTGCAGGCTGGCGGGGATGGGATCATCGCTGGTGGTTGCGGTACTGGTCGCGCCTGCTTTTTGTGCCGATGGCCCCTTTGCCGCGGGTTTGACGGGGCTGCTTTTCTTCGCAACGGACTTTTTTGCCGTCGCTTTTTTGCGCCTGGCTTTTTTCTGACCTGCTGCGACAGGTTGCGCCGTAACGGTCGTATCGGGAGAGTCGGGGGGTACTGCCATGCGGCACAATCCATTGATGGTGTATAACAGGTTCCACTGTTGTAGCCTTGTCTAACCCATTTTGGAAAGAGTTAGGCGGCAGTGCGGTTTTATTGTCCCTTGTCACACTTTTGAAAGGATTTGCAACATGTCCACGGTCCAACCCCTTGCAGCCACTGAGACAGATCCCCGCGTCAAGGCGGTGTTTGACGATATAAGGGCGGTGCGCGGCAGTGATTTTATCAATAACTTCTGGCTCTATCTGGCCTTCGACCCGGCCCTGCTGGAGGATGTCTGGCACAGCGTGCGTGACACGATGATCGCCCCGTCGGCCCTGGATCAAAAAACCAAGGAAATGATCTATATCGCGGTTTCTGTCGCCAATGCCTGTCAGTATTGCATCCATTCCCATACCGCTGCGGCAAAGGCGAAGGGGATGACGTCATCAGAACATGCGGATCTGTTGCGTGTGATTGGGCTGGCGGCGCGAACCAATCATCTGGTCAATGGTTTGCAGGTCCCGGTCGATGCCGCATTTGACATGGCAGCCAGCGAGAATGGCGAGACGTAAAAGATTGTAACGGAATGGTTTTCTTTGCGGGTTTGCGTTCTATAGTGCGCCCAAATATCGCTGAAAGGATTGGCTGTGCTGGAAATTGTCTTAACGATTGCGCCGATTTTCCTGTTGATCGTGCTGGGCAATATCCTGCGCCGGATTGGCATTCCGTCTGTCGATTTCTGGAATATTAATGACAAGCTGGTCTATTGGGTCTTGTTCCCGGTCCTGCTGTTCAAAACGACATCGAGCTTAACTCTGTCAGGGGCGGTGATCGGGAATTACGCCATCGTCATTCTGGGGGGATTTTTTGCAGCGGTTCTATACAGCCTGATCACAATCAAAGTGTTCAAGATTTCCGCCCCTAGCGGCACGTCGGTTTTGCAGGGGGCCGCGCGCCATAATACCTTTATTGCACTGGCCGTAGCAGAGCGTCTGTTCGGCGCTGATGGTCTGGCCTTAGCGGCAATGGTAACAGCGGTCCTGATACCGGTGACAAACATCGTTGTTGTGACATCCATGGTCGGCATGTTGCCAAAAACACCGGGGCGCAGCCTGCCCGCAGCGATCCTGCGGGATCTGACCCGCAACCCGCTGCTGGTTTCCATTGTGATCGGGATGTCACTGAACCTGTTGGGCGTCGGGGAGATTCCGGTATTGCATCAGACGGCCGGAATTCTGGGGGCAGCGGCCTTGCCGATCATGCTGTTATGCATTGGGGCCAATCTGCATTTTTCTGAGATGCGGGCAGGTCTGTTATCGACCTATCTGTCTATGGCTGGAAAGTTCATCGTCTTCCCGGCGGTCGTCTTTGGCTTGGTGCTGATGGTTGGATTGGAAGGAAATATGGCAATGATCCCGCTGATTTTTGCCTGTGTCCCAACGGCGGCATCCTCCTTCACCCTGGCCCGCCAAATGGGGGGGGACGCCCCGCTGGCCGCATCGATTGTGACGGTGCAGACCCTGGTGTCTTTCGTTTCCCTTCCCATCGCGATCACGCTATTGGGACACGTCTTTGGACTGACTTTTTAAATCATACCAGGCGCGTAACACGTCCTGTGTGACCTTTGGGTCGGCCAGGACCAGGCGAATGGCGTCCTGTTCGTAATCTTCCAGGCGAACTGTCAGAAAGTCCCCCCATTGCCGCAGGTAAGAGCCGGAAAACATCGCATTGCGCTTTGACACGTCCGGTGTTCCAAAGCGCGTGATCAGGTCCGAATCAACCTTTTCCAGATCAAAACCATCAGGGTATTTATCCTCTACTTCAATGCGATACAGGGTGTCATCATCCGGTCGAACGGAAAAGAAGATGCCGAAATGGTATTCCCGATACCGACACAGGGTTCCATGATAGCGGTGATACCCTTCCTGTATGGAGGGTTCGCAAAAGAACCGATATTGCGACAAGGCTTTCAGGGCGGCATTCCGCGTCATACCCAGGGAAAGACCGCGAAGGCTGTACTCCGTGTCTTGCGCCCGGACCGATCCGGTCCCGAACAGGTGTGTTCCTATCAGAAACAACAGGAACAGCAGACGCGTCATCGGGTCAGACCCAACCGCTGATGCCATTGGGCCAGGGATTCGTTCGGATATTCGTCAAACGTCTTATCTTGTGGACCGGCTTCAATCTCGCACCAGGGGGCCTTATACGCCGTCATTAGATTTACATGTTCTGGCGGCACGGGAAGGGCGGTATTTATTGCCGATGCAAAGGGATGCACAAGTTCAGGCCAGCGGCTGTCATAGCACCACAGGCAGGACCCGCAAAGCTTACAGAAATGGCGGCCCAGCGGGCTGATGCCGTCAGGTGCGCGCGTATCCCTGGCATGATAGACGCTCAGATGCTCTTCTCCCTCAATCGACAGGCTGGCATAATCGCCCCCCAGATTGATCGTATAGCCACCGCCCCCCTGAGTCTTGCGACAGATTGAACAGTAACAGCGGTTAAAGGGATAGGGATGTGCGCTTTCCAGGGAAAACCGGACAGACCCGCAATGACAGCTTCCCTCCAGCCTCATGCTTCTTTCTCCTCAATTCCAACGGGATGATAGTCATAGGGGCCAACGCCCTGGACCAACATCATTCGGACTGTATCGCTGCCAATATTGCGAACCTCATGGGCGACCTTGGGAGCGACGGCGCAACTGTCACCGGATTTCAGGTGGTGCATCGCTTTCGGGGCGCGACATTCAATTTCAACCGATCCGGCAAGACAGTAAAATCGATCATGGACGTTGGTATGCCAATGCCAGGGAACCTTCTCCCCCGCCTGCAATGTCATTTCCAGAACGCGCAGGGTTGGTGTTTCCTCAACAATATCAATGCGCGCGACGGAAAATTGATTTTCCCATGGCCTTGTGTCAGTCATCCGTCAGACTCCTTATTTCAGCATTTGCGTGTCGCCATCGATGCTCAGCGCTTGTCCAGACAAGGTTCCACAGTCATCGGATGCAAGGAACAAAGCCATGGCGGCAATATCTTCCGGCGGGATCAATCGCCCCATTGAGGCCAGATTGGTGTAATTGGCCAACATCTCTTCAAAAGGGACGCCGCGCGCATCGGCTTTGGCGGCGATCACCCGTTCAATCCTGGGGCCTTCCACGGCGCCGGGCAGGATGGCATTGACCCGAATGTTGAAGGGGCCCAACTCTGCCGCCAGCGACTTTGTAAACCCGACGACCGCCCATTTGGACGCGGAATAGGGCGTGCGCAGGGGGAAGGCGAATTTCCCCGCTGCGGAGGAGAGATTGATGATTGCTCCACCGCCCGCTGCTTTTAGATGGGGCACCGCCAGCCGGGTGCATAAAAACTGTCCGGTGATGTTGACCGCCAGCGTTCTTTCAAAATCATCAGGATTGATATCTTCAACCGGGCCGGTCGGCCCTGCAATGCCGGCATTGTTGACCAGGACATCCAGGCCGCCCAAAGCGGCCAATCCCTGTTCAAAGAAAGCCTCGACAGCCGCGCGATCTGAGATATCCGCCTGCATCTGACCGATATCAGGGTGTGTAGTGGACAGGTCTGCTAAAGCCGTCTGATCAATATCGCAAACAAAGACTCTCGCGCCCGCCGCATTCATCTTTTCGGCCATAATGCGCCCGATTCCCGCTGCGCCGGCGGTGATAAGAATGCGCTTTCCTGTCAATTCATGTGTCATTCTGGTATCCTCCCGGATCAAGGGCTTTTTTGTACAGTGCCATCGTTTCGGCAACGATGATACCTTCGGCAAAGTCCTTTTCCACAGCCAGCCTTGCCCCTTTACCCAATTGGCGGCGCAACGCTGGGTTTTCAGCCAATTTTTGTAGAGCGTTGGCCAGGGGTTCCACGGATTTCAGGGGGATCCGCAAACCGGTTTCCCCGTCCCGACAAATTTCCCGACAGCCCGGCACATCGGTCGCGATCACCGGGCGTGCACAGGCTGCCCCTTCCAGCAGTGATTTAGGTAAGCCCTCGCGATAGGATGGCAGCACCGCGATATGGGCAGAGCCATACGTGCCGGGTATATCTGATGAAGGACCTGCGATTTCGACCACACGTTCGTCTTGCCAGGCCTTTAGGGTGGCGACCGGGATGCTGGCTGGATTGGCATCGGTTGGGCCGACCAGCCGGATTGTGATGTCGACCCCTCGCTGTTTCAGAAGACGCGCGGCCTCCACCAATTCGCCGATCCCCTTGTCCCACAGCATCCGGCTGACACAAACAGCGACGGGCGTTCCTGGCGGTTCTGGCATCGGGTAAAACCGATCGATGTCCACACCAGAGCCTCGAATCACCACGATCCGTGCAGGCTTCACATGCATGCGATTTTCAAACAGGGCGGCATCATCCGAATTTTGCACGATCAGATGGGTGTTCCGGCGGTTATTCAGCCAACCAAAAGCCCGCTCAACGACTGGTCTTAACAGGGTGATTTTCCAGCCCGTGGCGATAAAAAGGAATCCCAGCCCCGCCATGGCATTTACAACGGCCGGGGTTCCTGTTTTCGCTGCCGCCAACCCGCCATACAGGACCGGTTTCATCGCTACATGATGCACCAGATCCGGCTGCTCCTGGCGATACAGACGTGTTATTGCGCGGAAGGTCTTCAGGTCCCGGACAGGGTTCAGGCCTGACCGGTCAAAAGGAATGTCGCGGGCGACAAATCCCTCTTCAATGATGCGGTCGCGATGATCGGCCATGCGACAGGCGACAATGACTTTCGCCCCGGCATCCCGTGCCGCCCGGGCGAAGGGCAGGCGATGAGACCAGAAATACCAGTCTTCCGTCACCAGATACAGGATCGTTTTACCACTCAGGTCCAACGATGCCGCCCGTGTCATGGCTTGCCCATCCAACGCTCTGCCCAGGCCTCCAGCATGCAAATGCCCCATAGGGCTTCCGCCCGTGCCCCGCGCCCGTTCAGATGGTCCTTCCAGGCCTGGCGCACAGGTGCGGGATCAATCCAGCCCCGGGATTTCAGACGGTCCTGTGATAGCAAGGTTTCAGCCCAATCGCGCAGCGGGCCGCGCAACCAATCGCCCAATGGAATGGCAAAGCCGCTTTTTGGACGATCCACTAAAGTCTGGGGCACATGGCGATACAGAACCTGCCGCAGTGGCCATTTGCTGATTCCGTTGCGGATTTTCAGTTCCGTGGGCAGGGTCCAGGCAAATTCGACCAACCGGTGATCCAACAGGGGTACACGGGCTTCCAGGCTGACGGCCATGCTGGCACGATCGACCTTGGTTAGGATGTCATTGGGTAGATAGCCAAGCGTATCGGCATAGGCAGCGCGGGCTGAGGGGTCCAGTACCGGACCATCGGGTAATTGACCTGGAATGTTCAGGCCTGTCAGATCTTCGGGCCAATGGGTCACCAGATCCAGATAGCGTGCATCAGGGGTGCCTGCGGCAAGCGCCCGCAACAGTTTTTGAACTTTGGTGCCAAGCATGCGCGGGCGCTTCGATTCCGGCATAAACTGGGCCAAAGTATCCCATATTGCAGGCCCCGGTGCCGCCAGGGCCGCGGCCCCCATGCGGCGCATTGGTGCTGGGACGGCACTGATCCTGCGTTCAATCTGGCCCAGGGCTTTATGACGGTTATAGCCAAAGAAAACTTCGTCCCCGCCATCGCCGCTCAGGGCCACAGTCACCTGATCGCGCGCCAGTTTGCTGACCAGATAGGTGGGCAGGGCAGATGAATCCGCAAAGGGCTCATCATACCAGTCCGGCAGATTGGGGATCAGATCCAGGGCATCCTGTGGCGACAGGTCCAGGCTGGTGTGATCGGTGCCCAGATGCCGGGCGACCGCGGCGGCGTGATGCGCCTCGTCATAGTCAGAGGCCCCGAACCCGATTGTGAAGGTCTTGATCGGTCTGTCTGATGCTTGCTGCATCAGGGCGACCACGGTCGATGAATCCACCCCACCGGACAACAAGGCCCCCAGTGGAACATCGGCCACCATGCGCAGCTTCACAGCATCGGCGATCAGAGACTCGGTCTGGTCTATGACCTCTTCTTCAGACAGGGTTGCGATGGGTTGATTGGCAAACTGCGCCATGGACCAATAGCAGTGCCGTGAAATCTCTCCCGCAGTATCTATTTCGGCATAATGGCCGGGCGACAGCATTTCCAGATCCTGATAAATGCATGCCGGGGCAGGAACAACATTGCCCTTCAGATAGCCATCCAGGGCGATGGGCGACAGTTTTGCTGCAAACGTTGATGTCGCGCGCATCGCCTTTAATTCAGATGCCCAATAGACATGGTTTCCTTGGCGTCCGAAATACAGCGGCTTTATGCCCAGTCGATCCCGCACCAATACCAATTTCCGGGTTTGCGTATCCCATAAGGCAATGGCGAACATGCCGACCATGCGGGGCAGCGTGGCGGCGATGCCGTCCCGGGCGAACAGTTCCAGAATAACCTCACTGTCCGACGCGCCGCGAAATTTATAGCTGCGGCCTGCCAGGTCCTTTGCCAGGTCGCGATAGTTATAAATCTCCCCATTATAGGTCATGACATAGCGACCATCAGAGGACCGCATGGGCTGTGCCCCTAAAGGGGAGAGATCGATGATCGCCAATCGGCGAAAGGCCATGGCAATACCGGCATCCGCATCGGCCCAGACCTCGCCCATATCCGGCCCGCGATGCCACATAGCCTGAGCCATCGCCTGTCCGCTTTCGGACAGTCGGGCATGGGAGGTTTCGTTCCTAAGATCAATCAGACCAGATATACCGCACATAAGGGCAAGATAGAGCGCTGCGCAGCATTCGTCACGTCCAGAGCGATGCTGGGCGAGCGACTAAAATTTCAGATGCGACTTTATGTCATGAACACAATATTATTGTTTTAAAACAATGTATTGAAATGGGATTCTGAATGTATTTTTCAGCACGCTAACGGTGCCGTCCTTTACAGAAATATTGGTCAGCGCTACGAATTTTCTGCGAATAATTCGCAGTTTCATGCTTGTCACGATCATGGGCAGCGAGGCGTTGGCTTTTGGAACTGACCCCTCGCAAGAAAAACAAAGGATTCTAGCAAATGAAAATTCAATCAGGCCTGATTGCCGCAACGCTGGTTCTGGGCTCCATTTTCTCCGTCGCCAGTGGATCAACCGACGCCTTGGCTGATGACGCGCGGATTATCAAGGTGGAGATCCAGGATCATAAATTCACACCCGACCGCATTGAGGTCGCAGCCGGTGAGACTTTCGTTCTGGAAGTATCCAACAGGGACCCTTTGCCCGAAGAGTTTGAAAGCATGGCCTTGCATATCGAAAAGGTCATTGCCGGTCATACCGACGGGAAGATTCGCATCAACGGCCTGGAAGCAGGTGAATACGCCTTTATCGGGGAATTCCATGCCGACCAGGCGAATGGTGTAATCGTCGTTAAATAACAGCATGTTGGAGATATGACATGATAGCAGCCCTGATCATCGTCTTTCGGGAAGTTCTGGAAGCGGCCCTGGTCATCAGCATTGTTCTGTCATCGACCCGTGGCCTGCCCGGTGTGGGGCGTTGGGTCAGTGCAGGCATTGCCGCAGGGGTGGTTGGGGCTGCAATCGTCGCTCAATTCGCGGGGGTGATTTCCGACACGTTGAATGGCTATGGTCAGGAAATCTTTAATGCCTGTGTTCTGTTGCTGGCGGTTGCCATGCTGGCCTGGCACACGATCTGGATGTCGACCCATGGCCGCCAGATGGTCACTGAATTGCGCTCTGTTGGGGATACTGTGCGCAGCGGCGGGCGACCGCTCTATGCGCTGGCGCTTGTTGTGGGGTTGGCGGTTTTGCGGGAAGGGTCCGAAGTCGTGCTGTTCCTGTATGGTCTGGCGGCATCTGATGGGGGTTTTCGGCCCGCAATCCTGGGCGGGTCGGCTGGATTGGCGCTGGGCGTTGCTGTTGGTGCAGTCCTGTATCTGGGCCTGCTGCGGATCCCGACTGGCAAGATATTCAGTGTCACGAACTGGATGATTATTCTGCTGGCCGCTGGCATGGCGGCGCAGGTGATGAATTTTCTGGCTGCAGCTGGTTTTGTCACCCTGGGTCCGACCCTGTGGGACAGTTCATTCCTGCTGAGTGAGAGCAGTATTCTGGGGAAAATACTGCATACGCTGATCGGGTATATTGAACGCCCGACCGTGCTGCATCTTATCGTCTATATCGGCACGATCGGGCTGATCACCGGGGCAACGCGGCTGGTATCGAACAGCCAACAGAAGAAGCCGGTTTCAGGTTAAACCGGAACCGCATCGCCTTCCTTTACGGTTTCCATTGCGACATAGGTTGCGGTGGAAATCACGCCGGGCAGGGGGTTGATCACGTCGCCCAGAAAGTGACGAAAGCTCTCCATATCCCTGGTGCGAACCTTCAATAGATAATCAAAGCCACCGGCGACCATGTGACATTCTGCAATACCTGGTTCTTGCTGTACGGCGTGTTTGAAATGTTCAAATATGTCACTGGTCGTGCGGTCCAGCGTGACCTGAACGAATACGGTCAGGCCAGCCTCCAGTTTTGACGGGGACAGGCGTGCTGCATATCCGGTGATGTATCCGCTTTTTTCCAGCCGCCGCACCCGCTCCAGGCACGGCGTGGGGGACAGGTTCACCAATCGGGCCAGATCAACATTGCTCAGCCGCCCATTGGCCTGTAACTGCCGCAAGATATTGCGATCAATTTTATCAAGGCTGCGCGTTGTCTCTGTCATTGCAGAATCTTTCACTATGAAATCTGGGTTTGGCTATAAGATATATCGTTAAAACCCCTAAAACAGAAGCACATTTGGCTGGGTTTGTTTTACTGTTTCGGCTCCATTCGATTAAGGGAGCCGAACATGCTGCTGACCGACAAACAAGCCGACCGGTATCTTTCTCACGGCGCTCTGCGCCAAGCGGTGCGAGACGCCTATCGCATGGATGAGGAGGCTTGTCTGACGGAGCGTTTGGGTCAGGCGAGACTGGAAGCTGCCGCCCGTGATCGGATCGAAGAGCGCGCGCGCCAATTGGTTGTCGAAGTGCGCAAGGACCGGGTTAAGTCATCTGGCATTGACGCCTTCATGCATGAATATGAACTGTCGTCCCGGGAAGGCGTTGTTTTGATGTGCATGGCCGAAGCCCTGTTGCGCATCCCCGATGATGAAACCGCTGATGCCCTGATCAAGGATAAGATCGGGGGCGCGAATTGGGAATCCCATCTGGGTCATTCTGAAAGCTGGTTCGTGAATGCGTCAACCTGGGCCCTGATGCTGACCGGGCGCATTGTTGGGGATGATGGCAAAACGGCGGAACAGGACTGGCGCGGTACAATGCGCAAATTGGTCCAGCGGTCGGGTGAACCCGTCATCCGCAAGGCAGTCAATCAAGCGATGCGCGTCATGGGACGGCAATTCGTGATGGGCCGTAAGATTGAAGAAGCCCTGGATCGTGCCAAGGGAAATGAAAGCAAAGGCTATCGCTATTCCTATGACATGCTGGGTGAGGCGGCCCGCACGATGGCAGATGCCGACCGCTATTTTAAGGCCTATAGCACGGCGATTGAGAAAATCGGCAAGGCCGCGAAAGGGCGAGGTGTCATTGAGGCACCGGGCATTTCCGTAAAGCTGTCAGCGTTGCATCCGCGCTATGAATTCGGTCAGGAAGACCGCACCCTGGATGAATTGATCCCCCGTTTGCTGGAGCTGTGTCGCAAGGCGAAGGAATATGATATCGGCCTGTGTATCGACGCGGAAGAATGTGATCGTCTGGACCTGTCGATGGAAGCGATTGAGGCGGCGGCAACAGACCCGTCCCTGGCGGGTTGGAATGGTCTGGGGCTTGCCGTTCAGGCCTATCAGAAGCGCGCCTATCCTTTTATCAAATGGCTGGCCTCTGTCGCCAAAAAAGGGAAGCGCCGTATGATGGTACGCCTTGTCAAAGGGGCCTATTGGGATACGGAAGTCAAACGCGCCCAGGAATTGGGGATGAGCGATTATCCGGTCTTCACCCGCAAGGTATCCACCGACGTGTCCTATCTTGCCTGCGCCCGGTTGTTGCTGACCGAACAGGAAGCCTTTTATCCCTGCTTTGCGACCCATAATGCCCATACGCTGTCGGCCATCGCGGAAATGGCGGGGAACCGCAGTGATTTTGAATATCAGCGCCTGCATGGCATGGGCGATGCCCTGTATGATCAGGTGGTCAGCAAGGCAGGCAAGGGGGGCTATCCAGTACGCATTTATGCGCCGGTAGGCAGTCATGAAGACCTGCTGGCCTATCTGGTGCGTCGCCTTTTGGAAAACGGGGCGAATACCAGCTTCGTCAATCGCATTGTCGATGAGCAGATGCCGATTGCAGAAATTGTTGCCGACCCCTTGCGGGAGGCGGAACGGTTAAGTCCCGTGCGCCATGCACAAATTCCAATGCCTGAAAACCTCTTTGGGCCCGGTCGTCGCAATTCTCAAGGCTTTGATATCACCGATATTCCAACCCTGATGAACCTGCGCGACGGGATGTCCCTGGCAGAGCGGGAACCCTGGTCTGCCGCGCCCCTGGTAGGCGGGGTTCCGGTGAAAGGGAAAGCTCACGCGGTCTATAATCCCGCTGACAGCAGCCAGCGCATCGGAGAAGTGATTGATACCACAGCCGATATAGCGCGCGATGCGTTTGAACGGGCGTTGCGGGCACAAACATTATGGGACGACACACCTGCAGGTGCGCGGGCAGATGTCCTGGAAAAGGCCGCTGATTTGTATGAGCAGCATGGCTCCCGACTGATGGCGATTGTCATGCGCGAGGCGGGTAAAACCCTGAATGATGCGATTGCAGAGCTGCGCGAGGCGGTCGACTTCCTGCGCTATTATGCGGTGCGCTCCCGCATGGAGTTTGCTCAGCCAGAGGCCCTGCCTGGACCAACCGGAGAGATTGACGAGATTTCGCTGCACGGTCGTGGTGTCTTTCTGTGTATCTCTCCCTGGAACTTCCCGCTGGCAATCTTCACCGGTCAGGTATCTGCGGCCTTGGCAGCAGGAAATGCGGTGCTGGCCAAACCGGCAGAACAGACGCCGTTGATCGCCTATGAGGCTGTAAAGCTTTTGCATGCGGCGGGGGTTCCTGTTGATGCGTTGCATCTGCTGCCCGGTGATGGGCCGACGATTGGGAATGCCATATTGTCCGATCTGCGTTTGGGCGGAGTTGCTTTCACTGGGTCTACGGCGACAGCTCGGCTGATCAATCGGACGCTGGCAGAACGAGATGGCCCGATCATTCCGCTGATTGCGGAAACCGGTGGGCAGAATGCGATGATCGTCGACAGTTCCGCGCTGCCGGAGCAAGTGACGCGCGATGTCGTTATCTCGTCCTTCCAAAGTGCTGGCCAGCGGTGTTCGGCCCTGCGGGTCTTGTATATTCAGGAAGATGTGGCCGATAAGCAGATCGCCATGATCGCCGGGGCCATGAAGGAATTACGGGTGGGCGACCCTGCCTGGCTGTCTACCGATCTGGGCCCTGTGATTGATGCAGAAGCGCGGTCTAATCTGAATGCCCATATCGCCGAATTGAGTAAATCCAAAAAGGCGAAGAAGGTTGGTGAAACGCCGATGGGAACACAGTGTGACAAGGGCACATTCGTCGCCCCGATTGCCTTTGAAATTCCAGGAATAGAGATGCTGGAACAAGAGCATTTTGGCCCCATTTTGCATATCGTGCGCTATAAGGCGTCGCAGTTGGATGCTGTGGTGGATGCAATCAATGGCACAGGCTTTGGCCTGACCTGCGCCATTCACAGCCGGATTGACGAGACGATCGGTCGGGTCCTTAAACGTTTGAAAGTTGGCAATGCTTATGTGAATCGCAATCAGATTGGCGCTATTGTAGGGGTTCAGCCATTCGGGGGTGAAGGTTTAAGCGGAACAGGACCCAAGGCAGGGGGCCCAAGATACTTGCATCGTTTTGCTTGCGAACGCACGGTGTCTGTTGATACCACGGCGGCCGGTGGCAATGCGTCCTTGATGACCTTGGAGGCCTGAGCCAGTCGATTTGTGTAAAATGGATGGGCGGGATTCGTGTTCAGGGCTTTGGTTGTTGCGGTTTTGCTGTGTCTGGGAACTGGGACTGCCGTGGCGCAGTCCCTTTTGCCTGCAAATGACTCCCCTTCCGGGGGGGCTATACCAGCGGATCCAATGGCCCCCCCGGCAGGATTATCTGAAGATACCCGCGCGGCGTATGAGCGTGGACGCCTGATCTTCAATGGTCATTTCCGACCCTCGGGCACACAGGGGCCTGATGATTTGGTCGGCCTGGGCCCCTTGTACAATCGGATATCCTGTGCGTCCTGCCATAGCGCGGGGGGGCGCGGTTTTCCGCCTGATGGGCCGGGTGACAACTTTCTGACTGCATTGGTTCGGATCGGCGTTGTGGATGCGGTGGGGGGTGTCACGCCGCATCCCTTATTCGGAACCCAGATTCAGGATCGCGCCGTCCCCGGCGTGGACCCTGAGGCGAAGCTATCTTTAAACTGGGAGATACAGCCAGGTAAATATCCAGACGGTCAGGCCTATGAGCTTAGAAAGCCATCATTGGATATTCAGCCTGATCCGGGCGCTTTGGCACATTGGTCCATCCGCATTGCGCAACCTATTCGGGGGATAGGATTGTTGGAACCGATGATTTTACCCAAGGATAGCACCGGACGATTCGGCTGGAAGGCGTCCGAACCCACAATCGTTATGCAGAACGCCGCAGCCCTGGCACAGGATATGGGGATCACCAATGTTTTCCATCAAATGCCGATCTGTCCAAAAGGGCAGACGGATTGTGGGGGCGGATCTGGGGAGATATCCGGCATATCCTTGGCGGAACTGACCCTGTTCACAAAGCTGCTGCCGCCGCCTGACAGCACCGATGTGAAAGACACGAAAGGGGAGTACTTGTTCCACCTTGTAGGGTGCGCGGCCTGCCATATTCCTGAATTACCGTCGCGTGCTGGTCCAATCCCCGTGCGCGCTTATACCGATTTATCCCTGCATGATATGGGGCCAGGCCTGGATGACGGGCTGCCAGAAGGGGATGCGAAAAGCTTTGAATGGCGGACGCCGCCTCTGTGGGGATTGGCAGAAACTCTGGCAAAGGATCGAGCAGCCCCCTTATTGCATGATGGTCGCGCGCGGGGGCCCGAAGAAGCAATCCTGTGGCATGGCGGGGAAGCCCTGAAATCCAGAAATGATTTCAGGGCCCTGTCACAGGAAGACCGGAACCATCTGCTGGAATTCTTGAAGGGCCTTTAGTATCAAATTCACAAAGATGATATTAAGAATGACTTGCAGAATATTATGATAATCTTTATAAGCCGCATATGAATATGCGACGCAATCTCAGTTTGGCGCCCAGCAACTGAGAGGATGCGTCCCAGTCGTGACCCGAGCAAGCTTGGGTGTGACACAACGCTAGGGAAAGGAATGCCTTCAATGACATTTGGATTGGATACTCTTCGTCAACATGTGACCCGAAAGGTTGGTCTGGTCGGCCTGGTACTGGGCATGAGCATGGCAATGCCAGTCGCACAGGCCGCAGAGGGAGAAGTAAATATCTACTCCATGCGCCAAGCCTATTTGATCGAACCGATTCTGGACGAATTCACCAAAGAAACAGGCGTTAAAGTCAATGTTCTGTTTGCTGATGACGGCTTGATTGAGCGTCTGGCGCAAGAGGGCCCAAACAGTCCTGCGGATGTTGTGCTGACATCCAGCTTTGGTAATACAGCGCGTCTGGTTGATGAAGGGCTGACCCAACCGGTTGACAGCGAAACGCTCGCAGCACGTGTTCCAGAACAGTTTCGTGCGGCGGATAATCGCTGGTTTGCGCTGACCCTGCGCGCACGCCTGTTTTATACCTCCAAAGAGCGTATGAAAGAGGGTGATCTGGTGACTTATGAAGGTTTGGCGGATCCGAAGTGGAAGGGCAAGGTCTGCACTCGCAGCGGTACCCACCCATACAATGTGCAGATGATTGCAGCCATGATTGCCCATAAGGGCAAAGCAGAAACCAAGACATGGCTGGAAGGTGTGAAGGCCAATCTGGCACGCAAGCCGCAGGGCAATGATCGTGCCCAGGTCAAGGCCGTGTCCGAGGGTGAATGTGATATCGCTGTCGGTAACTCCTACTACTTCTTCAAGATGCTGGATAATGACGAACAGCGTGGCTGGGCCGAAGCGGTCAATCCGGTATTCCCGAAGTTTGACGGCGGTGGCACGCATGTGAATGTGTCTGCCATGGTCATGGCTCCTCATGCGCCAAACCATGAAAATGCCGTTTTGCTGATGGAATACTTGACGGGCGAGGCTGCACAGAGGATTTATGCGGATGTGAATTTTGAATATCCGGTTAATCCCAATGTGAAACCCTCCGATGCGTTGGCTGGGATTGGGGATTTGACCCCAGACAGCCTGACCTTGGATCAGATTGCCGCCAATCTGCGGGATGCACTGCAATTGGTCGCAGAAGTTGGCTATAATGAATAAAGGGTTGGTGCGTGAAACAAGGTAAGGCATGGCGGTAACCACATCGGATGCGACCGGGCCGGTGACCCGGTCGCTGATGCAGAAGGATAGATCCTGGATTTGGACGACGGGCGCTGTGGGGGCTGCCCTGATCGTGATCATTCCCCTTGCATCAATCGTCTGGCTTGCCTTGTTTCCAAAAGATGAAGGCTGGTTCGATATTGTTCGAACCAGCCTTCCTACTTATATCAGCAATACCCTGATCCTGATGGTCGGCGTTGGGATTGGTACGATTACTGGTGGGGTTTCAACTGCCTGGCTGGTGACTGTCTGTCGTTTCCCGGGCCGCCGCATGTTTGAATGGGCATTGTTATTACCCCTGGCCGTGCCTGCCTATCTGGTCGCCTTCGTTTATACCGACATTCTGGAATATGGCGGCC
Source organism: Hwanghaeella sp. LZ110 (assembly GCF_048892525.1). Taxonomy (NCBI): domain Bacteria; kingdom Pseudomonadati; phylum Pseudomonadota; class Alphaproteobacteria; order Rhodospirillales; family Aestuariispiraceae; genus Hwanghaeella; species Hwanghaeella sp. LZ110. Next base: position 468,614 of record NZ_JBLZHT010000004.1, on the reverse strand, counting down.
CTGTGCAAGGCGCGCTGCGCGATCTGTTCGGATGGCAGGTTAAAAGCGATTACTGGTTTCCAGAAATCCGCAGCCATGGCGGCGCGATTATTGTCCTTAGCCTGGTGCTATACCCCTATGTTTACATGATGGCGCGGGCGGCATTTCTACAACAATCCGTCTGTGCCTTAGAGGCTGCGCGAACTCTGGGTCGAACACCCTGGCGCTGTTTCTGGACGGTGGCGCTGCCTATGGCGCGCCCGGCACTGGTGATTGGTGTATCCCTGGCCATGATGGAAACCCTGAACGATTTCGGGACGATCGATTTCTTTGGGGTTCATACGTTGACCGCTGGCGTGTTTGAGGTCTGGCGGGTCATGGGCAATACTGGTGGTGCGGCCCAAATTGCCCTGGTGATGTTGCTGTTTGTGGTCGGGCTGCTATGGCTGGAGCGATCATCGCGCCATCGCCAACGCTATGGTCAAACCAGTTCCAAGATACAGGCGCTGCCGGGTTTTGAATTGCGTGGCTGGCGGCGTGTGGCGGCGATGACGGTGTGCGGGGCACCTTTGATCTTTGGCTTTGCGGTTCCGTTTATTGTCCTGGCGGTCAATGCGCTGCGGCGGCTGGACCAGCAATTGACCCCGGAATATTTCGCCTTCACCAGCAATTCCCTGATTCTGTCTGGCACGGCGGCGGTCTGTGCTGTGGTGATCGGCCTTTTCATGGCCTATGGCGTGCGTCTAAGCGGCGGAAAGCTCCTGCGCATGCTAACCCGCCTGGCATCGGTCGGATATGCTGTGCCTGGCGCAGTGTTGGCGGTAGGGGTCATCGTACCCTTCACCTCTTTCGATGCAGTGGTCGGCCGGTTCATTGAACAGACTTTTGGGGTTCCGATGGGACCGATATTGTTTGGCACCGCATTTGCCGTGGTCTTTGCCTATGTCGCGCGCTTCATGGCGATTGGCTTTGGCGCTGTGGATTCGGCCCTGGAAAAGGTGACGCCCCATATGGATGATGCGGCGCGCACCCTGGGCAAGGGGCCACTGGAAACCCTACGTCGAATTCATCTGCCAATGATCCGCGGCGGGATTTTGGCTGGGGCGATCCTGGTGTTTGTGGATTGTATGAAAGAACTTCCCGCCACACTGATCCTGCGACCGCCGTTTAATTTCGATACGCTGGCGACCTTTGTCTTTCAGTATGCCTCTGACGAGCAATTTGAACGGGCATCTCTGGGGGCGATTACCATCGTGATTGCAGGCATTATCCCGGTCGTCCTGCTGTCCCGCGCGATCCGCAGCGCCCGCCCGGGCCATGCGAACGGGTAAGGATGGTGTAAGCATCGCTTTCAGTGTTTGCGTTCAACGACAAAGCGGGCCAGGGCGCGCAGGTGATCGGCTTTGCTGTCAAACAGCTTAAGGTGATTGATGGCCTGATCTGCCAGATGATTGGCCTGATCCCGTGCCCGCTCCACACCCAATACAGAGACGAAGGTCGCCTTACCCTTTGTCGCATCCTTGCCAACCGCTTTGCCGACAGTGGCGGCATCGCCTGTGATATCCAACAGGTCATCGGCAATTTGGAAGGCCAGGCCCATATCGTGGGTATAGCCGCGCAATGCTTCCCTGGCAGAGGTGGGCGCACGGCCCAGAATGGCCCCGGCCTGACAGCCAAAATCAATCAGACGACCGGTTTTCAGGCGTTGCAGCCGTGTGATCGCGCCGATATCCAGATCCGCACTTTCGGCCTTCAAATCGATCATCTGGCCTCCGACCATGCCATGGGCCCCGGCGGCCAGGGACAATTCCAGCACCAGTTCACAGCGAACCGCAGGGTTTGAATGAGTGGAGTCCGACGCCAATATGTTGAAGGCGCGGGTCAGCAAGGCATCTCCGGCCAGAATCGCCGTTGCCTCGTTAAAGCGTTTGTGGACGGTTGGCTTGCCCCGGCGCAGCGCATCATCATCCATGGCTGGCAAATCATCATGCACCAGGGAATAGCAATGCACCATTTCCAGCGCTGCACCCACCCGCAGGGCCGAGTTTTCTGATACCCCGAACAAGCCTGCGGTTTCGTTCACCAGAAAGGGGCGGACGCGCTTACCCCCATCCAATGTGGCATAGCGCATGGCCTCCAGCAGGTCGCGCTCAGGGGCATTGTCCAGGGGCAGTAGCTTGTTGAGAACATCTTCAAGATGTCCTGCGAAGTCGCTCATGGCCCGCGCGAGATCGGTCATTCGATCAAATTCCTTAATATGTGAAAGAGGGTCGGCGTGATTTCGGCAATATTGTTAATCTATTTCCGCAGACTCCGCCTTGATCGTCCCATTGGATCCGACGGTAATCTTCTCGATGCGTGCCTTTGCGCCCGCAAGCTTCTTTTCGCAATGCTTCTTTAACGCGGCACCCCGTTCATAGGCCTCAATACTGGCCTCTAGCTCAATATCGCCGGATTCCAGGCCACGTACGATGGATTCCAATTCTGCCATGGCCTGTTCAAAACTCAGGTCATCTATCGTTGATTTCGCCGTCGTCGTCATGCACCACCTAAATCTATTTGCAAGTTTGATCGAACCAATCTTGCGGTCAGTGTAGGGTGCGCCGACCCATTGGCGCAACCATCGCCCAACCCATTACCATAAAATCCGGCGCAATGTTGCAAAAACCCCTATCTGAAACTGGCATCGCCTTGAAGTGCCCTTATGAATGGTTTATCGCCTAAGGATACCAAACGATCTGGGTTAGGGAGACATCCATGGCGACGAAAACACTGCTTTTCACCCATCCGGCCTGTGCCGGTCATGATATGGGGGAAGGGCATCCAGAGCAGCCCGCGCGTCTGGCTGCCGTACTGTCGGCTCTGGAAGGACCTGATTTTCAGGAATTGGAACGCAGGGAAGCGCCGGAAACGACCCGCGACCGTATCCTGCTGATGCATCCCCCTGCCTATGTTGATGGGCTGATAGCGGCTTTTCCCACCGAAGGCCGTGTGCAGATTGATGCGGACACCGCAGTCAGTGCCGGGTCCCGGGAAGCTGCATTCCGTGCTGTTGGTGGCGTGGTTGCTGCTGTGGATGCAGTTATGAAGGGGGAGGCAAAGCACGCCTTTTGTGCCGTACGCCCGCCTGGTCATCACGCGGAACCTGACCAGACCATGGGCTTTTGCCTGTTCAATAATATCGCAATCGGGGCCGCCCATGCGCGGGATGTCTACCATCTACAACGTGTCGCTGTGATTGATTTTGATGTGCATCATGGCAATGGCACCCAGGCGATGTTTGAAAATGAGCCTATGTTCTTCTATGGCTCAACCCATCAGATGCCGCTGTATCCGGGCACTGGTCGGCCGTCGGAAACAGGTATTGCGGACAATATCGTGAATGTTGCATTGCCGCCGATGGGCGGCTCACAGGAATTCCGGAAGGCATTTCAGGATGTCGTGTTGCCCAGACTGGATGCGTTTGGGCCGGAACTGTTGATGATTTCCGCTGGGTTTGATGCGCATCGTGATGATCCCCTGGCCCAGGAGAATCTGGACGAGGATGATTTTGTCTGGGTCACGCAGGAATTGATCAAAATCGCCGATAAGCATTCAGAAGGCCGCGTCGTTTCCGCCCTGGAAGGGGGGTATGATCTGGACGCGCTGGGGCGGTCTGCGGCCGCCCATGTGCGGGTATTGATGGCTTAATTTTCAGCGGGGGCGGGGTCCAGCGGCAGGTTCTGTTTCATCCAGCCGCGCAGGGACCCGCGCCCCAACATGCCTTCCTTCACATTCATCACATGGGTGAAGCCATTCTGGGTCAGAAAGGCGCTGGCCCAGGTGGATCGAACACCCGAGGCACAGATCAGGGCGATTGGTGCCGTCTTGTCGCCGTTAACCCCCGCGATCATGGCCGTCAGAAACCCGGTTTGTCCTTCGGGGTCATGCATGGTGATGGTTCTGGCCCCTTGGGCGATGCCCGTATCGCGCCATTCTGACGGGCGGCGGATATCGATCAGGGTTACAGATCCATCCTGCTGCATCTGATGGGCGGTGGGGGCATCAATGATGGTTGTTTCAGCCAGACCGGTGGAAACGTGCAGCATTAGGCAAAGTAGGGCGATGACCGATCCGGCGATGAATTTTGGCATTCCGAACACTCCTGATACAGCAGATGGATCATTCATAGCGTCATGCGGATGTTGCGACAATCCAGCGGCTGGTAAATCCTGTGTGACGTCTTGTGAGGGCTGTCTGGTATCGTGATGCTTGGCGCTGTGCGGATTGCTGCGTATTCTACGAAAATGCTATGTAAGCATGAGTATTTAACGCCCTGATCTGGGGGAGGGGATGTATATCAATGGCGGAAAAACTGACCGGTTCAGATGTGCAAAAGCTGCTGGCCGACCCATCGGGGGAAAATCGCGCCAGTGCCGCCCATAAGATCGCGCGACAATTTGGTGAGGGCGGGTTGACGGATAAGGAACGGTCGATCGCGGAAGATATCTTCAGTTTAATGGTGAAGGACGTTGAAATGCAGGTCCGGGCTGCACTGTCTTCCAATCTGAAGGATGTGCCTGGCCTGTCAAACGACCTGGCGAAAACATTGGCGTCTGACCTCTCTGACGAGGTCGCCTTGCCAATGCTACAGTATTCAAATGCTCTGACGGACGCCGATCTGGTTGAGATCGTACGCAGCCAGAATGCATCCAGAACCAAGGCGGTGGCGGAGCGTCCAGCGGTGTCCAGGCAGGTATCGGATGCGATTGTCACTCATGGGGATGAGGACTCTGTCGTCGCCCTTGTATCCAATACCGGGGCGGAGATCAGCGAGACATCGCTGAACAAGGTTGTCGATAAATATGGCGATGTGCCCCGAATTCAGGAGCCGCTGGTTCAGCGCCCGACTCTGCCTGTCGGCATTGCGGAAAAGCTGGTTGCCCGGGTGGCGGATCATTTGAAGGACTATCTGGTTCAGCATCATGAACTGTCTGATGAAATGGCCACCGACCTTATTTTGCAAAGCCGGGAGCGCGCGACGCTTACTCTAAACAGGGCCGGTTCTTCTGGCAGCGCAGAAGAACTGGTTCGCCAATTGAAGGAAAACCGGCGGTTGACCCCCTCCATCGTCTTGCGGGCCCTGTGTGTCGGTGATTTGGATTTCTTTGAACAGTCCCTGTCTGTCCTGTCCGGGGTGCCGATCAACAATGCCCGCATCCTGATCCATGACGAGGGAGAGCTTGGCTTGCGGTCCTTGTATCAGAAGGCGGGAATGCCTGTCGCCCTGTTGCCTGCTTACCGAACGGCCCTGGATATGGTCGTTAAGGCAGAGATGGAACAGAGTGATGAAGACCCCCAGCATCGTATGCGACGCTTGCTGGAGCGGGTGCTGACAGAGCATGAAGAAATCATCGATGAGTTTGGTGCAGACACCGTGGACTATCTGCTGACCAAGCTCAATCGATTGGGTCAGGCCTCAAAAGCAGCCTGACGGATATTTCCTATAGCGGATAGAACAGGACCAATGCGCCGCCCAGGACAAGGGCGATGCGTATCATCCATCGTATCGGGGCGATGATCCCAAAGGAAATACAGCCCAGACCGACCCCCACTTTCGCCGCTGCCAGCACGGCATGAATTGGAACGGTTGAGAGATGGATCAAATCCGGATTGGCGATCATGCCCAATGGGATCAGATACAATCCGATACCAAGCGCCATCGCCTTGCCAGCGACTTTCAGCCAATTTTCACCAACCATGCCTGCTGCGATGAACACTGCGCCACAGACAGGCGGGGTTATGGTGCTTAAAAGCGCAAACCAGAAGACGAACAGGTGGGCCTGTAGCGGCTGTAATCCCAATTCTGTTAAGGCGGGCCCTGCGACGGAGATACAAATGACATAGGCTGCGGTTGTCGGAACCTCCATTCCCAGAACAAGGCATGCTGCCGCTGTCAGCAACAGTGCCGGCCATAGCATCCCGCCTGACCCTGACAGGATTAGGGATGTGATCTTGACGCCCAGCCCGGTAATGCCCAACACCCCGATGATGATGGAGGCGCACAGGATAATTGAGGCGATGGTGGCTATTTGCTGACCCGCGTTCAGACAGACACTGATAATCCGATCCAGGGTGCGCGGTCCGTTGAAGGTCAGTTTCGCATCCAATAGCAACAGGACGGCCCCGGCCAGAATTGCCAGACAAGCGGCGTATTGTGGTGTGAAACCGGTATAGAACATAAACCACAGCAGTACGGAAAACGGCACCATGAAGAAGGCTGCTGTAATTAGCACAGGGCGCAGGCCGGGCTGTTGATCTTTCGGCAGCCCTTCCAGTTTATAGCGCATGGAAAAGGCATCTATGCCGACCCAGCATGCCGCAAAATACAGAAAGGCTGGCAACAGGGCGGCTGCCATGATTTCGGTATAGGGGGTTCCGGTCAATTCCACCATGACAAAGGCCCCGGCCCCCATTAAGGGCGGCATGATCTGACCGCCAGAGGAGGCCACAGCCTCCACTGCGCCTGCCAGCGATCTGGGATACCCCAACCGCGTCATGGCGGGCAGCGTAATCGCCCCTGTCGATGCAACATTCGCACTGGCTGAGCCAGAGATGGATCCAAACAGCGCGGAAGACAGAACTGATACCTTGGCCGCGCCCCCACGCAGACGCCCTGCGACGGCTGCAGCGACATTCATGAAGCCTTGCCCGGCCTCTCCCGCATTCAGGACGGACCCGAATATGACGAAAATGGCGACGATGGAGACTGAAACCCCGGTCAAGCTGCCCCAAATGCCGCCTTCAGCAATCGTCAGCGTGCCCAGAAAGCTGTTCAACGGCGTTCCCGGATGGCCGAATTCACCAGGAATGTATTGTCCGAAGAGTCCATACAGCAGGGTTGTGGAAGCGACCAAAGGCAGCGGCCAGCCAATGGCGCGCCGGGCCATTTCCAGCACTGTGACCAACAGGATGACCGCGATCCCGACCTGGAATGTGCCATCCAAGAATCCGTATTGGTCCGACAGGGGGGCATGGTTCCAGGCGATCCACAAACAGGCGGCAAGGCCCAGGCTGCCCAGAACAGCGCCGGAGATCCGCTCAATACTGTTGCGGGCGATAAAGATCATCGCCCAGGGCAGGGCCAGCGCCATATGCAAGGGGCGGGACAGAAGGTTGGGCACCAGTCCTGAAAAAATCAGCCACAAATGAAATGTGATGGATGTCGCCCCGAGTGCAATCCAGATCCATCGTGATGCGCCTGCCGTCAGCATTTCCCAACCTCTGATATAGTAAACAAGACAGCCCCGGTTTCCCACCGGGGCTGTCCCACTTCTTAATTGATCTGAAGTGTTTTACATCTGTGCGTCGGTCACAGGGAAGCCGACTTCCATGTAATATTTCAAGGCGCCTGGATGCAGTTTGCCGGTGACATTCGACAGCATTTCCGGGGAAACACCATTCCACCAGGCGGCATCTGCCCCCAGCTTGGATTTGCCTTCCCAATAGGTCTTGGTCAATTGATAGGCGGTGTCTTCATCCATGTCTGTTGTCGTATAGGCAACCACGGGCAGGCCGGTCGTCGTGATATCGGTGGTCTGATCGGCATAGGTCCCCGCCGGGATGGTCACCTTCAGACGTTTGGTCTGGGTGATCTGATCATCGCTGAGTGACAGGATGGTAACTTTGGTGCTGGCAGCGGCCTCAATCACATTGGGGGCAGGGTAAGAGCCTGCGGTGACAAAGCCATCGATCTGACCATTTTTAAGGGCCGACACGGCATTGGAAAGCTCCACATCCGCCAGGGTCACTTTACCGTCCAGGCCAAACAATTCCAGATACTTTGCCCCTTCTTTTGCACCAAAACTGCCTTTGCCAATCAGCAGCGTCTTGCCATCCAGGCTGGCGAAATCGGTGACGCCACTGTCTGCATTCATGACAAAATGCATGGTCAGAGAGGGGATTGGGAACAGCGCGCGGATTTCATCAAAACGCGGGCTCTGTTTGCCTTCAAACATCGCCTTGCCGCCCTGCGCCAGGCCAACAAGGGCCGGGGGCGTGGTGAAGACATAATTACCGGTGCGCCCGATCACTTCCATCACGTTTTGGACAGAGCCCTGGCTTTCTTCAACCGTAACAATGATGCCGCCATCGGTGCCCGCCTTCATCGCCTCGGCCAATTGCACGGCCATTTGATAATAGGACGAACTGGAACTTGCGGACTTATAGGTCACGCGGGTTTCGGCCTGGGCCGCAGGGGCCGCTGCCAAAACGGGAAGAACCGCCATCGCGCCAATGGCGGCCAGCTTTTTAATATGTTTCAGTGATAAGGTCATGGGTGTTTCCTAGCATCCTATAGGGTGGTCGCCGTTGCCCGCGCGACCTTCGCAGTATCACTACCCCACGGCCCATTCAGGATCAAGCAAGAGTGAGGTGGTACGGACAGAATCGATGCGAATAAACCTACATTTACGCCTGTGGGGCAAGGATACAAAACCGTGCATCGTAAGATAACGAAGTGCTTTAAACGCCCAGATAGCGATGCATCAGTTCTTCGTCCGCCAATAACTCCTGGCTGTTGCCGGTCCAGACGACACGGCCCTTTTCCACGATGTGATGACGATCGCCAATGCGGGCCAGGTCTTTGACATTCTTGTCAATCACAAGAATTGACAGGCCTTCGCCCTTCAATGCTTCCAGGCTTTTCCAAATCTCATTTCGGATTAGGGGCGCAAGGCCTTCTGTGGCTTCATCCAGGATCAGTAGATTTGGATTTGTCATCAGCGCCCGACCGACGGCAAGCATTTGCTGTTCCCCACCTGACAGCAGGTTTCCCATACTGCTGCGGCGTGCGGCAAGGCCTGGGAAAAGGTCATAGATACGATCAGCAGTCCAGGGGGTCTTCTGATTACCCCAATTGGCGGCTGTGGCGACAAGGTTTTCATGCGCGGTCAGGTTTGGGAAAATCTGACGTCCCTCAGGAACCAATCCAATTCCACGACGCGCAACGGCATAGGATGACAGGCCACGAATGGACTGACCTTCATACTGAATGTCGCCTTCCCGGGATTGAATGATGCCCATGATGGAATGAACAGTTGTCGTTTTGCCCATGCCATTGCGGCCCATCAGAGTGGCGACTTCTCCGGCGCGCACTTCCAGGGTCATACCAAACAAAGCCTGGCTGTTGCCGTAAAATGTTTTTAAGCCCGATACAGTCAGCATGATCAGGCCTCCTCACCCAGATAAGCGCGTTTCACGGCATCATTATCGCGGATGGCGTCTGGTGTATCTGTGGCGATGATTTCGCCATATACCAACACCGAAATCCGATCCGCCAGGGCAAATACCGCATCCATATCATGTTCCACCAAAAGCATGGTTTTTTGACCCCGGAAACGCTGCAGAATCTCAATCATGCGCTGGCTTTCCTCGGATCCCATCCCGGCCATGGGCTCGTCCAGCAACAGCATTTTAGGCGCTGTCGCCAGGGCCATCGCGATTTCCAACTGGCGGTGTTCGCCGTGGGAGACTTCACGCGACAGCACCATCGCCTTCGCGTCCAGGCCAACCTCTTTTAGCCGCTCCATGGCCTGACGGTTGATTTCCGGCTCACTATTGGCGTTACGCCAGAACCGGAAGGAATGCCCATCATGGGCCTGTGCCGCCAAGGCGACATTCTCCAGCAGGGTCATGTCCTGAAATACGGTCGTGATCTGGAAGGAGCGTGCGATGCCCATTTTCGCGCGGGCCGGACCAGATGCCTTGGTGATATCGCGACCATTAAAGTGGACCTTGCCCGCATCCGGGAATTGTTCTCCGCATAGCTGAGAGATCAGGGTTGTCTTGCCCGCGCCATTGGGCCCGATAATGGCATGGACTTCCCCCTCGATCACATCCAGGGATACGTTCTTTGTGGCGGTGACGCCGCCGAAGGTCTTGTACAGCCCACGGACTTCTAAAAGTACAGTCATCGTTTGCCCAACCGATCCAAAAATCCAGAAATTCCACCCCGCACGAACAGGACGACACACAGCAGAATCAAGCCAAATGGCAGGTGCCAATAGAATCCAGCGCCGTTGTGTACCATATCCATCAGATCGGGAATCATCTCTTCCAACACCAGGAAGGAAAGCACGCCAAAGATCGGACCGAATGCTGTTGCGGTTCCCCCCAGAACGACCATGAAAATCAATTCACCCGACCGGGTCCAGCCCATCATATCCGGGCTGATGAAATTGGTGTAGTTCCCCATCAGGGCCCCGGCATAACCGCAGATCGCTCCAGAAATCACATAGGCAACCAGGCGATAGTTATAGGTGTTGTATCCTAAAGCCTGCATCCGCTTTTCATTGGATTTCGCGCCCCGAATGACCCGTCCAAAGCGGGACCCAACAATGCGGTGATATAGGTACATCACTGCCAGGAAGGAAACGAAACAGATGTAATAAAAGATGGTTGGATCATCGATATCGATTCCACTGGCGAATTCACTGTCGTACCAAATCGTCAAACCGTCATCCCCACCATATTCATCCAATGACAGGAATAGAAAGAACGCCATCTGAGCGAAGGCCATGGTGATCATGATGAAATGAACGCCCTTGGTGCGCAGGCTGATTGCCCCGGTAATCAGGGCAAAAACCGCACTGACGCTGACGGCCAGAAAGATATGCAACCATCCTGAACTATAGTCATGATAAATGGGAATGCCGACACAATAGGCGCCAATGCCGATAAAGGCCGCATGTCCCAGGCTGATCATGCCGCCATAGCCCAGAATAAAATTCAGGCTGATCGCGGCGATGGTCAGGATCAGAATCCGTGTTGCGATACTGAGATAGAAAGCCTGATCGAAAATATCCGCCAGGATTGGTGTCATAGCCAACAGCAGCAGTATCGCGATACTGAAAAGCCATTTGGGAGTCAGAAAATTGGAAGTGCGCATGCCCATCCCTTATGCTTGCTTGCGTTTTATCGGACCTTAGGCGGGAAAAGGCCCTGAGGACGCACCGCCAAAATGATAGCCATTAGAATATAGATCAGCATTGCGGAAATCGCCGGGGCGGCCGTTTCCGCGGTTCCTGTCTGCATGAACAGCTTTAAAAGTTGATCCAGATAGGACCGTCCCAAAGTGTCGATCATGCCAACGATCAAGGCCCCGACGAAGGCCCCTTTGATTGACCCAATTCCGCCAATGATGATCACGACAAAGGCGACAATGATAATGTCATTGCCCATCCCGATAGAGGCCCCGGTAATGGGGGAAATCATCATCCCGGCCAAGCCGGCGATAGCCGCGCCAGCGGCAAAGACCAGACTGAACAATACTTTAATATCGACGCCCAGCGCCTGCACCATGGTGCGATTGGAGGCACCGGCGCGGATCAACATGCCAAGGCGTGTCTTGCTGACAACATAATACAAACCAATGGCGACCAGCAGACCGACAGAGATAATCGCGATACGATAACTAGGCAGTTGGATTGTTTCCGTGAGGGTGATTTGACCGTTCAGCCATGCGGGCAGGGGAATGACCATACCCTCAGCGCCCCAGATCAGATGCGTGACAGTATCAAATATCAGGATGATGCCGAATGTTGCCAGAACATGGTCCAGATGATCCCGCAGATACAGCGAGCGCGCGATCAAAATCTCCGTGACATAGCCAACCGCCATGGTCAGGGGGATCGCCAGCAACACGCCCAGCACAAAACTGTCCAACAGGACCACCAGGGTCCCGCTTAAATAGGCCCCAACCATATAGAAAGAGCCATGGGCCAGATTGATAAAATCCATAATGCCGAAAATCAGCGTCAGGCCAGCGGCCAGCAGAAACAGCAAAATGCCCAGCTGCATCCCATTCAACAACTGTGTGATCAGTAGTGCGCTATCCATGCCCATCCCCGGTTCATCACTAATTAAAAGACTGCTGCTTTTACCGGATCACCCGTTGCAGCATGTTCATTGCCATTTCTTATACGCGACGCACATTCATTTTAAAACGGCGGCGTGATGGCCCATTCCCTAAGCACGCCACGCCGCCGCTTGTCATAGTGTATTACATCTTGCAGTCAACGGCGTGAGGATCTTGATGGTCCGTAAAAATCCTAGAAACGATTTTTGTGGTCCACCGGCCTTCTGAATCCGCAACCACTTCCCGAAGATAGAAATCCTGGATCGGGAAATGGTTATTACCGAACTTGAACTTGCCACGGGTTGACGCGAAGTCTGCCTTCTCCAGCGCAGCCCGCACGGCGTTCTTGTTGGAGAGATCACCATCCACTGCATCAACTGCGGATTTGATCAACATGACAGCATCATAGGCCTGTTGGGCATAGAAAGAAGGGTAGGTGCCATGTTTTGCCAGAAAATCGCTCACGAACTTCTGGTTTGCAGCATTGTCCATATCTGGTGACCAGTTTTGTGTGCCACGAGACCCTAGGGCGGCAGTTAAGCCGGCCTCTTGCATTTTTGGCAGGGAAATACCGTCCAACGTATAGACGGTGTAGAGCTTCATCGTGTCAGCCAGGCCTGCTTGCATGAATTGAGAGACGAATGCGCCGCCTGCCTTGCCAGGATAGAAGGCCCACAGGGCTTCTGCGCCAGAGGCTTTGGCCTTAGACAGTTCGGCGGAGAAATCGAGCTGCGTTTCCGACCCCCATTTGGTCATATCCCGCCCTTTGATCTCCCCTTTATAGGTCAATTCAACAGCAGCCATCATGTCTTTTCCGGACGCATAGTTTGGCGCCATGATATAGACAGACTTAACATCTTCCTGATTCAATGCTTCTCCCATCGCCATGGGGATCTGGTCATTTGCCCAGGAGATAGAGAAGAAGTTCTTATTACAGCCTTTTCCTGCCAATTGAGACGGGCCTGCATTCGCGCTGATTAAGAACGTATCGCTATCCAAAACAGATTTAACCGATGCCAGTAACACGTGAGACCAGATGAAGCCGGTTACAAAATCTACCTTTTCCTGAGTGACCAACTTATCTGCGGCCTGTTTGCCGGTTTCTGGTTTAAAGCCATCATCTTCCATAAAAACGTCGACTTTGCGGCCCCCCATCTCACTACCAATATGCTCAAGGGCCAGATCAAAGCCATTTTTCATGTCGGTGCCGATAACTGCGGCGGGGGTCGTCAGTGTTGTTACGAAACCAATTTTAACGGGGGCGCTGTCTGCAGCGGATGCTGCACCAACCCAAGGCGTCGCCGTTAGAAACAGTCCGAAAACCGCTGCTTTTAATGCCTTCTTCATTTCCATGCACTCCTCATTGTGGAGCCTTCAGCATTGAGCAGTTTCCTCGTCACAATCAGATGAATTCACAAATCTCAGTGGATGTATCCCAGTTAACAGTTGATGCCGGTCGGGATACTTTTAAGACAGATTCATCTATAACTCACCAGAATTCCCTGCACTATAATGCATCATTCCCTGTGTGCAACTTTGTTCAATGAGATATGATGCATTATTTGTCGTTATCATTGAGTTGAAGCTAAACGTTTCACTAAAACTTGCGCAAGCATTAATTTCGTAAAAATTAATTATTTTCGAAAATTCGTGAAATTTTACTCAAAGATCGCATCACGAAAAGGCTAGCGTGGTTTTCGATTTCTTGATCAAGTCTAATGGGCCGAAAGCCAATGCAAAAGAAAACGGGGCGGGCCATTTCTGACCCGCCCCGTTTCGGCAAATCTCGGAATTTTACATCTTGCAATCAGCAGCGTAAGTATCCTGGTGATCGGTATAAACAGTGGATTTGATCTTTGTCGTCCAGCGACCTTCTGCATCGGTAACAGCTTCCCGCAGATAGAAATTCTGAATTGGGAAATGGTTGCTACCAAACTTGAAATTGCCACGAGTGGAATTGAAATCAGCCTTTTCCAGGGCTGCGCGAACCGCATCCTTGTCGGTCAGATCACCACCAACAGCATCGACAGCAGATTTGATCAGCATGACGGCATCATAAGCCTGCTGGGCGTAGTAGGATGGATATGTGCCGTTTTTGGCAAGGAAATCGCCAACAAACTTTTTGTTGGCCTCATTGTCCATATCCGGTGACCAGTGCTGGGTCGCCATTGATCCAAGAACGCCCGTCAGGCCTGCTTCTTTCAGTCTGGGCAGAGAAATCGCATCCACGGTGAACACGCTGTAGAGTTTCATCGAATCAGCAAGGCCCGCCTGGGTGTACTGGGAGATAAAGGCACCACCGGCTTTACCCGGATAGAAAACCCAGATCGCATCCGCGCCCGAAGCCTTGGCTTTTGCCAATTCAGCGGAGAAGTCGAGCTGTGCATCCGCACCCCATTTGGTCAGATCCTTGCCTTTGATTTCCCCTTTAAAGGTACGCTCCACACCGGCAACCATGTCTTTGCCTGCGGCATAGTTCGGGGCCATGATGTAAACGGATTTTATGCCATCGGCGTTCAATGCTTCGCCCAATGCCATCGGGGTCTGGTCATTCTGCCAGGACACGGAGAAGAAGTTCTTGTCGCAAGCCTTGCCAGCCAATTGAGACGGGCCCGCATTCGCGCTGATCAGGAAGGTTTCCGTATCCAGAACGGACTTGGCAGAAGCCAGCAATACGTTGGACCAGATATAGCCGGTTACAAAATCAACCTTGTCCTGGGTGACCAACTTGTCGGCGGCTTGCTTGCCGGTTTCCGGCTTGAATCCGTCATCTTCATAGATGACCTCAACCTTGCGGCCACCCATTTCGCCGCCAATATGTTCAATAGCCAGGTCGAAACCGGCTTTCATGTCATTGCCGATAACAGCAGCAGGCGTTGTCAGCGTGGTGACAAACCCGATCTTCACAGGATCACTGTGTGACGCGCCATAGGCCGGTCCAAAGGCCGGTGCTGTAGCCAGCGCAGCGCCGAATGCCGCTGCCAGTAATGTGTTTTTCATTCCTTTGTCTCCCTGGTATGACCACCCTTAAGGTAAGCGGAGGTCGTGTGTTCTAAAAATTTACGCGGAGCCTGAGTGGCTTAAACCATCCGAAAGGCCATGCTCCTTGTGCAATCGCCGCTATCAGAGCGTACAAGACTGCTCAGGGTCAAGCGCTAGACTGCCTCTCTTCCGGAAACTTTGGTCCATGCCGCGCGTCGCTGCACTATAATGCATCTTTGCGGGCGTGCAATGTCGAAAAATGCGCTATGATGCAGTCTCGATACCCCCTAAGCGTGAAGATGAGGACGCCGCGCACGATATCCCTAACGTGCGCGGCGCAGTTCACTTTAACGCAGGGGGACGGTTCATTCTCAGACGATTTTTACCCGCAAGGCACCGACCTTTTCGGCAGATCCTTCTAGGATATCGCCTGCAACGACGGCCCCGACCCCGGCGGGCGTCCCTGTCATGATCAGGTCGCCTGGATATAATGTGTGAAACCGCGACAGATCGGCGATGGTTTCACTGACAGAGGTAATCATCCCATCCATCGGCGCTTCCTGGCGTATCTTTCCATTGACCGACAGGGCGATGCGCCCATCAACGATCTCCCCGGTCTTTGCGATTGGGACGATTTCCCCCATCGGGGCGGCATACTGGAAGCTCTTACCGTTGTCCCAGGGGCGACCTTTATCCTTGGCCTGGCTTTGCAGGTCGCGGCGGGTCATGTCCAGGCCGATCGCATAGCCAAAGATATAGGACACAGCCTCGTCTTTGGAAATGTTGCTGCCTTCCTTTCCGATGGCGACGACCAGTTCGATTTCATGATGATAGTTCGATGTTTCCGGTGGGTAGGGAATTTCCGCTGTTGCCCCGGGCGCGCAATAGACAATGGCGTCGCGGCATTTGGTGAAAAAGAATGGGGGATCGCGATCGGTCACGCCCATTTCTTCACGATGCGCCCAATAGTTCCGCCCGACGCAATAGATGTTGCGGACCGGAAACTGGGCGTCTGAACCCTGGACCGGCACCGACGTTACAGGCGGTACGGGAAAGGCATAGTTGGTCATTCTGGAACTCCTGACTGAAAAGGGAATGCGTGAATGGGATTATCCAGTGATGCGTTCTTCGCGCCAGATATTCAGGTTCTGCTGCATACCCTTGTCGGAAAATGCGAATAAGGTCAGATCTTCTGCCGGGTTATAGGTGACGGTATGCCAGCTTGGGATAACAAATGTGTCGCGTGGTTTCAGGTCATACCTTGTGTCGCCAATCTGAACAGATCCGGTCCCTTCTACTACCGTCACCACCGTCGCGTCTGTCGCGCGGTAGGGTTCGGTTTTGAACCCTTTAGGCAGCAATTGCACGAAGCCGGAGATGGTTGGCATCATCGGCCCCCCGGTTGCAGGATTGATGAATTCCAGCTTTAGGCCTTGATGGGGATCCCATTCCGTAGAGTCTTTCATATCCTCCAGTGCCTGCCGGTATTCGGCATAGGGATAGTGGAAAACCGGGCTGGATTTCGGCGCGTCATAGCCAACGGGCAGCATGTTTCGCCCAAATTGTGCGCGGCTGAAGCCAGGCGGGCGTCGATCCAGTTGGTACTCGTCATTGCCTTGCTGGGCAAAGCCGGAATCAAAGAAGCGCAATGTCGGAATGTCCAAACCGTCCAGCCACACCATGGGGCCGTCGCTGTGATTGCCGTGATCATGCCATTGCCAACTGGGCGTCAGGATCAGATCAAATTCTTTCATAATGGCGCGTTCGCCATCCACGGCAGTATAGGCACCATCTCCTTCAACAATGAAGCGCAGGGCCGATTGGGTATGTCGGTGGCACGGCGCGATTTCCCCCGGCAGAATCAGTTGCAGGCCCGCATACAAGGTCCCGGTCGCAGAGCTTTCCCCCGGACAGCCTGGATTTTCCAGGATAAGGACCCGCCGCTCTGCTTCCTTTGCAGTGATCAATTCTCCACTGCTCATCAGATAGGGGCGCACATCCTCATATCGCCATCGCACAGGGGTGACGCGGGTCGCCGGCGCTTTTGGCACCAGGGCATGCAAGACCTCCCACAAGGGGGTCATGTTAAGCGGGCGAATCTCATCATAGAAAGCTTGCCGATCGGCGGTAATGGGTTTGCTGTCAGACATTCTGGTCTCCTGTGCTTACAGGTCGCAATGGTTTCCGATCCGACCGAAAACAGCAAGTCCCACAATTGGGAAAAGCAGTTTCGCCACCAGGGATGTGGCGAGGAGCAGTGTTGGCGGGCCAACAGCGTCTCAAAGGAGGGCTGCACGTCCGGTGCCAACAGCAGCCAGACCCTTCGAGACGCTTTGCTCTTCAGGGTGAGGGGGTAATTATCTGCACCATTGTCACCCCGGACCTGATCCGGGGTCCAGGGCGGCCGGCGTTATTGGCGCTTGTGGCTCTGAACACCCATCTGCGCGGGTGTGACGCGGATGGAGGGACCGGAAATGCGGTTCGAGATGCTTTGCTCTTCAGGGTGAGGAGGCAATTATCTGCACCATTGTCACCCCGGACTTGATCCGGGGTCCAGGGTGGCCGGCGTTATTGGCGCTTGTGGCTCTGAACACCCACCTGCACGGGTGTGACGCGGATGGAGGGACCGGAAATGCGGTTCGAGACGCTGCGCTCCTCAGGGGGGCGATAGTTTACATCACCCCCCCCTTGGTTCACGTCTGGTCAGACCAAGCCGTCCTTGATCATGCGCTCGGCGATCTGGACGGTGTTCAGGGCAGCCCCTTTGCGCAGGTTATCTGACACAACCCACATGGACACGGTGTTGTCCTGTGTCGCATCATCGCGAATACGAGAGATGTAGACGGCGTCTTCTCCGGCGCATTCGACCGGGGTGACGTAGCCTTCATCGGCGCGATGGTCGACGACGATACAGCCTTCCGCCTTGGACAATGCCTTGCGGATTTCTTCGACGCTGACGTCTTTTTCCAGTTCCATATTCACCGCTTCGGCATGGCCGATGAAGACGGGAACCCGCACACAGGTTGCGTGCAGTTTGATCTTGGGATCCAGGATCTTCTTCGTCTCAACGGTCATCTTCCATTCTTCTTTGGTCCCACCATCATCCATGAAGACATCGATATGGGGGATGACGTTGAAGGCGATCTGCTTGGTGAACTTATTGCGTTCCATCGGGTCATTCACAAAGACGCCGCGGGTCTGGTTGAACAATTCATCCATCCCGGCCTTGCCAGATCCAGAGACTGATTGATAGGTCGACACCACAACGCGCTTGATCCCGGCCAGATCGTGGACCGGCTTCAAGGCGACCACCAATTGGATGGTGGAGCAGTTCGGGTTCGCGATGATGTTCTTTTTGCCAAAATCTTTCAGGGCGTGCGGGTTCACCTCTGGCACGACCAGCGGTACGTCCGGATCCATGCGGAAATGTGACGTGTTGTCGATGACAACAGCGCCTGCCCGCGCTGCCTTTGGAGAATATTCCGCACTGACTGTTGCGCCAGGAGAGGAGAGAACGAAATCTGTGCCCTTGAAGTCAAAATGCTTCAGGGCCTGGACTTTCAGGGTCTCAGTATCACCATAAGATACCTGTTTGCCTACGGAAGATTCCGAGGCCAGGGCGATGATATCGTCGGCGGGAAATCCACGTTCGGACATGATCTTCAGGATTTCCTGTCCGACATTTCCCGTTGCGCCAACAACGGCTACTTTGTAACCCATTTCTATATTCCTTCTTTTCTGTTCGTCTTTTTGGTTTGAAGCGGGGCAGGGCATTCCGGCCCAGATACGGTAAGGGCCGGGGAGAACCCGGCCCGATGAAGCAGTTTTGCTATAGTCGGATGCGCGGGGTCTCGCTAGACTCCGGTGGTGGTTTTACCAGTTTTGGCTTTGTCGGCCATGATTGTGGTCGCAGCGTTTGCGCGCATCGGATACCCCAGTTGCGTATCAGTTTGGTTTCAGTTTCAACCAAATTCGGCGCAACACTAGCCATGTGCCCAAGATGTCGCAAGGGATTTTTCAGATCATCCTAGAATGGATTGCAGGATTCTGAATATGTCGCACTGTGTAAGAGTGTCGTTGCGACAAGAATGCGTATAGAGTGTGTTTGAGGTTTTGGAATACATTGCCTGTGCAGCATCGGCACGGCGCGCGTGCGTCCATCCAGGCACGCCTTGAATAAAAAGTATCGAGTGGGAGGTATGGAATATGGGGCGTTTGCAAGAGCCTGATATGCGAACAGATATTCTGGATGCTGCGGAAGCGATCGTGCGTCAGCATGGCTTTAACGGTTTTCACATCGAAGATGTTGCGGCCAGTCTGGACATGGAGCGTGCAGAGATCCTAAAGCACTTTCCGAACAAGGATGATCTGGTTCGGGTTCTGGCGGAACGGTATGCCGCGCATTTCTTGGAACAGGCCGGTGCGGTGCTGCGGCAACCGGGAACCGTGTCTGACAGGATCGCCGCTTACGGTGAATTATTTCGAAATTCCTATCAGGATGACGGCAAGATGTGTCTGTGCGGTATTCTGGCGGCAGAAGGTGCCGATATCCCAAGGTCTGTGCGCGTGATCGTGGCTGATTTTTTCCGGGTCAATATTGAACTGCTTGAGGCAACCACCCAGAAAAAGCAGGAAGCGCGCCTTATCCTGTCCTCCCTTGAGGGGGCGATCCTGCTTGCGCGTGCCAATGAGAATATCGGACCTTTAAATGACGTGATCAGCGACCTGCGGCTGCGTTATGTCTAGATATTAGGCCCCAAAAGGGTGTCGCCTACTTGGCCAGATTGTCCAGAATATCATTGGATGTAATGATACCGACCGGTTTCCCATCTTGCAGCACCCGAATGGGGACTTCGGTTGTCCGGCTGATCTTGATGACTTCGTTCACGGTCAGATCATGGGCAACTTCTGGCGCATCGGCCGGGGCTGTGCCATCCACCATGACATCCTGCGCGCACAGAACGCCCAGCGGATTCATATGGGCGACAAAGTCAGCCACATAGTCATTGGCTGGGGCGCGGATGATTTCCTGCGGTGTACCGCATTGAACGATGCGCCCGCCTTCCATGATTGCGATGCGGCCGCCCAGTTTAAAGGCCTCGTCCAGGTCATGGCTGACAAAGATGATAGTCCGTTTTAGGCGAGCCTGCAGGTCCAGTAATTCATCCTGCAACCGGGTCCGGATTAATGGATCCAAGGCCGAAAAAGGCTCATCCATCAACAAAATTGGCGCATCGGTGGCAAAGGCACGGGCCAGGCCGACTCGCTGTTGCATGCCGCCTGACAATTCGCCAACTTTTCGATCGGCCCAATCGGTCAGGCCGACCAGATCCAATTGCTTGCGGGCCTGTGCTTCGCGCTGATCCCGGTCCATCCCGGCCAGTTCCAATCCCAGGGCGACATTGTCCACAACATTGCGCCACGGCAGCAGGGCGAATTGCTGAAACACCATCGCGATGCAGGAAAGACGCATTTTGCGCAGGGTTGCAGGATCGGCCTGTGTAATATTGACCATCCCGTCGCCGCCATCGATGGAAACCGATCCCCGCACCACAGGATTAAGGCCGTTCACCGCCCGCAACAAGGTGGATTTGCCTGACCCGGACAGACCCATCAGGACAAGGATTTCCCCTTGTGCCACAGTCAGATTGCAATTGTGGACGCCCAGCACTTGGCCGGTTTCTGCCTGTATTTCACCGCGTGTCTGGCCTGCATCCATGGCGGGCAGGGCGGCGGCTGGCTGTTTCCCAAAGACGATGGAGACATTATCAAAAATTACGGCATCGCTCATTTGTCACGCCTTTCGATGCGCAGAATACGGTCCAGCATGATCGCCACCACGACAATGATAAATCCGCTTTCAAAGCCCAGCGACGTGTTCACGGAATTCAACGCCCTGACGACCGGCACGCCCAGGCCGTCGGCCCCAACCAGGGCTGCGATCACGACCATAGACAGGGACAGCATGATGGTCTGGTTCAGACCCGCCATGATTTGTGGCAGGGCATAGGGCAGTTCCACCTTCCACAGTGTTTGGCTGGGCGTTGCGCCAAAGGCCCGGGCGGCCTCCAGCAACGGGGTTGGCGTATTTGAAATCCCCAAATGCGTCAGTCGAATGGGGGCGGGGATAACGAAAATCACGGTTGCGATTAATCCCGGCACCATGCCAATTCCAAAAAATACAATGGCGGGGATCAGATAAACGAAAGTAGGCAGGGTTTGCATCAGGTCCAGCACCGGGCGCATGGCTTGATACAGCCGGGGGCGATGGGCACTGGCAATGCCAATCGGGACCCCAATCGCCATGCAGACGACACAGGCGGACAGAACCAGTGTCAGGCTTTCCGTGGTTTCTTCCCAATAGCCCTGATTCAGGATGAACAGGAAACCCAACAGCACGAACAGGGTTATCTTCCAGTTGCGATGCACCAGCCATGTCAGGGCGACCACGATGCCAACGATGACCAGGGGAGGTGGCGTCTGCATGACCCAAAGCAGGCTTTCGATCAGCGTTTCCATTGCAACAGACAGGCCATCAAAGAACCATCCGCCATGGGTTTGTAGCCAATCAAAGACGGTCTTCGCTGTCTGACCAACAGGGATTTTTGTTTCGCTTATCCATTCCATAGGGGGCCATTCCTCTGATCAGGGTGGCGGGTGGGGAAGTAAAAACCCCTCCCACTGGATGGTGGGAGGGGGTATTTCTTACAGGCCCAGGCTGGACTTCACAGCCGCCATCGCATCGCCACCGTCTTTGGTAGTGACGCCGGCAAGCCAGGCATCCAGAACGCCAGGATTGGCTTTCAACCAGGCAGCGGCTGCATCATCCGGATCTTTCCCATCGTTCAGGATCGCCGCCATGATTTCATTTTCCATGGCCAAAGAGAATTTCAGGTTGTTCAGGAAGGCACCAACATTCGGGCATTCCTGAATATAGCCCTTGCGGACATTGGTATAAACCGTCGCGCCGCCCAGATTGGGGCCGAAATAGTCATCACCCCCTGTCAGATAGCTCATATCGTAATTTGCGTTCATTGGATGGGGTTCCCAGCCCAAGAATACGATCGGCTCGTCGCGTTTTGACAGGCGGTCGACCTGGGCCAACATGCCTTGTTCGGAACTTTCCTTGATCTCGAACCCTTTCAGGCCAAAGGCATCTTTTTCAATCATGTCCATGATCAGACGGTTGCCATCATTGCCAGGTTCAATCCCATAGATCGTTCCGTCCAGGGCGTCCTTATGTTTGGCGATGTCGGCAAAGTCTTTGATCCCCAGATCGGCACCGGCCTTGTTGGTCGCCAGCGTATATTTGGCGCCTTCCAGGTTCTCGCGGGGTGTTTCGATGCTGCCATCGTCACGATAGGGGGCGATATCTGCTTCCATCGTCGGCATCCAGTTGCCCAGGAACACATCAATGTCACCGGCTTTCATCGAGGCATAGGTCACCGGGATCGATAACAATTTGACTTCTACGTCATATCCCAGTGCTTTCAGCACGGTCTTGGATGCGGCAGTTGTTGATGTAATGTCGGTCCAGCCGACATCCGAGAACCGCACTTCGTCGCATTGTGCAAAGGCAATGTTACTGCTTACAGCAAGCGCCGCGACTGCGGTCATCGTGGTTTTCAAGAAATTCATATGCTGTCTCTCCTGTTTTTATGCCGTCCGGCTGGATTCCGCCAGACTGACAATCTTCGAAATTGAAGCGATAGGGTTCTACTTTAGACCAAAAACCGCAACTTATTTCTCAGGAACCCTCGTTTCGAATGGCGTATCAGCCCTTTGGCTGAGCCAAAGATACCTGCTGGCATGCAGCTTTCAGGGATGAAAGGGCGGGGCCGGCAGGGTTGGTTAAGTCGGGATCTGTGGAAATCAGGGTCACGACAGCTTCCGCTTCATTCTGCCAATTGGTAACCGGGGCGGCAATGGCATACAGGCCGGGGATGAAATTCCCTCCTGCCATGGCATAGCCTTGTTTTTGAATGCGATCCTTTAGCATCGGTGCTGTGGACCGCTGTTCCTTCGGCAAAAGCGGCTGGGTTAACGCATCTGCGCTAAATGCCAGGAAAACCTGACCTGTCGCTGATGTCAGCAAGGGCAGCACCGTGCCCAGACCCAATGTTGTTATGACATGATTGCGGCCACGCTGCCATCGCACGATGGTGGACCCGCTGGCTCCCAGGACCGACAGCATCGCGGTTGCCCCAACCTTGTCTACCAAATCAGGCAGGATAGCGGCCGTTTCGTTGACGAAATCATTTCGTGCCAAGGCGGAAATCCCCAAGGCCGACGCAAAGGGCCCCAGATCATACCGTCCGGAACGCTCCCGTTGTCGCAGCATTCCCTGCGCGACCAGACTGGATAGATAGCGGTGCAGCTTGCTAGTCGACATGCCGGTCCGCGCGCCAACTTCTTTCAGGGTCAGCGGTTCCGATGCGGCGGCAAAGACCCGCAGAACGGTCATTGCGATATCAACAGATCCAATTCCCCGGCGTTCCTCAGATTCCGAAACCATATCCATCCCCTGATTCCATTATTGTCTATTGGTAAATATAATGTACATTGGTGAATAATAAAAATGTTTAGTTTGGGATGATAAGGAGACGCTGGATGCGCATCGCCGTTATCGGAGGGGGGCCTGCTGGCCTGTATGTTGGCTATCTGCTGCGCCGGGCATTTACCGATGCGCGGATCGATATTGTCGAACAGAATCCAGAAAATGTGACCTGGGGGTTCGGGGTCGTTTTCTCAGATACAGCGCTGGATTTCCTGCAAAGTGACGATCCAGAAACGCATGCGGCGATTGTGCCCCATATGGAAATGTGGCAGGATCTGACGCTGGATCATGCGGGCACGCGCATTGCCATCGACGGTGTTGGCTTTGCCGCGATTGGTCGTTTAAAGCTATTGCAATTGCTGACAGAACGCGCCCGGTCCGTTGGTCTGATACCGCAATTTGGCACTCCCTTAAAGGATATCAGTGCCTATCAGGACTATGATCTGATAATCGGGTCCGATGGGGTGAATTCCATCGTGCGCCAGTCGGGGTCTTTTGGGACGGTTTTAGAGCCCTTGTCGAACAAGTTTGTTTGGTTCGGGGCACGGCGACCCTTTGATACCCTGACCCAAAGCTTCCGTGAAACGACGAAGGGGCGATTCAATGCCCACCACTATCGCTATGCGCCGGATATGAGCACATTCATTGTTGAAACGGATGAGGCAACATGGGCGGCGGCAGGTTTTGCCGATATGTCTGAGGAAGAAAGCCGGGTCACCTGCGAACAACTATTCGCCGATGTGCTGGAGGGCGCGCCCCTGGTTGCAAACAAGTCACTGTGGCGGAACTTCCCCAAGCTGTGGAATGACACATGGTATGATGGCAACAAGGTCTTGTTGGGCGATTCCCTGCATACCGCGCATTTTTCCATCGGGTCTGGTACCCGCCTGGCGATGGAGGACGGGATTGCGCTTGTTCGTGCCATGACCGACGCAAATGGTGACGTTTCAAAGGCGCTACCTGCCTATCAGGCCGCCCGCAAGCCGATTGTTGAAAAGATTGTCGTCGCGGCCAACCGTAGCGCCCTTTGGTACGAGGATTTTGCCAAACATATGGAGCTTTCTCCCTGGGATATGGCGGATAGCTACATCCGGCGGGCAGGGCGCATTGACGATGATCGCCTGCGCAAGCTGGCCCCGAAATTCATGGCAGGCTTGGACGCCCATCGCGCCGCCTGAGCCTGTAAAATCCCGATTGTTTGTGAGGATAGACCCCAATGACCCAGATTGTTGATCCGGTTCCCAATGACACGCCCGGCGCACGGGAAATTCAATTTTCTGTACCGCAGCACTACAATGCGTCCGCCATTCTGTTTGATAATCTGGCAGCAGGGCGCGGGGGTAAGGTTGCCGTTGTGACGGAACGGGAAAGCCTGACCTATGCGGAAATCTGCGCCCAGGCGTGTCGCATTGGCAATGGATTGCTGGATCTGGGACTGACGCGCGGGGACAGGCTGGTCCTGGTTCTGAATGACAGTCCAGATTACATCGCCGCCATCTTTGGGGCGCTGCGGGCCGGGCTGGTGCCATTGTTGATTAACACGCTGTCTCCCGCGGATCAGATTGCTTTCTTTCTGGAGAATTCTGCTGCGACGGTCGCCCTGACCCATGGAGAACATCTGGGCCTGTTTTCCCAATCGTCCCCAAAACATTTGATTGCGTTGGATTCGGATGAGGGGAGGGCCTGGATATCCAAACAATCCCCCGATCTGCCGCAGGCCGATACATCCCGCGATGATATGGCCTTCTGGATGTATTCATCGGGGTCCACTGGAAAACCCAAGGGCGTCGTGCATCTGCATCACGATATGGCCTATACGGTGGAAAGCTATGCCAAGCGGGTCTTGCAGATCCAGGAGAGTGATATCTGCTTTTCTGTCCCAAAGATATTCTTTGCCTATGGATTCGGAAATTCGGTCACGTTCCCCTTTGCCGCCGGCGCAACCACGGCGCTGCTGCCGGATCGCCCAACCCCGGAGCGTATGTTTGCCCTGATCAAGACCTGTCGCCCGACGTTATTTTTTGCTCTGCCCACGGTGTATACGGCCCTGATCAAGCATCCCTCTGCGGCAACGGCGGATCTGTCTAGCGTAAGACTGTGCATATCGGCAGCCGAAGTCCTGTCCGGCGACGTCTTCACCGCCTGGAAGTCGCGCTTTGGTCATGAGATCATGGAAGGGCTGGGCTCAACGGAGGTGCTGCATATCTATCTGTCCAATACGCTGGATCAGAAGAAGCTGGGCTCTGCTGGCAAGCGTGTGCCTGGATATGAATTGAAGCTGACGGATCGGGACGGACAGTCCGTTGGTCCGGGGGAAGAAGGCATCCTTTGGATCCGGGGTGATTCGGACGCGCCCTGCTATTGGAACCGCCCTGACAAGACCGCAGAGACAATGCGCGGGGATTGGATCTGGACCGGCGATCGCTTTGTTGTGGACCAGGATGGCTTTTACTTCTTCCGTGGGCGCGCCGATGACCTGATCAAGGTCAGCGGACAATGGGTCTATCCGCTGGAGGTCGAATTATGCCTGAACGAGCATCCAAAGGTAACGGAATGCACTGTGCTGGGTCTGACCTTGGCAGATGGCCGAACAACCCTTGTTGCCGCGGTGGCACCCGGTCCCGGTATTACGGGGGATGATGCTTTGTCTTCGGAATTAAAGGATTATGTGAAGACGACCCTGCTGCCATACAAATATCCCAGACAGTTTCTGTATCTGGATACTTTGCCCAAGACCGGGACGGATAAGATTGATCGTCAGGCCTGTAAACGCCTTTTCAACGAAATGGAAGCATAAGGTCTGATCCGGGCCGCCTCATTGCAAAGCAGGGTGCCGTGTGGTCAAACCAGTGCCCATGGCTGTAAAATGAGAGTGATACCGTGAGTGATCAGCATTCAGATTCCGTGACAGGCTCTGCCGCGCTGCTGCAACGCAGAAATGCGGAGGCGTATCTGTTCCTGATATTCACCATGCTGTGCTGGGCCGGGAATGCCATTATGGGGCAATTAGCAGTAGGGCAGGTTTCGCCCATGTTGGTTGTGCTTGGGCGATGGGCAGGCGTGATGCTGTTATGTGGCATTTTCATGCGGCACCATCTGAAACGCGACTGGCCGGTCCTGCGCAAGAACCTGGTCTTCCTGTCGATCGCGGGGGCCCTGGGATATTCTGCCTTTAATGGATTATTCTATCTGGCGGCACATTC
This sequence comes from Hwanghaeella sp. LZ110, assembly GCF_048892525.1. Classification (NCBI taxonomy): domain Bacteria; kingdom Pseudomonadati; phylum Pseudomonadota; class Alphaproteobacteria; order Rhodospirillales; family Aestuariispiraceae; genus Hwanghaeella; species Hwanghaeella sp. LZ110. The sequence goes on along the minus strand of NZ_JBLZHT010000004.1, from coordinate 441,997 downwards.
GACCAGCGGGCTGAATATTGGGATTCTGCAAGGATCCATGCCCGTTTTCGTCGCGATGGGGGCGTTTCTGGTCTATCGCACCCGGATCACCCGGCTTCAGTTGTTAGGGGTGATCCTGACGGTCAGCGGGGTCATCATCATTGCCAGCGCGGGCAGCCTGGACCGTCTGTTGCACCTGGAATTCAAACGGGGTGATCTTCTGATGATCTGCGCCAGTATTCTGTATGCTGGCTATACAATCGCGCTGCGCAACCGCCCCGCGGTTTCACCACTCAGCCTGTTTGCCGTTATGGCCGCCAGTGCTTTCGTCCTGTCCATCCCATTTGCCGGGATAGAATATATGCTGGGGGCGTCGCAATGGCCCACGCCCTTTGGCTGGTTGGTGGTTGGATTGATCACGATCTTTCCATCCTTCCTGGCGCAGCTTTTCTTCATTCAGGGGGTGGACCGTGTCGGGCCCAGCCGGGCGGGCGTGTTTATGAATCTGGTTCCAATTTTCGCAGCCGGCATGGCCGTTGTCGTCCTGAACGAGTCCTTTGAAATATATCACGGGGTCGCCTTGGTTCTGGTATTGATCGGCATTTATCTGTCCGAAAAGTTCAAAGCGCCCCTGGGACAACCCTAAAACAGGGCAATCAGATCATTGGCGAACAGTATCCATCGCGGGGGCGGAGGTCACTGGACGTGCGGATTTGCGCCGGTCGATCACCTGATAGATGGCCTGCGGTTGATCAAATCCCTTTAGATTGAACTGACCCAGCTCTTCGAATGTGAAGTTCTTACCCTGGCAAAGATCCCGGACGATGCTGCTGACCGCCGTTTGCCTGGGGCCGGCCTTGGACAGGACGCGCGCCGCCATGTTTACAGGCGTTCCAAACAAATCGCCGCTTTCATGAATGGGTTCACCGGCACTGATGCCAACGGATATCTCAAACGCCAGATCGCTCATCATCGTGCTGAATTTAGCGATACCATCCTGCATCAACAGCGCTGCTTCGACCGAATTCACAACGGCGGGGAAGGAGGCCATGATGCCATCGCCCGTATGCTTGATCTCTCGACCGCCATATTTTGTGATTGCCTCGCGCACGATATCATTATGGGCGCGCACCACATTCATCAGCCATTCGTCCCCTTTTTGCTGCTGATTTTTGGTTGAACCGACGATATCGGTGAATAAGACCGATACAAAGCCATAGGATCCCGGTCCTTCAGACGGGTCATCATAGTGCTTTGGATCGTTTTTCGCCTCAGTATTCTGACCCGGCGCGGCTTTTGGGGTCTTCCACATTTTCAGGGCGTCGGCGAAACCAGAGCTCGCATTGGGATCGCGCCCCTGGTTCAGCGCGCTGCCGCGTCCCAGTGAATACATTTCAAAGAACCGCTTATCCAAAAGATATTCGTCAATATTTGCAGCGAACCCCTTAGCCATCGCGGTTGGCGCGCCCATCGCTTCGATCTGTTCACACAGGATATTGCGAACTTCTTTCGCTGCGACCTTAAAGCGACGCGCCAGCGTTTCGGCTGCACCCGCCAGGAACAGGATGACCCCGAATCGCAGAAAATGATCCTTATCCAGCGTATTGGCCGATGCGGCCTTCGCATCGTTTACAATTTCCTGTAAGGCGCTCCTCAATGGGCCAGGACCGGTCGGTTCCTGGGTCGGCGGCGGTGTGGGCACTGTTTCGCTGTCTTCTTCGAGATCATCCGCCTCATCTTCCAAATCCGGTTCCTGGGCTTCCTGATCAATCTGGTCGATAGAGTGTAGATCGGCTTCTTGTATCGCGTCGTAAGGGGGAACCGTGTCCAAGCTTTCCTGTTCAGGGGCAATCGCCTCTTCATATTGTGCGGCGGCATCCTCCAATGCCTTCGCCGCCAGGGCGGCTGCTTCAGGACTGGCCTTTTCAGCAATTGTCGGGGCTGTTTCTGGGTGCTGTTGCGGAGCCGAAGACGTCTGCATATTCCGCATGATACGGCGCAAGATTGGCACAAAGGTTACGATCCACCCTGCCAGCCAGGCCCCCACCAGAAGGATCTGGCCAGTCTTGGAGCCAAAGGACAGGCCGGCCATTGTCAGTCCCTTAAGGACATAAAATGCGCCAATTCCAGCACCGGTACCGACCAGACAGGCCAGCAGGAAACCGATCATCAACTTCGGTATGGCAGCCGACCAATCCGAATCCCCCTGAACCTCATTGGCCTTTGGGGGGCGACGCAATTCGGGTTCTTTCCCGGTGGCTTTTTTCGCATTGTCTGTTTTTTGACCGGCGACGCGCTGCTTAGCCAAAGCGGCAGCGTTGGCCGCTGCGGAGCCACTGGGCGCGTTGCGTAACACGGCTTTAGTCGTGTTCCTGCCGGCGGTCGGGCTGGCTGACCCATCTGCGCCAGCCGTAATGCTGGTTACCGGAGGTTTGGTCTTCAGCTTCGGGCTGTGATAAATGACGGATTCTGATGCGGTGCCAGAGGCTTTGTCAAAGCTTTCACGAACAACACAGGCGGCATCGAAATGTCCCTGTGTATCCAGACGCTTGGCCTCATCAATCGCAGCCTCCCGCTCGCTCAGCGGATAGCGATGATGAATCTGCCATCGACCATACTGGAGGTAGTAGACCTCAAAAGAGACCGATCTGCCACCTGACATAGAATGTCCGCCCCAAATTTCCGCCTGTTATAGCGCCCCATATTCACCCTTGGAACAGATCCTCCCCCAAAGGCCTGCGCCACGAACCAGTACTATACCGGATTCTGAACAACAGGATGAAACAATAGTTTGAAGGAATGGTTAACAAGATAGCACGGCATGACTGGCACCGTGATCGGGCATACTCATCGGGATACGGAGTCAGCCATCCTTGGGAGTCCGGTTCATCCCGTGATAGGCTTCGTTCGGCATCATTTCGACCGCATGGGCCATGCGGTTCGTGTAATTGAAGAACGCCGCCGTCTCCGCAATGTCCCAAATGCCTTCATCGCTGAACCCGGCATCCCGCAGGGATTGGCGCGCGGCCTCATTGATTTTTTCAGGGTCATCGGTCAGGTCCCACACGAAATCCAGCATGGCCCGGTGGCGGTCGCTTAACTCCGCCATGCGGTAATTCATCACCAGCATTTCCCCTAATACAGGGTCCCCGGACAGGGCACGCACCGCCTGTCCATGGGCGACCAGACAATACAGGCACCGATTTCGGCACGATACCGTGACCGCAATCATTTCCCGCTCCAGTTTGCTTAATGGTCCTTCGGACAGCATGATTTCATTATAGCTGTCGATAAATTTCCGCAGGCGCGCGGGTCGGAAGCTATATGCCTTCAGGACATTGGGTAACAGGCCCAGCTTTTCGCGACAAATTGCAAAATACTTCTGCAAATCCGGGTCAAGCGTCGCCTCATCCGGCACCGGCAGGGCGTGGATCTTTTCAGATTTGGTCATGTCAGCCTCTTTCAGGAAGGGGGTTACCCACATTGCGCGCGATGGCGCATCAAATGATCCAACAGGGTGCACGCGACCATGGCTTCCCCAACGGGAACAGCCCGTATTCCAACACAGGGGTCGTGGCGACCCTTGGTGATGATTTCTGCTTCCTCACCGCTTGTGGTGATGGTGTCGCGCGGTTGCAGGATTGAACTGGTCGGTTTGACGGCAAAACGTGCAATGATCGGCTGTCCGGTGGAAATTCCACCCAGAATGCCGCCCGCATTATTGGCCCGGAAGCGGGGCTTGCCGTCATTACCCATTCGGATCTCATCGGCATTTTCTTCGCCCGTTAAGGCGGCAGCCCCGAATCCAGCGCCAATCTCAACCCCTTTGACCGCATTAATCGACATCAGGGCTGATGCCAGATCGGAATCCAGCTTGCCATAGACCGGTGCACCCCAGCCGACCGGGATGCCCTCTGCCACAACCTCAACGACCGCGCCACAGGAAGACCCGGCCTTACGGATACCATCCAGATAGCTCGCCCAGTCCTGGGCGGCGACGGGATCGGGACAGAAGAACGGATTGTTATCAACCTCATCCCAAACCCAGCGATCCCGATCGATCTGATGCGGACCCATTTGAACCAGGGCGGCGCGCAGGGTGAATTCATCCCCCAGAATATGGCTCAACACCTTACGGGCGACGCCACCGGCGGCAACCCGCATGGCTGTTTCCCGCGCTGAGGAGCGTCCACCCCCCCGATAGTCGCGAATGCCGTATTTTTCCCAATAGGTGAAATCGGCATGACCAGGGCGGAATTTCTGTGCGATGTCCGAGTAATCTTTGGACCGTTGATCCGTGTTTTCGATCAGCAAACCAATCGGTGTTCCGGTCGTTACCCCGTCAAAGACGCCTGACAGGATTTTCACCTGATCGGCTTCCTGACGCTGGGTGGTGTAGCGAGACTGGCCAGGGCGACGCTTGTCCAGATAGGGCTGCAAGTCAGCCTCTGACATTGGGACAAGGGGCGGGCAGCCATCGACGACACAGCCAATGGCGGGACCATGGCTTTCCCCGAAGGTTGTCACCCGAAACAATGTGCCAAAGGTATTATCAGACATGCGCCCGCCTTAGTGAGTCGAGCGGACTGGTCAGCCCGCTTTCTTATTCAGGCCGGTCAACAGTTCCGTCACAGCCGGGGCCTGATCCACCGCGACCATCCCGACCGTGTGATATCCGCTGTCGACATGATGCACCTCACCCGTCACACCGGAAGACAGGTCGGACAGGAAATACAGACCGGAATTCCCAACCTCATCAATCGTCACATTCCGACGCAGGGGCGAATTCAGTTCATTCCATTTCAGGATATATCGGAAGTCACCAATACCGCTGGCTGCCAGAGTCTTGATCGGACCAGCGGAAATCGCATTCACGCGGATACCCGTCGGGCCCATATCAGATGCCAGATAGCGCACGGACGCTTCCAATGCCGCCTTTGCAACGCCCATGACATTGTAATGGGGCATCACCCGTTCAGCACCGTAATAGGTCAGTGTCAGGATCGATCCGCCCTTTGCCATCAGTGGGACCGCGCGCTGCGCCAGGGCCGTCAGCGAATAGCAGGAAATATCCATGGTGCGCAGGAAGTTTGCACGACTGGTCTGCAGGTACTGGCCTTTCAACTCATCCTTATCGGAAAAGGCAATGCCATGGACCATGAAATCCAATTCGCCAAATTCAGATTTCAGGGTTTCAAATACCGCATCCATGCTGTCTTCGCTGGTCACATCACAGGGCAGGACAATCTTGGACCCCAAACTGTCGGCCAGCGGTCGCACGCGTTTTTCCAGCGCTTCGCCCTGATAGGTAAAGGCCAATTCAGCTCCTGCCGCAGCACAAGCCTTTGCAATGCCCCACGCGATCGATTTTTCGTTCGCGACACCTAAGATGACGCCCTTTTTGCCCGCCATGAGGGATTCAACTTGGCCCATGCCCTATAATCTCCAAAAATCACTGTTCATCGCAAAGAGCCGCACTCTAGACCCGACGTCTCAATCCGTCAAAGCGAAGCCCCTATCGAAACTTTACTCAGTCCCGCTATACTAACTTACAACCAGATGGGAAAGCAGTATGAATGATGTAACAGGGAACAACAGCACAATGCCAGAGAAGAAAGCCCCACCTAAAGCCAGTCTGGGCAAGGTGCTGAAGCATTTTTTCCAGTTTTTTGTGTATGCAGGCATCCGGTTCAATATCGATGGGTGTCAACAACGCGCAGCGGCCCTGACCTTTACATCGCTTCTGGCGATGGTGCCGTTATTGGCGGTCAGCTTTGCTATTTTTTCCGCCTTTCCCGCATATGATTCGCTGAAAACTGAGGTTCAGAGCTATCTTTTCAGCAATTTCATTCCATCGGTTGGCGATGAAGTGCAGGGGTATCTTGAAAAATTCACCGCCCAGACGGGACGCCTGACCGCGGTTGGAATTGTGTTTCTGGCACTCAGCGCCATCATGTTGTTGATGACAATATCAAACACGATGAACATGATCTGGCAGACCAAACAGACGCGGGGCGTTGTTTCCCGCCTGATGGTATTCTGGGCGGTACTGACCCTGGCCCCCATGCTGTTTGGGGCGTCGTTGTCGCTGTCTGGGTATTTATTCGCCCTGGCGCGGGCCAGCAATGTCGAATCAGTCACAGGCAATCTGGCACAATTGGCGATGGTTTTTCCCTTCCTGCTGCAAACAGCCGGCTTATCGGTGTTGTATCTGGTGATGCCCAACTATCCCGTTCGCCGCCGTGATGCCCTGATCGGGGGGCTGGTCGCTGGTGTGCTGCTGGATTTGCTGAAGCGGGGATTTGGCATCTATATCACCGCCTTCCCAACCTATGAGACGATTTATGGCGCGATGGCGACGATCCCGATCTTTCTGATCTGGGTTTATCTCAGTTGGATGGTGGTCCTGTTCGGGGCAGAAGTGACTGCCGGATTGCCGGAATGGCGCCACGGTCAACGCAATCCGCGTCGGGAAGGTCTATCCCCGTTGCATCGATTGGCCGCTGCCCTGTCTGTTCTAAGCGCCCTGCAACGGGCCGCTGCGACGGATGGCACCACCCTGTCAGAACGCAGGCTGGCGCGGCTGGCCAAGGTTGGCCCTCAGGCGCAGGGTTGGGCCACACGTAAATTGAAAAGCCTGAACTACATTGCCAGGGCCGATGGTCATAATTGGGTGTTAAGCCGCGATCTGTCCCAGGTCGATCTGGCGACCTTGTATCAGGATTTAGAGCTGGACCTGTCCGGTCGCATGCCACGCGGCCAGTTGAATACGGATTGGGGGCATCAATTGACCGAGATATTGGATGATTTCAGCAAGGCGCGGGATGAGGTGATGAGCACCGATCTGCGCAGTTTCCTGACATCAAAATCACCACAGCATGATGCGTTGCCCTCTGAAGAGGAGGATGAAGGGCCCCCAGGGGAATCAAAGGCAAGCTTTAACGCCAAAGTCCTGGCACTGATTGGACTGGGGGCCTTATCGCAGAGCGGGTGATAATCAGGGTTTGTCCAGGCCAACGCGTTTGCGCACGTCATAGTCATAGTCTTTCGACCACTCCTTGACGAAATCGACCAGTGCCTTGTCGGGCTTGTCGGGCAGGACGACGATTAACTTTGCGAACTGGTCGCCAGCGACAGCGCCACCAGCGGGTTGAATGCCCTTGCCCCGCAGGCGCAAGCTGGTTCCACTGTTCGATCCTGCGGGCGCGGTGACCGATACATTACCATGGACCGTCGGAACAGTGATCTTTCCACCCAGCACTGCCTCAGCCAGGGTGATTGGGACATCCAGAAAAATATCGTTCCCGTCGCGTTCAAAGAATGGATGCGTATCAACCTGGATTTCGATAAAGGCATCGCCTGCCGGACCGCCACCCATACCAGGCATGCCCTGTTGTTTCAGGCGCAATGTCTGACCATCTTCGGTTCCTGCCGGAATGCGGACATCCAGGCTTTTCCCATCATACAGGTTGATCCTGCGTGTCGTGCCTTTAGCGGCATCTAAAAAGGACACGCGCAGCGAATAGCTGACATCCTTGCCCTTCATCTCCATGGTGCGGGTGCGCCCGCGGTTGCGACCGAACAGGTCGGCAAAGATATCTTCCGCTGCCGCACCGCCAAAGCCGCCCGCGAATCCCCCACCCGGACCACGTCCACGTGCACCAGATGGGCCGTACCCGCCAGCGCCAAAGCCACCGCGCGGGGCCCCATCGGCACCGATTTCACCACGGTCAAATTTGGCACGCTTTTCCTTATCGCCCAAAATGCTGTGGGCGCTGGAAACTTCCTTGAAACGTTGTTCGACGATGGGATCATTCGGATTCAAATCCGGATGAAATTCCTTCGCCAGTTTACGATATGCCTGTTTAATTTCATCGGCGCTTGCTGTGCGCTTCACACCGAGTACATCATAGGGATCTTTCATACCTGTCCCGACTGCCATTTTTCACAGACTCCTTCACATGCAACGCGCGCACCGGCACACCATTCCGGTCCTACGCCCGAAGGCAAGCAAGAATCGTTCCGAGAGCAGAAAGGATATAAGACTTAACTGACGATTTTCCAAGTTCCGTCTGGCTGACGACAGGCTGTGCCATAGGCCTGTTGCGACTCGCCGCCGATATCCACGGTCTGTGTGAATTCGCGGCAATACTGGCCATCTGTGTTCTGATAGGTCTTTTGGGGCGTTACCGCACCGGAATTCCCGGTATTCGGGTTGGACCAGGTCGAAGCCTGTTGATCCGGTTGGGTTTCCAGGGCGCGCTGGGTTGTGTTGTTGATCTTCATCTTATCCACCTCGTCCAGAGATCGACCAATGGAAGAACCCGCCAATGCGCCCAGTACGGCACCCAGACCGACCGCGACAAGTTGTCCTTTACCCTTACCAACCTGGGAGCCAAGAACTCCACCCAAGACAGCACCGCTCGCGCCGCCGATGGTTTCTTTCTGACCCGCGCCAGAGCAAGCGCTCAACCCGATCACGCTTACCAGCGCCAGTGCTATGGCCTGACTTGCAATCCGTTTGGGGAGCAGTCGCTTAGTATTAATCATAATCTAAAATCTCCTCGCTATAGAATGTCCAACCCAACGGGTCTGCCTGATATGACATCATGATTAAGACGTTTGACATCCATATTTCCGTCGTGACCGACCGTAAAGCCCTTCACGCCCGTTGAGACTGTGCATCCCGCCCTCTATATAGGTACTACACATCATAATTATGGCGATGACATGACCGAATTTAAAGAGACTGATCCTTTAAAACTGTTTGCAGACTGGATGGCAGAGGCTGAAACCACTGAGCCCAACGACCCCAACGGCATGGCTTTGGCGACTGCAGATGCACAGGGGCGTCCGTCCGTGCGCATGGTCCTTCTGAAAGGCTATGATGCGGACGGTTTCGTGTTTTACACCAATCTGGGAAGCAAGAAGGGGGTTCAGCTTGCGGAAAACCCCAATGCCGCGCTGCTGTTCCATTGGAAAAGCCTGCGTCGGCAAATTCGAATCGAAGGCCCGATCTCTCCAGTGACAGATGCTGAAGCAGACGAGTATTTTGCGTCCCGCGCGAAGCAAAGCCAAATCGGGGCTTGGGCCAGTGAACAATCGCGCCCCTGTGACGGTCGGTTTGAACTGGAAAAGCGAGTCGCGAAATACGCGGCAAAATATGCGATTGGTTCGGTTCCAAGACCGGCCCATTGGTCCGGTTTTCGTGTCAGCCCACGCTATATTGAATTCTGGAAGGATGGGGCATTCCGGCTGCATGATCGCCAAACATTCACCCGCGAGACCCCGGAAGAATCCTGGACGATCACGCGGTTGTTCCCCTAGAATTAATTGGCGATGAGCGACCCAGCGACACCAGATCCGGTAAAATACCTCGGCAGGGGGCATTCGAAACAGCAAAAGCTGTTGCGCTACGCCACCTATGCCTCGGCGGCGACGGCAAGCCTGTTGATCGCCACCAAGGTGGGGGCCTGGGTGTTGACGGATTCCGTTGCGATGCTATCCAGCCTGATCGATTCCATGCTGGATCTTGTTGCATCGTTGATAACTCTGTTTGCGGTTCGACAGGCCATGGTGCCCGCCGATTCCGAACATCGGTTTGGACATGGTAAGGCGGAACCCCTGGCTGCGCTGGCGCAATCAGGGTTTATCGCCGGGTCGGCGCTGTTGCTGCTGGTTGAAGCAATTGATCGCCTGTTCACACCAAAGCCGATACAGGAAACTACCATCGGCATCGCTGTCATGGTGTTTTCAATCTTCGCGACCTTGGCACTGGTCTTGTTTCAGCGCTATGTGATCACGCGCTCCAGTTCCGTAGCGGTCACCGCAGATTCCGCGCATTACAAGGCAGATCTGTACGCAAATCTGGGGGTGATTGCCGCTCTGGTCGTGGCGGGCACATTTGATTTTCCTTTGGTCGATCCATTGTTTGGCATCGCGATTGCGGCCTTCATCGCCTATGGCGCATGGCAGGTGGGCACAGAGTCCTTCCAGATGTTGATGGATCATGAATTACCGGATGAAGACCGCGAACGCATTCGTGCCATCGCCCTGGCCTATCCGGACGTATTGGGCGTTCACGATCTGCGCAGCCGCAAGTCGGGCCCTGATACTTTTATTCAGATGCATCTGGACTTTAACGGGCATCTATCGCTCAATCGTGCCCATACGACAGCCGATGCGGTGGAAAAGGAGGTCATGGAGGCCTTCCCCGGCGCAGAAGTTTTCGTCCATCAGGACCCGGCATCACCGGCACCCGATACACCCTCAGAGAGCGAGACTGTAAAGCCATGAGCGAGTCCCAACACCGCCGCACTGTGATCCTGACTGGCGCAAGCCGGGGTATTGGACATGCTACCGTCCAGCGCTTCTCAGACGAAGGGTGGCGGATCATCACTTGCTCTCGTGAAGGCATTCCCGACCATTGTCGCGCGGATCCTAACTGGACCCATCATATCCCGACAGACCTCAGCGATAAGGGCGATGTCGAGGCTTTTGTGAAAAAGGCCAATGAAATTCTGGGGGACGAGCCGGTCCACGCGCTGGTCAACAATGCCGCTGTATCGCCCAAGGCGGCCTTCAAGGAAAGACTTGGATGCTTGAACGGGGATTTGGACCGTTGGCGCGAAGTGTTCGAGTTGAATTTCTTCACCCCCCTGACCCTGTGTCGGGGATTTGCCCGTGCCCTGGGGCGGGGATCACGGCAGGGCAATGGGGCGTCGATTGTAAACATCACCTCCATTGCAGGACATGCCATTCACCCCTTCGCCGGATCCGCCTATTCGACTTCAAAAGCAGCTTTGTCCGCCCTGACGCGCGAATTATGCGTAGAGTTTGCGCAGTTGGGCGTGCGCGTGAACGCTGTTGCGCCAGGAGAGATTGAAACAGAGATGATCGGGGAAGAATATGAACCCCTGATCGCGCGCATCCCGATGCAGCGAATGGGCAAGGCGCAAGAAGTCGCTGCCTGTGTGTTCCAGCTCAGCAATTCAGATTTCAGCTATGTCACAGGCACCGAAGTCTTTGTGACCGGCGGTCAACATTTGTATTGAACTGACGCGAAGATCGTGGCGGCGCGCGTATTGTTTCAGAGATTATATTCCCGCGCCCGCGTCCAGTTCCCCGGTCAGGCGCAGAACCCGCTGAAGCAGGTCCTGTAAATGCAAATCCTGATAGCCGTGCTTTTGTAATGCGCGGATCGTGTTGATCAGGTAGTCCCGGTTCAGGCCTGCCTCTCCCCGCGCATTCAGGATAATGCGTGCGGCATCATCTGGTGCAATGACACCTGCAAAATGGGGATGTTTAGGATCGGCCACAAAACAATGGGCCAGAACCGTGCGATTATCGATCAGGCTGATTGGCAGATGGTCTGGTCGATAGGCATACCCGCGCAATTCGCGCTCTTCCAGGTAAACAGAGGTTTCAGGCCAGTCTTTCGGGTCAATTCGAAAAGCCATGCCCTCGCATTGTGCGCCTGGCTGTGGCGCCAGGCCCAGCACCAGACCGCGACAGTCGCGCGTTCCGCGATGATGCTCTGACCAGATGCAAAAGCTGCGGGAATAATCTGGCAGGACCGCCTTTATGGCTTCCTGATGAGGGAAGCCAGGGCGCCACATAAGGGAGCCGTAGCCATATACCCAGATTGTTCCCTCGTCGGTCGCTTCCGACCACATAACTGACCTCTCTTTACGATATGCAAAAGCACCTGATCAGATGGGTCATAACGGGTTACGTCAACCCACTGAGGTTATCGGGCTTGTTATAAAGCCGCATGTTTGCGACAAAAGTGCCGGAATAGTGCGAACCAGACCTGATGCTAAGGTGCGGAACGAAGGGCTCCCAAATGGCAAAGATTCTTTTGATTGATGATGACGCGCCGACATTAATGCTGGTTCAGACCCTCCTGCAAGGTCACAATTACACAGTGGTTTGTGCCTCGTCTGGAAATGCCGGGGTCGAAATGGCCGTTTCAGATGAAATGTTCGATCTGATTATAACAGACCTCAGCATGACTGGCGTTTCTGGATGGGATGTCGTGCGGGCGATCCGTGCCCATCCCGCGGGAACAGAAATTCCAATCCTGGCGCTGTCCGCCTATACCTCCGCCCAGGATCGCGATGAAGCCTTTGAGGCTGGTTGTTCTGCTTATGAAAACAAGCCGATCAATCAGGGTCGATTGTTGGAAAAGATTGCGACATTGCTTAAGTCCTGACGTGTTTTTGCCGTTTTATCTGGTGCCTTCCGCCGTTTTTGGAGTCCTTGTTTCATGACATCCCCTGGCGTTGATCCGATTGCCTTGTCTCAAACGGAGGCGGGCGTTCCTTGGAAAGGGATATCTTTCGGATTGGCCACAGCGATCATCTGGGGAACTTGGCCGGTCCTTTCCCGGTTTGGTGTTCAGCAAAATCTGTTGGCGGTGGATGTCGCCATGCTGCGATTTCTGGTGTCGGGGCTGATCATGTTGCCCCTTGTCCTGCGGCGCGGCCATGGCGGACTGGGCTGGGGCAGGGCGCTTGTTCTGGCGGTTGGCGCAGGGGCTCCCTATGCCCTGGTGACGATTATCGGGTTTTCCTATGCCCCGGCTGGGCATGGTGGATTGATCATTCCCAGCGTCATGTTGACCTGTTCCACATTGGGGGGCTGGTTGCTGTTGAAAGACCGCCCGAATAGGAAGCGGCTTGTCGGGTTGGCGATTGTTCTGTCGGGCGTGGTTGTCATCGGGTCGGCTGGTGCCATGGCGGGGGATGGATTTTCCATGCTGTGGCTGGGTCATATCCTGTTTGCCAGCGGCGGTATGTTATGGGCTGTCTATACGGTTTTCAGCCGGAAATGGGGGGCAGATCCCTTGCATGCGACCGCGCTGGTATCGGTCTTGTCTTTGGTTTTATTCGGGCCGATCTACCTGATGATGCAGGGAACCGCCTTATTGCAGGCACCCATTGAAGAATTGCTGCTGCAGGGGGTTGCGCAGGGGCTTGTCGCAGCAGTGCTGGCCTTGATTTGTTATACCAAGACGGTTGCCGTGTTGGGGGCGGGACGCGCTGCTTTGTTCGCGGCACTGGTGCCCGGGTTTTCCGCTCTGTTCGCTTATCCGATATTGGGAGAGGTCCCCACCACACGGCATCTTTTGGGGTTGGCACTGGTCAGTGGGGGGATGGTATTGGCGCTTGGCATCCGGTTTGGTCGGTCCAGGACCAGAATTCCCCCTGTGCCGTCTTAGGGGCATCCAGCCTTGAATGTGATCGGCCTGTCTGGGCATGGTGCATCAGGACTTGGAAAGTGTACCGCCAGACGGTAGGTTTACCCTTGTTTCCATATCCGCTTTGGGGGAGCTTTATGACCCAATCAAGCCTTACCACCGCCTCAGCCGGCGTCAAACTGACCGGCGAAATGAAACCGGGTTATGGTGAAATTCTGTCAGCGGAGGCCTTGGGTTTTATAGCAATATTGGAGCGTAAGTTTGGCGCTCGTCGGCGTGAGCTGCTGGTCGCCCGCGAGGCCCGTCAGGCCGAGATCGATTCGGGGAAGCTGCCAGATTTCTTACCTGAAACTGCTGATATCCGGGCCGGTGATTGGAAAATCGCGCCCCTACCTGAGGACCTGACAGACCGGCGTGTCGAAATCACCGGGCCGACGGATCGCAAGATGGTGATCAATGCGCTGAATTCTGGTGCCTATGTCTTCATGGCGGACCTGGAAGATTCGAACTGCCCGACCTGGGATAATATGATCGGGGGACAGGTCAATCTGCGCGATGCAGCGGCTCGCAAAATTGATTTCACCGATCCGAATTCCGGCAAGCACTATGCACTGAAGGATAAGACTGCGGTTCTGCTGGTGCGGCCCCGCGGCTGGCATCTAGAAGAAAAGCATATTCTGGTGGATGGACAGCCGGCATCAGGTGGGATTGTCGATTTTGCCCTGTATTTCTTTCACAATCATGCGGAATTGGCCAAGCGGGGCACTGGCCCCTATTTCTATCTGCCCAAGATGGAAAGCCACCTGGAGGCACGACTGTGGAATGATATTTTCGTTGAGGCCCAATCCCTGCTGGGCGTTCCGAACGGGACGATCAAGGCAACAGTGCTGATTGAAACAATCCTGGCAGCCTTTGAGATGGATGAAATCCTGTATGAATTGCGGGACCATTCTGCCGGGCTGAATTGCGGACGGTGGGATTATATCTTCTCCATCATCAAGAAGTTTCGTCGCAATCCGGATTTTGTCATGCCCGACCGCGTGCAGGTAACCATGACAGTCCATAATATGCGCGCCTATTCACTACTGGCGGTCAAAACCTGTCACAAGCGCGGCGCCCCCTGTATCGGAGGCATGGCCGCGCAGATTCCCGTGAAAGGGGACGAGGCTGCGAATGCGGAGGCTTTTGCAAAGGTTAAGGCCGATAAAGAGCGTGAAGCAAATGATGGGCATGATGGCAGCTGGGTCGCCCATCCTGGTTTGGTGCCAATCGCCCTGGATGCGTTTAATGCGGTGATGAAAACCCCCAACCAGATTGATCGTCAGCGCGATGATGTGACGGTTGAGGCAAAAGACCTTCTGTCCGTCCCGGATGGGGATGTGACAGAGGCCGGTGTGCGCATGAACATCCAGGTCGGCATCCGCTATACCGAAGCCTGGCTGGGCGGGAATGGCTGTGTGCCATTGTTCAACCTGATGGAGGATGCGGCGACGGCAGAAATTTCTCGCGCGCAGTTATGGCAATGGGCGCAACATGGGGCGAAGACAGTTGAAGGCACAGTATTAAGCCGCGCGGTGATTTCAAAAATGATTGCACAGGAAGTAGATGCGATGCGTGCAGATGCAGGCGGTGATCTTTCGGGCACTCAGTTGGAACAGGCGGCGTCTCTGTTCGAGAAAATGGCCCTGGCGGAAGATTTTCCAACCTTCCTAACGCTGCCGGCTTATGAGATGGTGTTGAGCGCGGGCGGATAGTCTGGTTAATGTGCCCTTCGCGGTAATTCTGGACTCTTATCATGATTGATGTTCGCCCCGTCGCCCATATTCTGGGCTGGATTTCTGGACTGGTCGGCGTTTTGCTGATGATGCCCGCCATTGCGGATTTGATGGTCCACAATCGCGACTGGGTGCCATTTGCCATGTCTGGCGCACTGGCGGTTTTCATTGGATTGGCGCTGGTGCTCTCCACCCTAAGTTCTATGTCGCTGACCCTGGATCTTCGTCAGGCCTTTCTGGCAACGATCTTTGGCTGGCTGGCGGTTTCAGTCCTGGGGGCGATTCCCTTTCTCAGCCTGTCCATCGAGCCGGTTGATGCCCTGTTTGAATCTGTGTCGGGGGTGACAACGACGGGCTCCACCGTGTTGGTCGGGCTGGATACCATGCCGCCCGGTATATTGTTGTGGCGGGCGATCCTGCAATGGATCGGTGGGATCGGGATCATTGCCGTGGCGGTCTTGATCCTTCCTTTGCTGCGGGTCGGGGGTATGCAGCTCTTTAAAATCGAAAGCTCCGATATTTCTCCGGAAAAGGTCGCCTCTGCCCTTAAGACGATTGTGACGCTGTTATCGGTCTATGTGATCCTGACGGCCCTGTGTGCTGCCTTGTTCTTTGAATTTGGCATGAATGGGTTTGATGCGATCACCCATGCTATGGCGACTCTTTCGACGGGCGGATATTCGACCCATGATGCGTCCTTTGCCTATTTTACGGATTTGCGTCTGCACTGGGTGGCGACGATTTTCATGATTTTAGGGGCCTTGCCCTTCGTTTTGTATATCCAAACCATTTATGGTCGTCCAAAGGCTCTGTTTAAGGATCAGCAGGTCCGGGGGTTCATCGGCTTTCTGGTCGTCTTATGCGTTGGCATGGCGTTTTGGCTGCAAAGCGTGCGGGATATATCCTTTGGACAGGCCTTAACGCTGACCTCCTTTAATCTAACATCGGTTGTGACAACGACAGGATTCGCGACAGAGGATTATAGCGTCTGGGGGCCCGGCGCGATGGCGATTTTCTTGTTCGCGATGTTTGTTGGGGGCTGCAGTGGATCAACATCTGGGGCAATAAAAGTCTATCGGTTCCAGGTCGTGCTGTTGGTGGTGCGCGCCCATGTGAAGCGCCTGTTCAGCCCCAATCGCGTGATCCCGATCCACTATAATGGCAAGGTTCTGACCAATGACGTTGCGATGTCGGTTTTGGCATTTCTGGCGGTGTTCATTGCCACGATTGGGTTTGTTACGATTATACTGGGCCTGTTGGGGCTGGATCTTGTCACCGCCTATACCGCCAGCCTGACAGCCATTACCAATGTTGGCCCAGGACTGGGACCAATTGTTGGACCGGCAGGGAATTTCGCATCCTTGCCCGATGCAGCGAAGGCGGTGCTGGTCGTGGCGATGTTGGCCGGGCGGTTGGAAGTATTGGCCCTGCTGGTCGCATTTGATCGCGATTTCTGGCGCAATTGATCCGGGTGCATGGATCTTTTCATCATTGTCGAAAGTATGACATCCAGCTGCGGCTGGTATTGCATCTTCAAATTGTTTGTTGACATGCAGGTAAATGCCTGCATATTATTTTTATGCAAGACGGAAGGTAAGAACGGCTGATGCATACGGATAAGGTTTTTAAAGCACTAGCCGATCCTACTCGCAGACTGTTGTTGGATATGTTGTGTGAAAACAATGGCCAGACACTTGGGCAGTTATGCCAGAGGCTGGACATGACCCGCCAGTCGGCGACGCAACATCTGGGAATACTGGAAGATGCCAATCTGGTGAGCAGCCAACGGCGGGGTCGGGAGAAACATCACTTTATCAACCCGGTACCCCTGTATGAAGTCTATGAAAGATGGGTCCGGAAATTCGAACATCAGAGACTTGGTTTGTTACATGACCTGAAAACACAGCTTGAAGGGAAAAACGAATGACCAGGGAAAAGACCAGCTTTGTTTATGTGACCTATATCACCTCAACACCGGAAAAAGTGTTTGATGCGATTACCAACCCAGAAATAGCGCGGCAATATTGGGGGCATGAAAATGTCTCGGATTGGACACCTGGATCGAAATGGGCGCATATTCGCGACAATGATGCGCGCTCCGTTCAAGTCGTTGGAGAAGTCGTCGAAGTGACTCCGCCAAACCGGCTGGTCATCACCTGGGCGGGCGCATCGGAAGCCGATAATCCGGAAAGCTATAGCCGTGTGATATTCGAGATCGACCCGCATGAAAATGGCGTGCGGTTAAGTGTTTCGCATATCGAACTGGAAGCGGGCAGCGGCATGGCAGAGGGGGTCAGTAAGGGCTGGCCGCTGGTGCTCTCCAGCCTTAAATCCTATCTGGAAACTGGCACTGGTTTCGATATGTTGGCCTGTTCAAAGGCAGCATGATCCTCTTCGACTCTCGCCAGCGCGTTGGCGGGGGTCGTTCCGGGCTTGTTAGTGCGGTCCGATCACGCGGAAGCCGTATATGCCCAGCATCATGGCGGCTGTGAAGATCAGAATATCTGTAGATCCCGTGACCAGGGCGGCAAGCGCTGGGCCCGGGCACAGACCGGCAATCCCCCAACCCAGTCCGAACAACACCGCCCCAAGGATCAGATGTCGATCTATGGCGGTGCGGGTTGGCAGGTGAAAGGTGCTGTCAAAGGCCGGCTGGGATCGATGGCGCCCAATCCGATACCCAATCATCGCCACGATCATCGCGCCCGCCATGACAAAGGCCAGGCTGGGGTCCCAATCGCCGAACAGGTCCAGAAAGCCGATAACCTTTGCCGGGTTCATCATACCAGACAGCGCCAGACCCGCCCCAAACAGGATGCCAGACACTGTTGCCGTGATCAGGGTTCTCATGACCTCAGCCCCCCCAACCCAGAACATGGCGCATCATGTAAACCGTGATCAGGGCGATTGCGAAAAAGGTGCCTGTTGCGATCAAGGACCGCAGGCTGCCCCGGGCCAGGCCACAAACGCCATGACCGCTGGTACAGCCTGATCCCAATCGCGTGCCATAGCCAACCAGCAAGCCAGCCACGATTAGCCAGGGCCAGGATACCTGAGTGATGACAGCGGGAGGGCGTTGAAATCCCCAATACAGCGCCGCTGCGCCCCCGATCAGACCCAGAATAAAGCACAGCCTGAAGCCCCGCTCCGGGCTGCTGGTGAGCAGCCCGCCCAGTATTCCGCTGATCCCTGCAACGCGCCCCAGCCCCAGATAAAAAAGGGTCGCTGACAGTCCGATCAGCGCGCCACCGGCAAGCGCAGTAACAGGCGTAAAGTGTTCCATATCCGGATACTCCAATAAATCGTGCTAGGCCATTTGCGTTGAAAGCGGCAGGACTGCGCCTGTGATGCCCAGGGTCCGGGCGCGCCGGGACGGCCCGTTTATTTTGATGTGCCGCTTATCGCTGTCCTGTGTGGTGTGCAAAATAAGTGTAATCCGACCATCAGGCGTATCGAAGGGTAGGCTGGTTGCGCCGCGCAATCGTTGCGCCGGAATGTGCAGCACGCAGTCGCCGGTTTCTTCATCAGATAAAGTTAGGGATGGAATCACACAGGACTTTTCAACGGCCAGGATCAATCGCGCTGGTCGCAATCCACGCCATCCATTTTCGATTGTATAGCTTACCACGCAATCGTTGATTAAAGGATCGAGTGATTGCGCCGGGGCCGCCACAGGGGAGGGGCGGATCGCTGTCACAGACTGTGCTGGTTGTGTTGTGATTTCAATTGTCTGATAGGGCGTTGGCGGGATCGTTACCGCTGCATCCGCTATCGACTTGACCGTTTCTGCAATAGGCTGACCGTCTATTTCCTCGTGACCAAACAGGCTAGGGTCGCTGAGGATTGGAAAATCTTCCACCAGACTGGCCAATTCGCCGATATCCTGTGGGACGCGGGCATAGGCTTCAATCCATTGATCCAGGGCTGTGATGGCGGCGTCAAGTTGGCGCATTTGGGGGATCAGGCGCTTCAGATCCTCGCATCGCGCCAGAACCGGATTGCCACGCCATAAGTCAACCGCCATTCGGGTGTCGCCCCGCGCTAAGGCTCGCTCAAACGCCAGGATCAGCGGGGCAAACGGGTCGCGCGGTGTATCGGGCTTGGGAAATAAATCTGGCAGGCCTGCCTTCACACGGATGCACCAGGGGCAGGCCGACAGGCTTTCATCATAGTGATGGTGGCTGTGCGTCTCACACACATCCAACTCTGCCAGGGCGGTACACAGGGCCCCATGCCACTCTGCAGCACTGGGGCGATCATTGGGGTCTTTGGCCCCGGCAATGAATGCCTGTCGAAACAAGGACGCGACGCCGGGGGCCAACGCATCCAGGGACAGCATGCCGGGCACAGGGCGCAGGCGAGCCCCAGGCTTGAACGGCCAGTCACCGCTGCGGATCAATTGGTCCCGACTGGGCGGCTCTCCCGATCCCATCCACTCACCGGTCCAGGGATGCGCGCCGGTCAGCAATTGGTACAGGACCACTGCCAGGCCAAACCGGTCGGATGCGATGTCTCTGGGCCCTTCCGTAAAACGGCGACCGATCCATTCCGGTGCGGTGAAGCCTTCACTGCCAACCGTACACAGATAAGGCGTGCCATCCGGCCCCACGATCTGAACGGAATCACAATCGATCAGGGTTGCTAGCGCCCGGTCATCAATTAGAATGTTTTCAGGCTTCACATCCCCGATGATGATGCCCTGATCGTGCAGCCGTTCAAACAGAAAGGCGATATTTGCGGCGACGGCGTGCAGATAATGCCAATCCATCTCTGCGGCGCGCTTTGCCCGTAATTTTGCGTTGCTGATGGCGATGACAGAGCGCGCGCCCGGCACAACCGGCAATATGACACCAACTGCCGCCCCTGCACTGTTATAGACGGTAGAGACCGGCCAGGCGAAATTTCTGTGTCGTGTATCCAATGACGGATCAACCGGCGCAAGATCAGGCAGAAGAGCCAGCTTATCGCGCAAGGCCTCTGTTGGGGCGTGATGCAGTTTGATCAACAGGTCGGGGGCATCGCCATGCTGGAACAGTGTTGCCTCGCCGCTGTCATGCAAGCGGGGTCCCAGGGCCAGGGGGCTACCATCCGTATCAAATAAGTCTATCCGCGGGATCGGGGCTGTCATGCGCTGCCATATCCCTGCCAACCACATAGCATCAGGGAGAGATCATCGGTGCTTTTCTCTGCCAGCCGCTGAGAGGCCAGAAAATCCCGAATGCCGTTGTGCACGTCACCAGCGCAGGTGGATTGCCGCGCAAATGTCTCCATCGGCGCGAAAAACGGTGCATGGGGGCTGTTCTGGCGATTATCGACAGAAACACCGGCCAGACCATCCGTTGCCGCCCCAACGAACCGGATCGGCGCGGCAAGCGAGGACAGATGCAGGTGATCCTGAGCATCCAGGTCCGTGATGAAACTGGTTTCATTTACATATTCGCCATGATCCGGGGCAATCAACAGGGTATAGTCCCCTTCTCGTTGCCGTGCGACGACCAGGCCATCGCCGATCTGGGCGGCGTGGATTTCATTGGGAGACAGCGCGATCAGCGTCAGGGTGCAGGCATAATCCCGCGGCGCATGACGGTTCTCATGGGCAATCCGGTTCAATTCTTTCTGGATTGTTTGAACCAATCCATCGAATAAAACGTCAATCGACAGAGTGGTTAGTCGACCCTGAACGCCCCGATTCTTGCTTAGTCGATCCTTCAGCCAGGGCAGGGCGCAATCCACCGCAGCACGGGCCCCATAATGGCTGAATCGCGCGGATCCGGCCCCGTCCGCCAGGGCTGCGATGACCGTATCTTCATCCAGTTGCACCAGCCGACCGAAATCCTGACAGGGGATGCCCGCCGCGCGATGGGCGGTGCCTTGTCGATAATCCAGCGCGGCCATCCAGGACATTGCAGTGATCCTCTATGGGTGAATTTCTGCCCAGCCCGTGACGGGCGGCAGCATCAGACGCTCCCCATCGATCCGGCTGAGGGAGACACGGCGAACACTGGCCGAAAGCCATTGGAACAGGTCACGGAACTTCAGGCCCCGCAGCATCAGGGGCGGGCGATTGGGTGATGCAATTTCCCGCAAGATATCCATATCTGCCCCTTGCACACCGACGGTGAAAAATGTCGCACGTCCGGTCAGATCCGCTTCTTGCATGTCCATCGCCGCGTGCTGCCAGGCCTCGCCATCGGTCGGGGCGCCATCGGTGATCAGGAATATCCAGGGGCGGTAATAGTGAATGCCATTGGCGCGATAGACGGCCTTGCGGGCGTCCACCATGCGCAGGGCCAAATCCATCGCAGCGCCCATTGGTGTATCTCCGCCGGCTTCTAAATGCGGCGGGCCGTCTTCTTCCATGGTCACGAAATCCTGCACCATTCGGGCCTCTCCCCCAAAGGCGATGATGGATAGTTCGATGCGCAGGCTGGCCAAGTCGTCGGTCATGATCTGATGATGAAAGGCGCGCAGCCCGGCATTTAATTCCGCCATTGGTTCACCGCGCATCGATGCAGACGTATCCAGCAACAGAATGACCGGGCATCTGTTTTCAGGGTTTTGCACGAATTCCGGCAGACCTAAGCGCATGTCTCCATCCTCTGGCGGTGTCGTCAGCGATATCGATTCGTCGAATCAGGCGTTTCTAAGGCTTTTACAGCAACTTTCGTGCCAGCATAACAAGTTTAATTAAATATTGAACAGTAAATATTGAAATCTGAATTCTTATAAAGTCTTCAGCTTTAAAGATTAATGTTTATGAGTTTTTGATACGAATCAGATTCGTTAAAGATTCGTATCGATAAGGTTATCCGAAAACAGGGATACAGAGGATGCCGTTGGTCAGAACGGCAATCCTGCAAAATGACGATGGGTTTTAAAGATCAGGACGGGTCCTTGCAGTCCAGCAGCCAGACGTCATAAACGGCGTGTTCCACCGCATGCAGACCGGGGCTGGAGGCGAACATCCAGCCGGTGAACAGGACCTTTTGTTCCTGGCCGGGGCGCAATTCGTCGATTTCAACAAAGGCGGTGGCTTCCGGGCGTTCTTCTGGTGGGGTCTTGTCGCAATGGCGCACACGGATGCGCAGGGCGCCGAAATCAATTGATTGATCGATGGGAACTTCAAAGGTGGAGGTGCGGGCCGTGACCTTGTCCAGGCCCTGCAAGACGGCAATTTGCTTAGGATCGGCCTGGGCGGCGCTGGACCATACCAGCACAGCCCCGAACAGGATGGTCGCGGCGATCCTCATACCGGCACCGTAGCTGCGAAACGCAGGCGCACATAATCGGCGATCCAGATGCCTTCCTCATTCATCAGCATGGGGCGCAGGGAGTCCCGGATTTCTGAAATCGCGTCATCACGCTGGGCGATGTCCAGGCGCATCAGGAAGCTCTCGCCAAAAGAGGCCAGCCAACCGTCAATGTCGCCGGGCAGGGGCGTTGGGCGCGGGATCAGTTCCATATGGGCGACGCTGAATCCACAGGCTTCCAGCTTTGCGCGATAGCTTTCAGGGGTCGGAAAATACCACGGATCAGCGCTGTCGGGATCAACACCCCTGGCGGCAACGGCCACCCGCAGGGCGGTGCGAATGGTCTGAACATTGCCAGCCCCCCCAAATTCCGCCACAAAGCGCCCGCCGGGTTTCAGGGCGCGCTTCACACCGGCCAGGACCGCATCCGCACCTGTCATCCAATGCAGCGCGGCATTGCTGAAAACTGCATCAAATTCCGGCCCAAAGGTCAGGTCCTGACCATTCATGACCTGTGCATCCAGACCTTCTTCCACAGCTTTCCGGATCTGATCCGGGCTGGCGTCGACGGCTTTGACATCACAACCAAGCGCCACAAGCTTTTGCGTCAGGGCCCCATCGCCACAGCCCAGGTCCAGTATCCGCTCACCCGGCTTGGGTGCCAGCAAGTCAACGACAGGCATCCCGAGTTCTGCCACGAAACCCGCATTCTTGCGATAGCGGTCGGGATCCCAGGTCTGGGTAACAGCGGTCATGGTCAATCCTTCAAGTTACTGATCGGTAATCAGGAATATGGCGCGACCCAACAGGTCTTCGATGGCCACAACGTCCTGGGTATCCGTGATTTCTTCCCCGTCTTTCAGCAGCGTATTGTCCCGGCCTGGGGTCAGCTTCACGAATTGCCCCCCCAACAGGCCATCACTGGCAATGGCAGCGGTCGTGTCTTTTGGAATCTGAACACCCTCGTCGATCGTCAGGGTAACGACCGCCTGATACAGTTCCGGGTCTATTTCTTCTTTTGACACGGTGCCAACTTTAACACCGCCGATACGCACATCCGACCCCAGCGTCAGGCCATCGACCGCGCCAAATCGCCCCACCAGGGTATAACCATCTCTATCGCGGGCGATATCAGTGGTTTGATAGGCCAGATACAGAAACAGGCCCGCGACGATCAACACGATCGCCCCCATGATGGTTTCTATTAGGCTGCGTTGCATAGAGTTCTCATCCGTGGCTGTCGTCTTAGGGGTTAATTTGTGCTGTTTGCATTAGATTCTTTCTCAGCCTTCTTGGCTTCGCCCATTTTAATGATTCGTTCAAATAGTGAGAAAAAATCAATCGACCCGCGCACATATTGGAATGTTTCGCCTGGTTGCAGCATGGTCAAATCGCCGCCTGGCACAATGCGTATGTATTTTCCACCCGCCAGGCCGTTGCTTATAATCTTGGCTTCGCTGTCGACGGGAATTTCGTAACCGTTTGTTATAGTCATCTGGACCACGGCTTCATTCGTGTTCTTATCCAAAAGCAAGGTGCGCACGGACCCGACGGGCAGGCCGGCCATCAGGACGGGGCTGCCTGCGGAAAGACCACTGGCATCTTCATAAATGCCAAACAACCGATAGCCGTTACCTTCCCTCTTGGCTGGATTCCCGCTATAGCCCAGCACAAAGAACAGCGCGATTGCCACGCAGGTGGCGGCCCCAATCAGGATATGCCGGGTATCGGTGGACATGCGGGCCATTCAGGCTTCCTTATAAGGCGTCGCGCGGTGCCATTGGCATCAATGCGCCATGCAGCACGGCGATTATTCAGGCGACCAGGCTTCGTAATCTCCCGTCGCGGCGGGGCGTTTGCCCGGCTTTAAAGTATGACCCGGCGGCAGATAAGCCCCCGCCGTGCCGGTCAGGTTTGGAAGGTGATCCTTTTCCCAGGCATATTTATGGCCACTTTTCGGCTCTGGGAAGGCATCGACCGTATAATGCAGCCAGGCATGCATGTCGGGTGGCACTGTAGATGCCTCATCCTGGGGATTGGAATAAATCACCCAGCGACGCCGCCGACGTCCTGCTGTCGTCTTGCGATCTTGATAATACACATTGCCAAGTGGATCGTCGCCGACCCGCTCTCCATGTAACCAGGTCATCAACCGGGTGATTGCATTCGCCATGGCTGGATAAGTCCCGTCTGTGTCTGATGCTTAACCGATGTCTCTCGCGTCGCTGGACGGTTGGGACTATGGCAAAACCGTTCCCATCCGTCCAGCCCGACGGTGCAGTGGTTAGCCTATGGCGATGGTTAAATCCATGGAAAATTATAATTTTGCCCGGAATCCCAATGAGTCTCGCGAGTCTTTCAGAAATCAAGATATAGAAATGTAAAAAAATCGCCCACTGCATATTGTGTCTGACAACAGATGGTGTACTCTGTTGATCAGTTCACAACATGTAGAGTTGGTCGTCCGAAAAGCAATGGGACATTGGGTTCCCCAGTTTCATGGGAATGCTGTGTTTTTGGAAGAAGTGCTTTGCGGATTGCCCGTTAGCCAAGGGGGTTTGGTTTCAGATGCGTATTGAAAGACGGTTTACCAAGAAAAACGAGTCGCCTTATGCGGCGATCCAATTCCGCAAGACCAATTCTGAAATTCGTAACCCCGACGGTACGATTGTTTTTCAGTTGAAGGATATTGAAATTCCGTCCCATTTCAGCCAGGTGGCAGGGGACGTGATTGCCCAGAAATACTTCCGCAAGGCAGGTGTCCCTGCGGTGACAAAGGCTGTTAAGGAAAAGGATGTTCCTGATTTCCTGTGGCGCCGTGTGCCTGATGAGGCGGCGATGGCGGACCTGCCAGCAGGTGAACGCAGTGGCAGCGAAACCAAGGCGACGCAGGTTTTTGATCGTTTGGCCGGTACCTGGGCCTATTGGGGCTGGAAAGGTGGCTATTTCGACAGCGCGGAAGATGCCCGCAGCTATTTTGACGAAATGCGCTATATGCTGGCCAAACAGATGGCGGCACCCAACAGCCCGCAATGGTTCAATACCGGGCTGCATTGGGCCTATGGCATCGATGGGCCCAGCCAGGGCCACCATTATGTGGATTACAAGACCGGGAAACTGACCCGGTCCAAGACCGCCTATGAACATCCCCAGCCGCATGCCTGTTTCATTCAATCGGTCGAAGACGATCTGGTGAATGATAATGGCATTATGGATCTTTGGGTCCGCGAGGCGCGCCTGTTTAAATATGGCAGCGGCACGGGCACCAATTTCTCCCGCTTGCGCGGCGAGACGGAGGCCCTGTCAGGGGGCGGGAGATCCTCTGGCCTGATGAGCTTCTTGAAAATCGGGGACAAGGCCGCGGGCGCGATCAAGTCCGGCGGCACGACAAGACGTGCAGCAAAGATGGTGGTTGTCGATATCGATCACCCGGATGTCGAAAACTTCATTGATTGGAAAGTGATCGAAGAGCAGAAGGTTGCCGCCCTGGTCACGGGTTCCAAACTGCACGCCCATCATCTGAACGCGATCATGGCGGCCTGTCATGAAGGGCGCCTGGACGACGGCGCGGTTCTGACAGGGGATGCGCGGTTTGATCCCAAGCGCAACAAGGCGCTGAAAGAAGAAATTCGCGCTGCCCGTCGTGTGATGATCCCGGAAAACTATGTCCAGCGGGTTATCCAGTTCGCCCAGCAGGGCTATACCGCAATTGAGTTCCCCACCTATGACACGGATTGGGATTCCGATGCCTATAACACCGTATCAGGGCAAAATGCGAATAACACGGTCCGGGTCACCGATGACTTCCTGCGCGCGGTGGAATCCGATGCGGACTGGAAGCTGATCAATCGCACCGATGGCAAGGTCAACAAGACCGTCAAGGCGGCAGACCTTTGGGAAAAGGTTGGCCATGCCGCCTGGGCCAGCGCGGATCCCGGCATTCAATTTGATACTACGATCAATGATTGGCATACCTGCCCGCAATCCGGTCGGATCAATGCATCCAATCCCTGTTCTGAATACATGTTCCTGGATGATACGGCGTGCAATCTGGCATCCTTCAACTTGATGCAGTTCCGCAGCAATGACCGCAGCTTTGACATTGAAGGCTTCACCCATGGGGTGCGGTTGTGGACGCTGACCCTGGAAATTTCCGTGCTGATGGCGCAATTCCCGTCGGTTGCCATTGCCGAACGCTCCTACCGTTACCGCACATTGGGCCTGGGCTATGCCAATATTGGCGGTCTGCTGATGTCTTGTGGCCTATCCTATGATTCCGATGAAGGCCGCGCCCTTTGTGGGGCCATCACGGCTTTGATGACCGGTGTTTCCTATGAAACGTCTGCTGAAATGGCCGCTGAACTGGGTGCTTTCCCAGGCTATGCGGATAACAGCCAGGATATGCTGCGCGTGATGCGCAATCACCGCATGGCCGCCCATGGTTGGGCCGATGGTTATCAGGGGTTGGCAGTGTTGCCCGTCCCGCTGGATGTTCCCAATTGCCCGGATCCCCGTATCGCCAAGGCGGCAGCGGAGTCCTGGGATCGCGCCGTAAAGGCCGGGGAGGCCCATGGCTATCGCAATGCACAGGCAACCGTGATCGCGCCCACCGGGACTATTGGTCTGGTGATGGATTGCGATACGACCGGGATTGAGCCTGATTTTGCGCTGGTGAAATTCAAGAAGCTGGCCGGGGGTGGCTATTTCAAGATCATCAACCGGACCGTTCCGGAAGCCCTTCGCAATATGGGCTATGACGATCAACAAATCGGGGAAATCGAACGTTATGCCGTTGGGCATGGCAGCTTGGTCAATGCGCCGGGTATCAACCACGAAACCTTGCGGGAAAAGGGTTTTGGTCCGGAAGAACTGGCGAAGCTGGAATCGACCCTAGCCAATGCGTTCGATATCAAATTTGCCTTCAACAAATGGGCATTGGGGGAGGCGTTCTGCACAGATATTCTGGGGCTCAGCGCAGCCCAATTGGACTCTATGTCCTTTGATATGCTGGCCGCGCTTGGTTTCTCTCGCAAAGCCATTGAGGCAGCTAATATCTATTGTTGTGGCGCGATGACGCTGGAAGGCGCGCCGCATTTGAAGGCCGAGCATCTGCCCGTCTTTGATTGCGCCAATCCCTGTGGCAAGACTGGCAAGCGGTACCTGTCCACCGACAGCCATATCCGCATGATGGCAGCGGCCCAGCCCTTTATCTCTGGGGCGATTTCCAAAACCATCAACATGCCCAATGGGGCAACGGTTGAAGATTGCAAGGCTGCTTACAAGCTGAGCTGGACGCTGGGCATCAAGGCGAATGCGCTCTATCGGGATGGATCGAAACTGTCGCAGCCTTTGGCCTCGTCTCTGTTGGATGATGAGGACCTGCGCGACGAAATGGCAGAGGCCAACAAGGCGGAACAAATCCCCCTGGTTGCCGAGCGGATTGTTGAGCGCATCATCGAGAAACAGGTGGAGCGCAAGCGCCTGCCGCATCGCCGCAAGGGCTATACCCAAAAGGCGATCGTTGGCGGTCACAAGGTCTATCTGCGTACCGGGGAATATGAAGATGGCACGTTGGGTGAATTGTTCATCGACATGCATAAAGAGGGCGCTGCCTTCCGCTCCCTGATGAACAACTTCGCCATCGCCGTGTCGATTGGCCTGCAATATGGTGTTCCGCTGGAAGAATTCGTCGAGGCCTATACCTTCACCCGGTTCGAACCGTCAGGCATGGTCGAAGGCAACGAGGCCATTAAGATGGCGACCTCTGTCCTGGATTACCTGTTCCGCGAAGTTGCGATCAGCTATCTGGGGCGCGATGATCTGGCCCATGTTCAGCCGGAAGATATGATGCCCGATACGACCGGGGGCGGGGACAAGGAAGCCAATCTTCCTGAAGTCAATGCGCATGCGCTTGAAGCGCTGAACCGTATTACCAGCCGTGGGTTCGTGCGTAAGGCAGATTTGACGGCCTATACCAGTGTCATGTCGCAGATGGGTAGGGGGCTTCCTGCCGATGCTGCTCAGGCTGGCACTGTTCAAATTGTGGAGACCGGGACGGTGCAGACCGCCGTCAAGGTCGACGGAAATGTGCGTGTTGCCGTGGAGGATCGCCTGGACAAAATCCGCGAGGCGCGCGCGAAAGGGTACGAGGGAGATCCCTGTGGGGATTGCGGAAATATGACCCTCGTTCGGAACGGCACCTGCATGAAATGCGTCACGTGTGGCGCGACAAGCGGGTGCTCGTAAGGGCCCGGCCCTACCCTATTCGTCGGGCCCTCTGGCGCAGCCGCCTTGCACGGTAGTAAGGCTGCGCTCTGGTGCTCCCTGTTAAACTGCCCCCGACACATGTCGGGGGCGTTTTTCCGTGACTGAGCTGAGGCTATATCGATGACCTTCAAATACGTCCTTTTTGATATTGGCAATGTTTTGGTCGATTGGAATCCAGACAATTTGCTAAAGAAACTGCTACCAGATGCGGCGGCGATTCAGGATTTTCGGGAAAATGCGGTGACCCATGATCGTATTCTGGCAATGGATCGTGGTCAGACCTGGAAAGTCCAACTGGCGGAAATTGCGGCGGATTGCCCACAGCATCTGGAAACGGCCAGGGCCTATCGGGATCGCTGGGTGGAGACGATTTCGGGGCCAATTCATGGCACTGTTGATATCATGGCCAAGTTGAAGGCCGCAGGATTTCCGATCTATGCATTATCAAATTATGGGGTGGAGAATTTTGAGGCGACGGTCAAAGTGTATCCGTTTCTGGAGGCGTTCGACGGGCGTGTCGTGTCGGGCTATGAAGGGGTGATTAAGCCGGATCCCGCGATTTATGATCTTGTGGTCCAGCGCTTTTCAGTGGACCCAGCCCAAACCCTTTTTATCGATGACCGCCCCGAAAACATCGCCGCCGCAAAGGCTTGTGGGTTTCGGGGGCATTTGTTTACCGACTCTGATGCATTGGCTCAGTATCTGGCAGAGGCCGGGATCCTATACTAGCAAACAGGCGTACCTGCCGCCCTGGACCCCGGATCAATGTCCGGGGTGACGATGTATTAGACAAATACTCTCTCACCCTGAGGAGCGCAGCGTCTCGAAGGGTGATCTTTCTGTAAGAACCGCGCTTACAGTCCCTCCTTCGAGACGGCGCAAATGCGCCTCCTCTGGATGAGAGTGGTGCTTAAGGTCAGAAGTGGAACGCCATGACGCACCAGTCCCTCAGCGCCCTTCGCGCCTTCTTTGCGTCCTTTGCGGTTGATCTTTACCCCTCGTCACATCCGCGTAGGGCCACAGGCATGGATCGCACCTGCCGCCCTGGACCCCGGATCGATGTCCGGGGTGACGGCGGTGGATAGACCTCGTCATACCCGCGGAAGCGGGTATCCAGGGCGGCGCGCTCAAGCGGTGAAGAATAGTGCCTACGCGACGTCTTTCAACACATCGCCCAGCATGCTGACCATATCGTCGATATGGGATTTTTCAGCAATTAAGGGTGGGGAGAGGGCGATGATGTCGGCGGTGACGCGGATCATCAGGCCCTTGTTGAAAGCCTGTACCATGGCGTCATAGCCGCGCTCTCCCGGGGCACCGGGGCGGGGGGCCAGTTCTACGGCGGCAACAAGGCCCATATTGCGAATGTCGATCACATTGGGCAGGCCTTTCAGCCCGTGAATCGCATTCTCCAGATAGGGTTCCAGAGCCAGCGCGTTTTCGAACAACCCGTCTTCCTTATAGACGTCCATCGCCGCAACACCGGCGGCGGCAGCTACCGGGTGGCCGGAATAGGTATAGCCATGGAATAACTCAATCGCGGCATCCGCAGAATCCATCATCGTGTCATGGATCTTCTTGTTGGTCACAACCGCGCCCATCGGGATGGTCGCATTGGTCAGGCCCTTGGCACAGGTGATGATGTCTGGAATAACGCCCAGGCGTTCGGCGGCTGTGGCATAACCCAGACGCCCAAAGGCGGTGATAACCTCATCAAAAATCAGCACAATGCCATGCTTGTCACAGATTTCCCGAATGCGCTTCAGGTAGCCTTTCGGGGGCAATAGCACGCCGGTTGAGCCCGCCATGGGCTCTACGATGAAGGCCGCAATCGTGCTGGCATCATGCAGCGTGACCAGGCGTTCCAGATCATCGGCCAGATGGGCACCATATTCCGGTTCGCCCTTGGTATAGGCATTATGTTCCAGATCATGCGTGTGGCGCACATGGTCGGACCCGGCCAGCAAGGAGCCGAAATACATCCGGTTCTTCACAATACCGCCAACGGAAATACCGCCAAAGCCGGTACCATGATAGCCCCGTTCGCGGCCCAACAGGCGGGTACGGGTACCCTGACCGCGGGCGCGCTGATACGCCAGCGCGATCTTCAACGCGGTATCAGCGGACTCTGATCCGGAATTGGTGAAGAACACATGGTCCAGACCGGCTGGGAACATATCGCGCATGCGGCTGGCCAGTTCGAAGGCCTTGGGATGGCCGAATTGGAAGGTCGGGGCGAAATCCAGCTGGGCGACCTGCTGTTGCACGGCCTCCACAATTTTTGGATTGGCATGACCGCAATTGACGCACCACAATCCAGCGGTGCCGTCCAGGATATCCTTGCCCTCTGCACTTTTGTAATACATGCCCTTGGCTGAGACCAGAATGCGCGGATCAGCCTTGAACCGGCGATTGGCGGTGAAAGGCATCCAAAAGGCGCTAAGATCGTTCTGCTGCATCCCGTCGGGCATGTGTTTCCTCCAAAAAAAGTCATTACCGTGAGGGCAGGCAGTGTTTCAGCCACTTAGAACCCTCAAAAGACCAGATTTTGGTACTCCCTTTTTATTGCCCGAGACAAGATGATTCTTTCTCACAGCAGTCGTGACCTATTGTGCGATCTGGTTGGTCGCCATTCGCTGGCTTGTGGCAACCCGACTCTATCGCTAAAAAAGCACCTTGAAGGGCGAAACAGGATTCCCGGTATGGCGCTGCATCAAAACCTGTCTAATGGCATGCTGCTGGCATGGCCGACACCGATCCTGACACGCCGGATCCAGGATGCTGATTTGCTGTCGGATCTGCGGCGCGTCATTCTTGACCGGGAACAGGCCTATCCGGATGGGATTGATCGTGCGCTGGTGAATGGCTGGCATTCCGATACGGACTTAATGAAATGGCCGGACCCGTCCATTGAAACACTGAAATCCATTATCAGCGCTGGATTGGCCGATTTCATCAAGCAACTGAACAATGACAAGGGCTTCAGTGGCAAGGCGCAGGTAACCGCCTGGGCGAATGTCAGCCGGCGGGGTGGATTTCATCGACTGCACACGCATCACTCTTCCATGGTGTCTGGCGTGTTTTATGTCGATACAGGCACGCCCGACCCAGATGATACGCATTTCAATGGGACGATTTCTTTTCTGGATCCACGGCTGGCGGTTGAGATGATCCCGCTGCCGGGAAGCCCGTTTGGGGAAAAGCTGAAAGTTGAGCCTGACCCTGGCCTTATGCTAATGTTTCCAAGTTGGCTTCAGCATTTCGTCGATCCCTTCCGTGGGGAGGGAACCCGCATCTCCATCGCGTTTAACATTGGTCTGTATGGTGGCGATTCCGCTGCCTAGATCGGTCTTGTTGTTTCTCAAGGAATAGGAATTCATATGATCCCGCGTTACAGTCGCCCGGAAATGACCGCAATTTGGGAGCCGTCGAACCGGTTCCACATCTGGTTTTTGATCGAGGCCCATGCCTGCGATGCCCTGGCGCAGCGCGGCGTGATTCCGGAGTCAGCTGCAGAGTCGGTTTGGAAGAATGGTGACAAACCCTATACGCAGGCGCGCATCGACCGCATTGATGAGATTGAGCGCGAGACGAGACATGATGTCATCGCCTTCCTGACGGAATTATCGGAGCATATTGGGGAAGACTCCCGCTTTGTGCATCAGGGCATGACCTCTTCTGACGTGCTGGATACATGCCTGGCGGTGCAATTGACCCAGGCGGCTGATATTCTGTTAGCTGATTTGGATCGGGTTCTGGCTGCGCTGAAGGCCCGCGCGATTGAGCATAAAAATTCTGTCTGTATCGGTCGTTCACACGGCATTCATGCGGAACCAACCACATTTGGCGTGAAACTGGCCGGCCATTTCGCCGCCTTTCAACGCAGCAAACAGCGTCTGCTGGCCGCGCGCGCGGATATTGCGACCTGTGCAATCTCCGGTGCGATTGGCAGCTTTGCCAATATTGATCCTTCAATTGAGGCCTATGTCGCAGACAAGCTGGGTCTGACACCAGAGCCGATGTCGACACAGGTGATCCCGCGTGACCGTCATGCGGCTTTCTTTGCGACCCTGGCGGTGATTGCCGGGTCGATTGAGAATCTGGCGATTGAAATACGCCATTTGCAGCGCACCGAATTGCGCGAGGCGGAGGAGTTTTTCTCGCCTGGGCAAAAAGGGTCGTCGGCTATGCCCCATAAGCGCAATCCGGTGCTGACGGAAAACATGACGGGCCTGGCGCGTATGGTGCGGGCCTATGCTCTGCCAGCGCTGGAGAATATCGCGCTGTGGCATGAACGGGATATTTCCCATTCTTCAGTGGAGCGCATGATTGGTCCAGACTCGACGGTAACGCTGGATTTTGCCCTTAACCGTTTGGCCGGTGTGGTGGAAAAACTGGTGGTCTATCCTGAAGAAATGATGGCGAATCTGAATCGTCTTGGCGGGTTGCACAATTCCCAGCGCGTCCTGTTGCAACTGACTCAGGCGGGCATGAGCCGTGAAGACGCCTATCGCACAGTACAGCGCAATGCTATGGAAAGCTGGAAAAACGGCACATCATTTCAGGAATTGCTGAAATCTGATAAGGATGTGGCGCAGCATTTGAGTGATGATGCTATCGACGCACTCTTTGACATGGGCTACCACGTTAAGCATGTGGACACGATCCTGGACCGCGTATTTGCACAAGACAGCGCCGGTTAACGCCTGGATGCCCAGTCGTCGCACAGCCCGTGTGTTCTTTGCAGGGCTGTTTGGCCTGGGTGTCTTTCTGTCTGTCGCTGGATCGCATGGTTTTGCGCAATCAACTGGCAATCCAGCCGATGATATCGCCAAGCCCAGCTTCAGCCCCCAACGCGATGCCTATCGCGCCAGCGAGGTTGATCCCGTAACCTTGGCCATTTTGTCGGACGCTCTGTTGCGGCTTCAGTTTCTGGCCGTCGCTGCGCTTGAGTCTGAGGAAGATGTCGGGTTGGCCCAAAGCGGGGTCGTGCGCGCTTATCTGGCCCGGCGGCAAATGGATAAGGCGATAGAGATCGCACAACGCATTGCTGATCCCGTTTGGCGTGCTCGGTCCTTTCTATGGATTTCCGACTATGTTCGAATTGTTCAGAAGGACGCCAGCGAGGCACGCGCGTGGATGGACCGCGCGATTGCAGAGGTGAAAGACCAACCTCCTTCGGACAAGGTCACTGATACATATGGAATAGCCGCCAATCGCCTGGCTCAAATGGGGGCTGCCGAAGCCGCGACGGCGACGGCCAAATTGATTGCGGACCGTCAGGACCGGGTCAGAACATTGCGGGAAATAGCCTCGGTCATTTTGAATTCCAGCGATGATGAAGCAACGAAACAGGCCGTCGCAACCGTTCTGCGCCAGACTTTTGATGAGGCAAGCCTGTTACCCAAATCACAAGACCTGTCGCAAGCATATCTGCTGATGGATATCGGGGCGGCACAGCTTGTGGCGGGGGATACAGCCGGGGCGCAGGTATCCTTCGCGACGGCGCAGCTTGATATCATGAACGGCCCCAGCGATGCCAGGATGCCAGCCCTTATTCAATTGGCTGCCAAAATGGTGGAATCAGGCAATCAGCGTGGCGGCATGATCGTTGTGCGCATGGTTCCAGAAGGGGCCTATCGAGCGGAGGCATTAAGCGCGGTATCTGCGGCTTTGGGGCGGCGTAATATTGATGCGGCAGTCCCTTTATTCAGACTGGCTGAAGAAGAGATTGACCGCATTGAAGATCAATCCGCCCGGTTCCGCGCGATCACATATCTGGTGGCGCGGGAAACAGAGATTGGACGCCTGAAAGATGCCTTCGAAACCGCATTCAAGATCACCGAGGATGTGCCCCGCGCTGAGGCCCTTCTGGGAATGGGGCGCGTTTTGATCGATCAGGGTAAATTGCCCGAAGCTTTGGTGCTGAAAGATTATATTCCCTATATCGGGATGCGGGCCCAGATCATGGCCGCAGTGGCATTGGGGCGGGGGCTGGAGAATGACCCGGAAGGGGCCAGCGCATTATTGGCTGAATCGCTTGATCCGACTGGTTTCCCGACCTTACCTGAATATGTCCCGGATGCCCTGGATGCCGTTCTCAGTGCCCAGATCAAGGTTGGGCTGGAAAGCGCGGATCAGGCGATTTTCAGCCGTGCCCGGGATTTATCAGAGGTCTTGGAGACGGATCTGGCAAAGGTGCGTGCCCTGGTCCAGGTCGCAATCGCAGAAGCAAGACGCGGCCGTATTGAAGACGCCCAGAAAACCATCAGTGCAGCCTATCGCATTGCCTTTGAGAATAAGGGCGATCAGGGGTTCAATTCTGCCCTGCTGGCAATTTCTCTGGCACAATTGGCGGCGGGGGATCTCTTGGGGGCCTATGACACGGCGGCGCGCATCCCGGAACCGCAATCGGGTGTGGTTCTGCCGCGTACACCAGATGGCGGGTTTGACGTCCCTAGGTATCAGGCCTTGATCCGTGTGGCGGCGGCGGCTGGTCGATTGGGTGATCCAAATTTTGGCCAGGAAGTCACGGATAAGATTGGGGTTGATCCAGCCAAAGCGGTGGGCCTTGCCGCTGTTGCGATCGCGATGTCGAATCAATCGGCAGATCTGATTGATGTCATCAATGACATTCGGGATGGGGCGCTGTTATCCCCAAATTACGAGTCTCTGGCGCAGGAACAGCCTGCTGCAGCGGCGCCAACCGGCGCACAGATACCCGAGAGTGCGCCTGCTGTGTCACAGGAGCAACCCATGGAACAGGCGCCGACTTTGGCGCCCCTGCCTGAAGCCGGTAACTAGCCGCTTATTCGAAGTCGCTGAGAGTGAGGCCCAATGCCTCGCAGATAATTTCGCACTGGGCGCGTTCGCTGGGCAGCAGCACGCCGTCGACCTGACCGACCGCCAGCGCCACCTTAACCAATAGTACGGCATCGCCCGCATCGCTGCGGCAGTCGGCGATTGGTTTTAGGGCATCTTCGCGCCCCTGAGCGGGATCAGCCTTGATTGCTTCTATCGTTTCATTGAACAGATCAATCGCTTCGTGCACATCAAAAATGCTCAGTCGGTCAATCGCATCGATAATTTGATCCAGTCGACCCCGTTCAGAAAGGGAGACCTCTCCGTCCGCAATCGCCACCAAGGCACAGGTTGCCATGCACGCTTCCAGGAATGGGCGATGCTTATGGCGTTCATATCGCTCTGCCAATGATTGGCGTAATCCGTCCAGCATTCTACCCCCCTATAATAGGTCCCGATCGCAACGCTAGTTTGACCGCGCTTATACCCCTTGGTCAAGTGACGGTAGCAGGGGGAAGCCTGTCGCTTTTTTTCTAGTCGTTATTTGAATTTCAGGTAATCTGTTTGAACATTGAGCGGTTCCCATTAGGGGATCAAAAGGGAATTCGGTGCGGTGGATGTCTGGATCATGATTGATCTTGATGCTGCCAAAGCCGAAGCTGCCCCCGCAACTGTAAGCGGCGAGCCGATCGCCCATTCATGCCACTGGCAAATTTTTGTCGGGAAGGCAGGGTGGTTCGGCATTGACCCGCAAGCCAGGAGACCTGCCGCTCTTCACATTAAACCCAAACGACCGGGCGGGGTGCCCCGGAGGAGGTTACGATGAGTGGACTGGCATATCCTGATTATGCGGCGTTAGAACATTTCACCTCGACGGTTCAGTCGACAGACTTTCAAAAAATAACAAAGTTAGACCCTCAAAATTGTCTGTCCGGATTGTTTCAATGCGGCACACCCCTTCCGGTTGGGGCGGCAGAAGATGCGGTGCTATCCTGGTTGATTACGCTGCCTGATGCCATGGATCCAGCACGGGCGGCGGCGATTCTTGGACGAATGCCGCTCTTTGCGCAGGCGGATCAGGGGGAAACCGGCCGACTTGCCACGCTATTGCGGGAAATTGCCCAATATCCTGCGGAAAGACTGGCATCCGGTCGACGACGCCGCCCCCGTAACTAAAGGCTATTGACGATCCGGTTCCGGCTGGGTATCCCCTACGCACTCCGTAGGGGAGTAGCCGCCCTTCTTATAGGGGCCTGTGTCAACATACTTGGCAACTGCCATGGCACAGGCGGCCAGTCACGGTTTGGCAAGACCTATGGCGATTCTGATCGGGTTCGGAGGGACCGGCCGTTCGGAGTCGTCATCTTGTCGCCGGTCCCCTTTTGGAGTGTTTCATGCAGCCTTTTATTGCCATTTTTATCACTGTTTTCCTTGCGGAACTGGGAGATAAGACCCAGTTGGCGACGGTTCTGTTCGCCACGGATAAGGCGATGACGCCGATGGGTGTTTTCTGTGCCGCCGCTGCCGCCCTTATCGTTTCGACGGCCCTGGCCGTGTTTCTGGGTACAGTCGCCGAACGCACATTGACCATGATCCCCTTGAAACTGATCGCGGGCTGCGGATTCGTAATCATGGGGCTGTGGAGTATCTATGATCACTTTCAGGGATCCTGGTGATTCCAAATAACCGCGCACCACACTAGGCAGGTTTCCAGGTCAGGCAGGTTTCCAACATGCGTTGCAAATGGGGGCGCACCTTGTTGGCCCTATCGTCCAGGTAGGGCCAGGGCGCGCTTTCCTGCATATAGGTGATCTGGCTCAATTCCAACTGGATTGCATGAACATGATCCCGGGGAATGCCATAATTGCGCGTAATGTATCCGCCCTTGAACCGGCCATTCAGCACGGCAGTGAAACCTGTGGCGGCCTTTGCCTGCGCCAGCACGGCTTGGGCCAGGTCTGGCGCGCAACTTTTGTCCATATTGGTGCCCAGATTAAAATCGGGCAGCTGTCCCTCAAAGAATCGAGGGACGCGCGACGCAATAGAATGCGCGTCCCACAAGACGGCGTGACCATGCTCCTGCTTGATGCGGTCCAGTTCTTTCGCAAGGGCCGTGTGATAGGGCATCCAATACCCATCGATCCGCCCCATGACTTCGGCCATATCAGGATCAATATCATCCTGATAAATCGCATCGCCTGAGAAAGTATCAACCGGAACCAACCCTGTTGTCGCCTTTCCCGGATACAGATTTTCATCATCGGGGGGTCGATTAAGATCAATGACGTACCGCGAATATTCCGCGACAAGCACAGAGGCCCCCATGTCGGCGGCAAAATCATACAGCCGATCCACATGCCAGTCGGTATCTGGCAGCGGCTTGGCCGCATCCGTCAGTCGATTCGAGATATCTTTGGGTACAGCTGTTCCTGAGTGGGGAACACTGACGAGAAGCGGCGCTGTGCCACTGTGAAGGCGATAGCTTGATGACATTTCGGGAGATTACTTGAATTATTCGTTAAATCAATGTCCTAACGTCGTGTTTTTTCGACTCTCAGTAGTATTGTGTTTCGCTGATATCGCACGCGACCCCCAACACCCATGACTGCCGCCCTGGACCCCGGATCGGTGTCCGGGATGACGATGTTGACGCCAAAGACACCCTCACCCTGAGGAGCGTAGCGTCTCGAAGGGGGAGCCCTCTGTAAGCACCGAACTTACAGCCCCTCCTTCGAGACGGCGCTGCCGCGCCTCCTCAGGATGAGAATGAGACGATTGGTGGGATTGTCAGTTCCCTGCTGATATCCAGAGCCACAGGCACCAATCGCGCCAGCCGCCCTGGACCCCGGATCGGTGTCCGGGGTGACGATGTTGACGCCAAAGGCACCCTCACCCAGAGGAGCGTAGCGTCTCGAAGGGGGAGGGTGGTGTTGAAGGTCAGACGTGGAAAGTTATAGGGCACCAGTTCCTCTACGCCCTCTGCGGTTAACCTTTGCCCACTCCTCATACCCGCGGAGGCGGGTGGGGTGCTGTCACCTGATACCGTTTGTGGTGCGTCACAGAACCTTGTTTAGAAAACTGATTGTGCGTTCCCAGCTTACATCGGCTGCATTGCGATTGAACACCTCGCGGGTTTCATTGAAAAATCCATGTTCACCGTCGTATTCGTGAATATCAACCGGGCTTTTCACGCCGGCCATATCCTTGCGCAATTGTTCAACCGCTTGTGGGGTGCACCAATCATCCTTGGTGGCGAAATGGGCCTGGAAAGGCACGGAGATTTTGGCGGGGTCGGCGGCTTCTTTCGGTGGGATGCCATAGAAGCATACACAGGCATCACATTCAGGAACCTTTACGCCCGCGATGATGGTCAGGGCACCGCCCATGCAAAACCCCATAACAGCCGTTTTTGTGCCAGTTTTGGCTTTCAAATACTGAACCGCGCCACGGGTATCCTGTTCGGACGCCCCAACCCAGTCCAGGCCGGTCATCATATGGCTGGCCTCATCCGCATCCTGGGTTACCCGGCCTTCGTACAGGTCGGGGGCCAGGGCGGTATAGCCCGCTGCGGCGAAACGATCTGCGACACCTTTGATTTGGTCGTTCAGGCCCCACCATTCCTGCAGCACGACAACGCTGCCTTTTGGCTCAGTTGCTGTCGCCAGATAGCCTTTGGCTTCCGTCCCGTCCGGACAGGTAAAGCTGATTAAATCACCCATGGTCTTTCTCCCTAATCGCTGTGTTATCTGCACTTATATATAGGGTCATCAGGCTTGTTTTAAATAGGTCAGGGGCAGCGTTGTCGTTGCCTTGATTTCCTCCATTGCAAAGCTTGAGGAGACATCTGACAGATCAATGGCCGAAATCAGGCGCTTGTAAAAGGCGTCATAGGCGGGGATATCCGGCACGACGACTTTCATCAGATAGTCAATGTCACCGCTCATCCGGTGGAACTCAATGACTTCGGGCATGGATTGAACGACTTTAGCAAATTTCGTCAACCAGTCCGCCGCATGGGTTTTGGTGCGGATCGACACGAAGACCGTCGTGCCAACCCCCAGCAGGTCACGGTCCAGCAGCGCGACGCGCTTTCGAATGTATCCCGCTGTTTCCAATTGTCGAACCCGCCGCCAACAGGGAGTCGGGGACAGGCCGACCCTGTCAGCCAGATCTGCGGTAGAAAGCGCAGAATCTTCCTGCAAAGCGGCCAAAATTCGGTGATCGATTGCATCCATGATATACATCCTAGGTGAATTTTTACATTATATATTAAAATAATAGCATAAAATTTAACAGAAAGTCATTTTTAATAGTATATTTAGAAACAAATTCCAGCGATTATCGTAGATACTATTCTGAATAAACAAATCGTTCTGCCAGAACAGGAGATAAAAGATGATCCGCACCGCTTTCACACAGCACCCATCCTCTGTTGGGGAGACATATACAGAGCATATGGGAACCGCGCTCAGTTTTGCGGGCCCTTTGCTGCTGGCAGGTCTTTGCTGCCTGGTGCATGCGGTGTTGCCCTTTGCCTTTGAGAGGACGGGCAGTCGGATCATATCCGGGCTTCATACGCGTATGGTGACGAACCGGGTGAAGGCTCAGAATCGCCAGAATGTTGTGTCTGGCCCGTCAGAACTGATCTGGGAGATCTAATGCATCACGCGCACGCGTGAGCATAGATAAACACAGCATCACGCGCCCGCGTGAGCGTAAAAAAACCAAACTATCACGCGCCCGCGTAAGCGTAAAAAAAACCAAACTATCACGCGCCCGCGGCGCGGTTGTCCAGGATGATTTTGGCCGCGTGACAGTCTTTTGTAATCTGCGCCTTTAAGGCATCCAGGCCGTCGAACTTACGTTCCCCCCGGATGAATTCAATCAGGGCTACCCGCATATGCGTGCCATAAAGATCGCGGTCGAAATCAAACAAGTGCACTTCGAATTTCTCACTCAGGCCATCAACAGTGGGACGCATGCCCAAATTGGCGACACCATCGCACCAGACGGTCTCTCCAACCCGCCCGGTCTCTACCCCGACCCGAACCGCATAGACGCCATAGGCGGGGCGGATATAGTCACTCATATCCAAATTGGCGGTTGGAAAACCAATCGTGCGGCCAATCTGAGCGCCGTGCAGCACCTCGCCCTCGACCTCGAAAGGGCGACCCAGCAAGGCAGCGGCCTGGCCCGGTTCGCCACTTTTCAGATAATCGCGAATGCGGGTTGAAGAATAGACTTCCCCCGTTGCCGCCGCCGCAGGGTCAATGATACGGGTTTCAAAGCGTGTGTCGGCACGCAAGGTGTCGGTATCGCCGGTGCGGCCCTTCCCGAATTTGAAATCATAGCCCACCACCAGAACACCGGTTCCCAAGGCCTTCACCAGAATTTCGTCAATAAAGGCCTGTGCATCCAGATTGGCCAGCGGCGTGTCGAAATTCAGGCAGATCAGCGAATCGATCCCAATGGCTTGCAGCAGATGCGCCTTGTTCCAGAACGGGGTCAGCCGGAATGGAGGATCGTCAGGTCGAAAGAATTCACGCGGATGTGGCTCGAAAGTTAGAACAGCAAGGTCACGGCCCTGCGCCTCTGCGAATTCAGCGGCTTGGCCAATGACGGACTGATGGCCGCGATGCACCCCATCAAAATTTCCCAGAACAATCACGGCGCCGAAACGCTCTGATGGATAATCTTTGGGTTCTCTAAAAATCTGCATGAAGGCAAACCGTTCCTGACTGCTATAGTATTCTCAGAAGATAGCGGTTGAAGCGCAGGCGTGAAACCTTCCTGCGTGTGGTAGCGGCGCTTTATTTTGTGAATGGGAGTATGAAATGGGGCGAGTTCGGCAGTTTCTGGCAGTGGCAGTCAGTTTTGGAGCGTTGAACATTTCTGCGGCCCTTGCGCAAGACAACGACCTGGCACAGAAAATAAGAGACTCGTTTGCTCAAGGCACGTTAAAGGGGCTGCATAGCGTCCTGATTTTGCATCGGGGTGAGACCCTTGCGGAAGTTTACTTTACCGGTTTTGACCAGCGACAAGGGTTGGATATTGGCCGTGTCGATCATAGCCAAACCAGCCTGCATGATGTGCGCAGCATTACAAAAAGCGTTACCGGTTTGCTGTATGGCATCGCCCTGTCGGAAGGTCTGGTGCCGGGATTGGATGAGCCATTGATGGCGCAATTCCCGGACTATCCGGATTTGATCGCAGATCCCGCCCGAAAGGACATTCTGGTGCGCCATGCCCTGACCATGACGATGGGATTGGAATGGGATGAAACAGCGCCCTATACCAGTACGCGGAATAGTGAAATTGCAATGGCTTATGCGCCGGACCGCGAACGCTATGCCCTGGAACAGCCAGTTCTGTATTCCCCTGGTACACATTGGACATATAGCGGCGGGGCGGCTTCCCTTGTCGGTGCCTTAATCGTCAGAGGGACGGGAGTGCCGTTGGATGTTTACGCAAAACAGAAGCTGTTTGATCCTTTAGGCATTACCGATTTTGAGTGGCAGAAACTGTCGAACGGAAAAACGGGGGCCTCGTCCGGGCTGCGTCTGACGACCCATGATCTGGCAAAGATCGGGCGCCTGATGATTGATAAGGGGATCTGGCAGGGAAACCAGATCGTTCAGGCGGAATGGATTGAGCAATCGCTGACCCCCAGCATCGAGACGTCGTTGAATTTGCGATACGGTTTCCTGTGGTGGTTGGCTGACGATGGCACGCCACCGGATTGGTTCGCTGGCTTTGGCAATGGCGGGCAGCGCCTGACGGTCAATCCTGACAGGGATATGGTGGTTGTCATTTATGCTGGGAACTATAACAAACCGGATGCCTGGAAAGTCCCGACAAAAGTCATTCTGGATTTCGCAGTGCCAACGATAGAAGCGCGTCAGGCAAATTAGGTCATCATGCGCCTGCACATGATGTCTTAGGCTTTTGCGGCCTTAGCCTCTTCCTCGACGCGGCTGCGCACCATCATCTTGGCTTGTCCGTCGCAAACCAGCTTCTCCCCGACGGAGGCGGTGGTCTTGCACACGATCCGCTTTTTTTCCGGGATGATTTCCAGGATTACCGCCTTTGCCGTCACGGTATCGCCAGCGCGCACAGGGGCCAGGAATTTCAGGTCCTGGCTCAGATAGATACAGCCCGGCCCTGGCATTTTCATACCCAGAACGGTGGAGATCAGGCTGGCAGTTAGCATCCCATGGGCGATGCGGCCCTTGAACATTGTGTCGGCGGCGAATTCCTCATTCACATGGACGGGGTTCATATCACCCGTCACCCCGGAAAACAGCACAATGTCCGCTTCTGTGATCGTCTTGGCAAAGATCGCCGTCATGCCAACGTAAAGGTCTTCGATAAAGAAACCATTCAGATCGGTGTGCAAACGCGGGCTGTCCATGGAAAGCTCCTCAAAATAGGGTCTGGGCGTCACTGAAAGTCTTCACAAAGCGGCTTTATTGCATCGCAAACCTAAACGTTGTTGTGCAACGCGGCAAGTCAGGAAGACGTGACAGCAAGGACTCCCTTTGGATCAATGGGAACAGCGGTTG
Organism: Hwanghaeella sp. LZ110; assembly: GCF_048892525.1. Classification (NCBI taxonomy): domain Bacteria; kingdom Pseudomonadati; phylum Pseudomonadota; class Alphaproteobacteria; order Rhodospirillales; family Aestuariispiraceae; genus Hwanghaeella; species Hwanghaeella sp. LZ110. The sequence continues at coordinate 399,162 of NZ_JBLZHT010000004.1, read as the reverse complement.
CTAGACCGGTTGCTGATTCGAAATGCCGTGCATGGGCCAGCAAGCGTCCCTCACTGAAGGGGGCACCAACCAGTTGCACGCCAACGGGCAGGCCGTCTTCTGTAAATCCCGCAGGAACGGAGATCGCAGGCAAGCCAGTCAGGGTGATGGCAGAGACCATGGCCAGCCAATGGATATAGTTATCGAATGTCTGGCCATTCACCTGATCGACCCATAACTGCTCTGCCGGGTAGGGGGGCACGATGGCTGTCGGGCACAGGAAGGCGTCGAAATCCTGTTGGGTGAACAGACGCACCGCATCGGCATGAATGGCCCCACGCCAGCGCTGTGCCTGGGCAATGTCTTCGGCGGTCAGGCTGCGCCCGTATTCATAATTCCAGATCACATCGTCTTTCAATAGATTGCGGTGCTTTTCGTAATTTTCACGCTGTCCGTTCACGAATCCCAGGCCGCGCAATATCTTGAAAGCCTCAATCGCATTGCTGAAATCCGGGCAGGTTTCGACCAGTTCTACACCCATATCTTCCAATTGTTTCAGCGCGTTGTTAAAGACTTGTTCCACGGCTGGATCGACGGGAATGATTCCGCCCAGATCCAGACTGTAGGCGATCCGGCGGGGCGGGGCGCCTGTGCGACAGGTTTGGCGAAAGCTGGTATGAGGCAGCGGCTGGCTGATCGGATCGCGGGGGTCCTGACCCGCCATGGCGTCCAGCATCAGCGCGGTGTCTTCCACGGTGCGCCCCATGGGTCCCTCAACGCTCATGGTGCCAAACGGGTCACCCGGATTAAGACGGGGCACGCGGCCCGGACTGGGACGCAGCCCAACGATGCCACAAAAGCTGGCAGGCGTGCGCAGGCTGCCCCCTAGGTCGGACCCACTGGCCAGCCAGCATTGCCCTGTCGCCAGGGCAACAGCAGATCCGCCCGATGACCCGGCGCAGCTTTTGGAAAGATCCCAGGGGTTTCGCGTGATCCCAAAGACGGCATTGAACGTGTTTGCCCCAGCCCCAAATTCCGGCGTGTTGGTTTTCCCAATCAGGACGGCGCCATGCCGTTCCAAATTAACGACGGGAATGTCTGAGAAATTGGGGATGTAATCCTTGAAGATGGGGGAGCCATAGGTACAGCGAACGCCTTCCACCTCACTGAGGTCCTTGATCCCAACGGGCAGACCCGCCAACAAAGTATTGCGGGATGCGGTTTTCGCCTGCTGTTGTGCCCGCTCTCTGCACAGAATGGGCGTCGCATTAACGGCACCATCCACCGCCTCTATCCGGTCAAAGGCTGCGTCCAGCATTTCCTGTGGCGTGACGTCTCCCGCCTTCAGCATGTCAACGGCGGCGCAGGCGGTCAGATGGATCAGGTCGGTCATGATATGGGCTTTCGATTGAAATTGTGATGCGGAGACCCTACACGGTAACTCCAGCGTAAATCCAGCCCGCTTCCTTGGAGAGTGTGATGCAGAACGATACGGCCAATTCACCAGATTCTTCTGCCGGGCCAGAACGCCTGCCGGTCAGTGTACTGACGGGGTTTCTGGGGTCGGGTAAGACCACGGTTCTAAACGCCCTGTTGAAGCATCCGGACATGGGCCAGACGGCTGTGATCATTAATGAATTCGGGGAGGTCGGGATCGACAACCTGCTGGTTGAAACTGCCAGCGAAGATATGGTTGTGATGGAGTCCGGCTGTTTGTGCTGCACCATTCGGGGGGACTTGATCGAAACATTGAGGAGCCTGATCAAGCGGCGCTGGAACAACGAAATTCCTGCCTTTAATCGGGTCGTGATTGAAACCACGGGTCTGGCTGATCCAGCACCCATCCTGCATACCCTGATGACTGATCCGGTTATTTCCACCCGATATCGGCTGGATGGGGTCATTACCACGGTGGACGCCGTGAATGGGTCCGCGACCCTGGATGCGCAGCCGGAAGCCGTGAAACAGGCCGCCGTCGCCGATCGTATCCTGTTGACCAAGACGGATTTGATGGAACAGGAATCCGATCTGATGGAAAGGCTGCGGGTTATCAATCCGGCGGCCCCCGTCTTGTCGGTGATCCAGGGGGATATTGCGCCCGATGCGCTGTTTGGCACGGGCCTTTATGATCCGGGTACCAAGACACCCGATGTTGCCCAATGGCTGGCGGAAGAAGCCTATGACCAGGCATCGCAGCACGGCCATCCCCACGATCATACTCATGGCCATCATCATGACCATGACAGGAACCGTCATGACGACCGTATCCGATCCTTCGTCATCCGATATGATGCCCCCATTGCCTGGGATGCTTTCGTTGACTGGATTGAGGCGCTGATTGCCACCCATGGCGCAAACCTGTTGCGCATGAAGGGGATTTTATATGTGGCGGAGGTCGATGGGCCCGTTGCGGTCCATGGCGTTCAGCATGTTTTTCATCCACCGGCCCTGCTGGCGGGCTGGGCAGAGGGAGAGACGCCATCATCGCGTCTGGTGATCATCGCACGGGATTTGAATAAAGATCCGGTTGAGAAGATGTTTCACGCTTTCATGGCGCAATAACCCGAAAGCCTTGTTCAATGCGCCAGGTTCAGTTTCCGTGCAGGACGCGCTTCTGATCCTGCGCCAGCCCGGCCAGAACCTGTTCCAGTTGCGACAGGCTGGCGGCGTCATAGCGCTCTTCCAGATGTTGTCGCCCCTTTTTGTCGAACAGGGTTTCGGCCAGTTCCCTATACAGGGCGGCCATCAGCTTGTGGAATTCCAGATCGCCGAAACTCCAGGCCCGCTCCTCGTTACTCTTGCCCGGCGGCATTACCCGATCAAAATAACTGACCATCCAGGTTCGGCGTTTGCTGATATCCATAAAATAGCGCGTGATATAGATCAGGATGTCATTGACCAATATCTTGGCCATCGGGCGTTCGTGCAGGCTGTCCCAATCCAGCGATTGGCCTTCTTGCGCGCGCAGGGTTTCAACCATGGTACGGGCGCGTTCTTCATATTCTTCAAACAGTTCAGGGCCGACCATTTGATGCAGGGCCTGAATAAAGGCGGGGATCATGCGTCGCGATAGTGTTCGGCCTGGCACAGGCGCTTCGCCGCGTTCGGGTAGCAAATGCACGAAGCGCGCAACAATCAACCGTTCCAGCGGGAACTTTCGCATTTGGGCATAGAACGCGTCTTCAAAGTGATGCTGCAGACCGATCCAGGTCGAATCGCACAGCCCGCGTAAGATACTGTCATTGTCGTATGTGTAGGAATTCAGGACGGCATTGATGTCACGGGACGCCAGTTTACCGTCCCCCTTGGTCGCCTGTGCAGCCAAGCGATCGGCCAGCAACTGACTGATGGTCTGGGCAAATTCTCCCAGTTTCTCAGCCCCCGCACTGTGGGATGCGCTGTGTGGGGCGGTCCCTTTTGTCTGGTCGTCCTTGGCCATGTCAGATCCTTTGTTGCGTCACGGTATAGGTATCGCCTTGCTGGGGGTTGATTTCAAGCGGTGCGAGCAAGATAGTCACCATGAATGTGGGTGAAACAGCCCCTCAATATAAGGAAAGAATTCAATGACGGATCGTTTTGTTGTCGCCCTGGCGCAATTGAACCCGACGGTCGGGGATATTGCGGGCAATGCGCAAATGGTGCGCGACGCCCGGGCCCAGGCGGCGCAGGCCGGTGCGGATCTATTATTGCTGCCGGAATTATTCCTGTCGGGTTATCAGCCGGAAGACCTGGTATTGAAGCCATTCTTTCTGGACAAGCTGGAAGAAGCCACCGCTGCCTTGGCTGCTGAAACGGCAGACGGTGGCCCGGATGTCCTGTTGACGACTCCCTGGCGGGGGGAAGCGCCTGGTAAACTGGCGTATAACGCGGTCCTATTGTTATCTGGCGGTCGCATCGTGACAGAACGCTATAAATATGACCTGCCAAATTATGGCGTTTTCGACGAAAAGCGTGTGTTTCAGTCCGGCCCTTTGCCGGGGCCGATGAATATCAGAGGCGTGCGCATTGGCGTGCCGATCTGTGAGGATATCTGGACACCCGATGTTATTGAATGTCTGGAGGAATCCGGTGCAGAAATACTGCTGGTCCCCAATGGCAGCCCCTATGATGACGCCAAGGAAGATGTACGTCTGCAATTGGTGATGGAACGGGTCACGGAAAGTGGCTTGCCGCTGGCCTATCTGAATCAGGTCGGGGGACAGGACGAACTGGTCTATGACGGGGCGTCCTTTGTCGTGAATGCAGATTTCAGCCTGGCAATTCAGATGCCAGCTTACGAAAGTTGCATGTCGATTGCGACCTTCGAACGGTCGGATACTGGCTGGAAATGTTTGCCAGGGGATCAAACCGCCCCGCCGGAACGGTTGGAATCGATCTATCGCGCCATGGTTCTGGGGCTGCGCGATTATGTTCAGAAGAATGGTTTTCCTGGCGTTGTCCTGGGCATGTCCGGTGGAATCGACAGTGCCTTGTCTGCCGCGGTTGCCGTTGATGCGCTGGGTCCCGATGCGGTTCATTGTGTGATGATGCCATCCCCCTATACCAGTCAGGACAGTCTGGATGATGCGGCGGCGGCCTGTGCCCTGCTGGGAACCCGTCTGGATCAGGTCAATATCGGGCCTGCGATGGATGCCTTTCAGCAGATGCTGACCCCGCTTTTCGGAAACACGGAAAGTGGCGTGACAGAGGAGAATATCCAATCCCGATCCCGGGGTGTGACCCTGATGGCGATATCCAACAAGCTGGGCGCAATGGTGCTGACAACCGGCAACAAGTCAGAAATGTCGACAGGATACGCAACGCTGTATGGGGATATGTGCGGTGGCTTTTCGGTGCTGAAGGATATCTATAAAACCGATGTATTCGCCCTGTGCGAATGGCGTAACAAGGGGCTGTCCAGCGGGAATGATACGCTTCTAAAAGGCCCAAGGGGCCCAGTCATGCCCCAGCGGATCATTACCAAACCCCCCTCGGCGGAACTGAAACCCGATCAACAGGATGCGGACACGCTGCCCCCCTATGATCAGTTGGACGATATCCTGCATTGCCTGATAGAGAAGGAAATGTCAGTGCCGGAAATAGCCCAACGGGGGCATGCACCGGAATTGGTGCAACGGGTCTGGCGCATGCTGGACCTGGCAGAATATAAGCGTCGCCAGGCGCCACCGGGGGTTAAGATCACGGCGCGGTCTTTTGGGCGAGAGCGCCGTTATCCCATCACCAATTCGTTCCGGAAAATTCTGTGATCATCTTTGATTGCGATGGCGTTCTGGTTGATACGGAGCGCCTGTCCAACCGGATCCTGGCGGAACAGATCACCAGTGCTGGGTATCCGATGACGACAGAAGACTCGATCCGTCGGTATAAAGGGGGGCGCATCCGGTCCCTGCCGCCTTTGATTGAGGCTGAATTCAATCTGAAACTACCCGATGACTGGTTGGATCAGTTTTTTGCCCGGCAATTTGCGGCCCTGGAAGAGGAGGCTGAGGCCATCCCCGGTGTTTCAGATGTTGTGGACCAACTGATCGCGCGGGGACTTCAATACTGTGTCGCCAGCCAGGCCTCGGTCGCAAAAATGCGCATCAGTATGGGCCGCAGCGGCCTTTGGGATCGGTTTGAGGGGCGCATTTTTTCCGCTGATATGGTCGAAAGACCAAAGCCCTTTCCAGATTTGTTCCTGCATGCGGCAGCAACAATGGGGTGGCCGGTCGAAAAGGTCACTGTGATCGAAGATTCAACAACCGGCGTTCGGGCCGCAGTCGCAGCCGGGATGCGGGTGATCGGGTTTTGCCGCGATACGGATCCCGATGAATTGCGCGCCGCCGGGGCATCAGATCTGGCCCAGGACATGGCAGGCGTGGCCGATCATTTAGGCCTGCAGTAGATACCTAGAAATTTCACCCTCTTCGTAATGCGCGAAGAACCCGGCGTCGTAATTTAAGGCTTCGGATAGTAGGGTGCGATAATCGCTTCGGGGGACTTCTTTCGCCCCAAACCGTTCCAGATGCTTTGTCACAAACTGTGTGTCCAACAGGCGGAACCCGGCAAAGGTCAGGCGGGCGACCAGATGGCATAGGGCAATTTTGCTGGCATCGCGTTCGCGGGAAAACATGCTTTCGCCAAAATAGGCGCTGCCCAGGGTGACACCGTACAATCCACCAATCAATCGATCGCCATCCCAGACCTCAACGGAATGGGCATGATCCATGCGATGCAGCGCGGTGTACAGGGTTAAAATCTTGTCATTGATCCAGGTGCGCGGGCGACGGTCCGACGCTTCTGCACAACCATCCATGACTCCTTCGAAATCTCGATCAAAGGTTACGCGATATCGATTTGAACGCAGGGTCTTTGCAAGGCGCTTGGGGACGTGAAATCCATCCAGTGGGATGACACCCCGAATGCGGGGATCAATCCAGAAAAGGTCTGGATCATCCCTGTCTTCGGCCATGGGAAACACCCCAATGGCATAGGCGCGCAACAGCATATCAGGCGTTAGGTCAAGCGGTTCCATACTGCCCCTTTGACACGCGTTTCGCGCTTTTCAGGCCGCTGGACTGGACCAGCGTCTTATTTCAGGCCCATCCATTTTTCCAGCCAATGGATGTCATAGTCTCCGTCAATAAAGCGCTTCTGCGCAATAATTTTCTGATGCAAGGGAATGGTCGTGCTGATCCCGCCAATGACATATTCATCCAAGGCCCGGCGCATCCGCATCAGGCATTCATTGCGGTTGGCGCCATGCGTAATCAGCTTGGATACCAGGCTGTCATAATAGGGGGGGACGTGATATCCGGAATACAATTGGCTGTCGACGCGAACGCCCAGGCCACCGGGGGCATGGTAGTCGGTGATTCGGCCCGGGGTTGGCATAAAGGTTTCGGGATTTTCCGCCGTGATGCGGCATTCTATGGCATGGCCGCTGATTTTAATTTGGTCTTGCGTATAGCTTAGCGACATACCCGCAGCGACTTTGATCTGTTCACGCACCAAATCTATGCCACAGACCATTTCAGAAATCGGATGTTCGACCTGAATGCGCGTGTTCATCTCGATGAAAAAGAATTCACCATCTTCATACAGGAATTCAATTGTGCCCGCGCCGCGGTAGCTCAGCTTTGCAATCGCGGTATTAACGATGTCGCCGATCTGTTTGCGCTGTGCGGTATTCAGCGCCGGTGAGGGGGCTTCTTCAATGACTTTCTGGTGGCGACGCTGGATGGAGCAATCGCGCTCACCCAGGTTGATGCTGTTACCCTTGCCGTCGCCCAGAACCTGAACTTCGATATGGCGGGGGCGGCTCAAATACCGCTCCATGTATACCGTTTCATCTAGGAAAGCGGCCTTGGCCTCACTTCGGCACATGGCCCAGGTTTGTGCCACATCTTCCAGCTTATTGGCGACTTTCATGCCGCGTCCACCGCCGCCAGAGGCTGCCTTGATAATCAGCGGAAAGCCAATTTCCTGAGCCAGTCGCAGGGCATCCTCTTCGGTATCGACCGATCCATCCGATCCTGGAACTACTGGAATGCCCAGACGCTTTGCGGCGTCCTTTGCCGCAACCTTATCGCCCATCATGCTAATATGCTCTGGTGTCGGGCCGATAAAGGTGATGCCGTGATCTTCCACCATCTGCGCGAAACGGGCGTTTTCTGACAGGAAACCGACGCCTGGATGAATTGCATCGGCCCGGGTCAGCGTTGCGGCGGTCAGGATTGCTGGAATGTTGAGATAGCTATCCTTAATAGGGGGAGGGCCGATACAGATCGCTTCATCCGCCAGTCGGACATGCATGGCATCGGTATCAGCCGTAGAATGCACCGCCACCGTCTGAATGCCCATTTCCTTACAGGCGCGATGGATTCTAAGCGCGATTTCGCCGCGATTTGCGATGAGTACCTTTTCAAACATGTGGCGTCAGCTCCAGGTCGTCATTCGATGACCAACAGGGCTTCACCGAATTCCACCGGTTCGCCATCTGCCACCAGGATCTGTGTCACAGTACCGGCCTTTGGGGCGGGAATCTGGTTCATCACCTTCATCGCCTCGATGATCAGGACTGTATCGCCCGCGGCAACCTTGGCCCCGACAGAAACGAAGTTTGCTGCGCCTGGCTGGGGCGACAGATAGGCCGTGCCCACCATCGGTGCCTTTATCGCACCTGGATGATTGCCTGCGGTTTCCGCTGTGGGTGCCGCCACGGCAGCACTGGGCGCTGCAGCCGGAATTGGGGCGGGGCCCGCCGCATAAACCGGCGCGCCACCTCCGCGCTGCAACCGCAGTTTCGTATCATCTTCTTCAACAACCAGTTCCGTCAGGCCTTTGTCAGCCATCAGGTCCGCCAGTTTTTCGATTAGTTCAATATCGACGTCGAGTTTCGCCATCGGGGCAACCCATCCCTTTATCAATTACTGTAAGTCCAACACCCTTGTACTAGGCTTCGGGCGCTCAGAAAAGGCGTGATCACGCCTCAATGTCAGCAACGATCTCCGCCATGGCCTCCAGGGCCAGGCGATAGCCCGTTGTTCCCAGTCCACAAATCATACCCACCGCAATAGGTGCGATCATACTGTGATGGCGGAATTCTTCCCGCGCATGAATGTTTGAGATATGCACTTCAATGATTGGCAATTCCGCCACACTTAACGCATCCCGCAAGGCAACAGATGTATGGGTCAGCCCACCGGCATTGATGATTATCCCGCGATGAGATTCACGTGCTTCATGGCACCAATCAATCAACTGGCCTTCATAATTTGATTGTCGGCAATCGACCGTAAGGCCAAACCGTTCTCCCGCATCCCGGCAGTCGGCTTCCAGATTGGCCAGGGTGGTCGCCCCATAGATTGCCGGTTCACGCTTGCCCAGCATGTTCAGGTTTGGTCCGTTCAGGATCAGGATTGGTATGTCGACCATTGCCTGCCACTCGCAAGATGTTGGAACGTCTTCTGATGCAGACACTATATCAGGAGTCTTGTCCCGGCAATGATGATGGTATGATCCGCACTTTGGTCAGCTTTTCTGGGCAACCGCAATAATTTCCGGGCGATCATCAGCGACAGGGTTGCCATCCCAGTCGCCATAAAGGGCGATTTTGGCAAATCCGGCCTTGTTCAAATGCGCAGTGACCTCATCAACCTCTAAGTAGCGCAAATGGCCTATTCCCACATGCTTTGTCCCATCCGGGAAAGCAAAATGGGTTTCATAAGAAACACGGTTGCGTGACCCTTCAACAATGTCGTTATGCACCGCAACGGTCCCGATTCCGTCTACGGTGATCTCTTCATAGCTGATATCGGGCGTCCATTTGCGCCAACTTGAATAGGCCGGATTGCGTGTTTCGAAGGCCAGTGTGCCATCCGGGGCCAGAAGCTTGAAATAGTTGTTCAGCGCGGCCTCGACATCCACATCATTCAGGAAGACTTGAAAGGCATGGCCCGACATGACGATCAGATCAACGGGATCTGACAAGGTCAGGCTGGATGCATCCGCCAAATACCATGTCACACGGTCTCCATCGGGGCGGTTCCGGGCGATGTCCAGCATTGCGGCGGCCGGATCGGCACCGATCACCGTATGACCGCGCCGCGCCAGTTCGACGGCCAGCAGTCCTGTTCCACACCCCATATCAAGGATACGTTTGGGTAGATGTCCCGCCAATTCCGTATAGAATTGCTGATCCGCCGCCCATGGGTTCAGAGTATCATAAACCTGCGCTAAACGGGGGTCGGTATAGAAGATTTCCGGCTGTGTCTTTGTCATGGTCGGGACCATAGCAAGCCAGACGTGATGCTGCAAAATTAGGCGGCAGCGGTGTTTAAAATCTGATGAAAACTGTGACTAATTCGCGCGTTTATGCGCTTTGTCGACACGGTCTGCGACAGCGCGCCAGACCCGGTGGCCTTCGCGATCACCAACTTCCTTGTAGGTCCTGGCCCGGGCCATCGCCATTTCTTTTGCAGATGCCCCACGGGCGCGATACAGGCCCGTCGCGAACAGTTCAATATCTGCATCCGGCGTTTTCCAGGCGGTGGTTTGATGATCGCTCATTAGCACTAATCCCATGCTATTGATGTGGATGAATCGTTGATTTGTTCAGGTAGTATGGTCTTTTTTCCAGTTTCTGCAACAAACCCGTCACGGACGGAATGTCGCAACCAGCCACGCCATCATCAGCCAAAGCGGATGATGCTGTTCTGCGCAGGCATTTCAATTTCCAGATTGGCCCTAAGATACTGATCTGTCGCCTGGGAAAGGTGATGATATAAGTCCCGTGCCAGCGCGCGGGCTTTCGTGCCCGGCCAATCTTCCGGCAGCAGATCGTCGGGCAGGGCGGGATCACGCAACAGGGTCCGCCGATAGGCATGGATCAATAGAATGCGGGCCACGAAGGCACTTTCTCCAACCAATTGATCGGCATCCTGCAGGACGGGCTGAAAATGCTTCACGAATGCAGAATAGTCTGCGGCGATCTCTTCCAGCGGCCAAGCGCGCGCGGCCAATGACAGCAATCCATTGGCGGCTGTGGCTTCTGCGCTAAAGACGGCACAGTCATCCGTCAGGGACAGGTCATCCAGAGTATCCTGAGCGATTTGTGTAGCATCCCCGCGCGCTGCGCCCAGCAGACCAGGGCTCAGGCGTGCGAAACCCTGCCAGCCCAGGCGTTGATCCAGGCTGTCGCGTTGTCCGGGTGCCAGGGCGTCCGGCAGGATGATGAACGTCCATCGCCCATCCCGCGCCGGGGGGCCGGACGCATAAATGCGGGCCTGTGCGGAATCAAATTGCCGGCGGCCCCTGCGTGTCAGGGTATAGCGGCTGCGGCGGCCTATTCGTTCCGCCTCCAGGGTTCCATCCTGCACCAGTCGGAACACAGCGGTGCGGGTCATGCGTTCATTCAGGCCCAATGGGGCGACCAGATCAATCAATTCCCCAAGCCAGCATGCGCCGCCATAGGGCAAAAGCGCATCGCCATAGACAGTGACGATTAAAGACTTCGCGCGGGGTCTTTCCTGTTCGATATATTGTGTCAGTGCATCGGTCGGCACTGGATTACATCTTTCGCAGATCAATGACCCGCTTCGCCTTGCCAATCGAGCGTTCCACAGCCCCTTGCGTTAGAACATTCACACTGGCAGTGACTCCGATGAAGGTTTTGATTTTATGGGTTAAGTCTCTGGCTGCGCCTGTTCGGGCGTCTTCGTCAGATTTTGGATTTCCCTCAACCTTCACGGTCAATGTGTCCATCGCCCCATTGCGAGTAATTTCAAGAACATAGTGGGGTGCCAATCGTGCATCTTTCAGGATCAGTTCCTCAATCTGCGTCGGGAAAACATTTACGCCCCGAATGATCAGCATATTGTCGGTGCGCCCTGTAACCTTTTCCATTCGGCGCATGCTGCGCGCAGTGCCGGGTAACAGGCGCGTCAGGTCGCGGGTACGATAGCGAATGATGGGCAGCGCCTCTTTTGTCAGGCTGGTGAAGACCAACTCCCCGAACTCTCCGTCTGGTAATACCTCACCCGTTTCCGGATTGATGATTTCCGGATAGAAATGATCTTCCCACAGATGCAATCCGTCTTTGGTTTCGACACATTCGCAGGAAACGCCGGGTCCTATCACTTCTGACAGGCCATAAATATCCACAGCGGATAGTCCGGTCCGGGCTTCAATAGAACTGCGCATCTCATTGGTCCATGGCTCAGCCCCGAATATCCCATAGCGCAGGGAGCATGTGTCCTTGGTCATGCCTTGCCGGTCCATTTCATCGGCCAGGGCCAGCATATAGGAGGGCGTGACCATGATGACTTCGGGCTGGAAGTCAGCGATCAATTGAACCTGCTTTTCGGTCTGTCCACCAGACATCGGGATCACCAGACAGCCCAGCCGTTCGGCCCCGTAATGTGCACCCAGACCGCCGGTGAACAGGCCATAGCCATAGGCCACATGAACCTTCATCCCCTTGCGTGCGCCAGCGGCATAGAGCGATCGGGCCATGACATCGGCCCACATGGAGACATCATTCTGGGTATAGCCCACCACGGTGGGCTTTCCCGTCGTGCCGGAAGAGGCATGGATGCGCGCCAATTGATCGGTTGGATAGGCAAACATGCCAAAGGGATAATTGGCACGCAGGTCGTCCTTCATCAAAAAGGGAAACTTAGCCAGATCCGAAAGGTTGGTTACATCATCTGGATGAATGCCCACCGCATCGAAACTTTTCTTGTAGTGGGGGATGCGATCATAGGCGTGTTGCAGCGTGGCTTTCAGACGCTGTAACTGAAGGGCCTGAATTTCGTCCAGGCTGGCGGTTTCAATAGGATGCAAACCTTGAATGCGATCTGTCATAGGATCCTCGATTTTCACCAGTCAGCAGGCTTGGCTTTACGGACGGGGCGGGTCTTCCGGTGTCAGGCCCGGGATAACATCCCCGGAAATCCGGCGGGATTTGCCGCGAAACAAGGCGATGGAAACGCCTGCCTGATTGGTGATTTTGACATCATAGACGCCGCTGCGCCCGGCGAGGGCCTGTTCCTGGCATTCCGCTGTAAGAATATCGCCAAATCGTCCCGGGGCCAGATAGGTGATTTCGCATCCCTGGGCCACAGTGATCTTGTTGTAGGCGTTGCAGCCGAATGCGAATGCACTGTCTGCTAGCGCGAACAACATGCCGCCATGGCACGTCTTGTGGCCGTTCAACATGTCTTCCCGAACGGTCATACTGAGTTTCGCATAGCCCGGTGCGACGGCTTGAATTTCCATGCCCAATGCCTGGCTGGCTGTATCATTCGCAAACATCACTTCAGCGATGCGTTCGGCGACTTCTTGGGGGGAGAGGGCATTTGTCATGACACCTCACTTTCCGGTAAAGACGGGTGGGCGTTTTTCCAGGAATGCCATAACACCCTCGCGGTAATCATGGCTGCGACCGGCTTTGCGCTGGCTGTCGCGTTCCATGTCCAGCTGTGTTTCCAGGCTGTTATGGGCGGCCGCGAGGATGGCGCGTTTCGTTAGGCCATAGCCAAAAGTTGGTCCTTTTGCCAGTCCCAGTGCGATATCCCGCGCCGTGCTCAACAACGCATCATCTTCCACACATTTCCAGATCAGTCCCCAATCGGCGGCGGTCTCTGCGGGCAGTTTCTCTCCCAGCAGCGCCAGGCCTTTCGCCCGGGCGACCCCGACACGATGGGTCAGGGACCAGGTCCCGCCCGCATCGGGCACCAGACCCAGCTTGCAGAATGCCTGAATAAAACTGGCTGATTTCGCAGCCACAACGATATCGCAAGCCAGAGCGACATTCGCGCCAGCACCAGCGGCTACACCATTCACGGCGCAGACGACGGGGATATCCATCCCGGAAATGGCACGGATCAACGGATTATAGAGATGTTCCAGAGTTTCACCTAAATCCGGTGGTTCAGCATTGGGGTTATTTGGATCCATGCGCCGGTCTGATAGGTCCTGACCCGCACAGAAGCCCCGCCCCGCACCGGTCAGGACAAGACAGCGAATGCCGTCTTCGGCGATGGCGCGTTGCAGCACATCGGCCATTTCAGCATGCATTTGGCTATTGAAGGAATTCAGCTTGTCCGGACGATTGAGCGTGATCGTCCCAATATTATCAGAAACCTCAAAGAGAATGGTTTCGTAGGTCATTGTCGTCTGCTTCCTTCCCAGGACTATTAGTTTGTTGTGTCTGTCTTTGCGTTCAAAATGATACAAGATTAGACAGACTGCAAGGAATTTGGTATCACGTCGCGCCGACAAAAAGACTGCCGCCATCTGGACAATGCTGCGCCAGATGACCCTAACTGGAGGAGTTTCCCATGGCGACCAACTATTTCGATGCGCATCGCGAAACCCTGAGCCAGGCCCTCGCGGCCCTGCGGGATCGCGACTATTGGACTCCCTATTCAGAACGGGCCAGCGGGTCGATCTATGGCGAAACCGCCGCAGAGGACGGGGAAGCTGCCTTTAAAGCATATCTGGGAAAAGCCTTTGATCTGCCTGGACATCCAGGCGATGGGGTGATCGCCTCTGACGAGACGTCCCCCTATGGTATTGCGATGGACCTGTCTTACACGGCGCTGGATACCGATACAGCACTGGCAGCAGCAAAAGCAGGCATGAAGGCGTGGCGTGATGCCGGACCTGATATGCGAACCGGTGTGTGTCTGGAGATCCTGCATCGCATCAACCAACGCAGTTTTGAAATGGCCCATGCCGTGATGCATACAACGGGTCAGGCGTTCATGATGGCGTTTCAGGCAGGCGGCCCCCATGCGCAGGATCGCGGCCTTGAGGCAATAACTCAGGCCTATGCGCTGCAATCGGCCATCCCGGAGCAGGTCCGTTGGGAGAAGCCCCAGGGTAAGAATCCGTCTCTGATCCTGGAAAAGCGCTATCGCATCATGCCAAAGGGTGTCGCGGTCACCGTGGGGGTTTCGACCTTCCCGACCTGGAACGGGTATCCCGGCATCATGGCGTCACTGGTCACGGGAAATCCTGTGATCGTAAAACCGCATCCCACCGCGGTTCTGCCGCTGGCAATTTCTGTACGGATCATGCGCGATGTGTTGCAAGACGCAGGCTTTGACCCGAATCTGGTGCTGTTACAGACGGACACCCGTGCGGCGCCCGTAGGGCAGGACCTTTGCACACGACCCGAGGTAAAGCTGATTGATTTCACGGGCTCCAACTTCTTTGGCGAATGGTTGGAACAGAAGGCAAAGCAGGCGCAGGTCTATACGGAAAAGGCCGGTGTGAACGCTGTCGTGATTGATGATTTCGACAATCTGAAGGGCCTGTGTCGCAACCTTGCCTTCACCCTGTCCCTGTTTTCCGGGCAGATGTGTACGACGCCCCAGAATATATTTATCCCCAAGGACGGCATAACGGTCGCGGGGGAGAAGATGAGCTTCGAGGCGGTTGCAGAGGCAATTGCAGGCGCGGTGGGTAAATTCAACAGCGACCCCGCTCGCGCGGTTCATGTGCTGGGCGCGATCCAGTCGCCGGATACCGCCGCGAGGATCGACACGGCGCGCAGTCTGGGCAAGGTATTGCTGGACAGTCAGAAGATCGACCATCCCGATTTCCCCGATGCCCGCGTTCATACGCCCCTGATCCTGGCGATTGATGCGGCGGAACGTCAGAAATATGAAACCGAACTGTTCGGCCCAATCACTTTCATCATCGCTTGTGATGGCATTGATGGCGCCTTGGAGGCGTGGCGCTCAACCGTTGCGGCGAAAGGGGCGATCACATCCTCAGTCTATTCCGACCGCCCCGCCGTGCTGGAAGCCGCAGAGGCCCTGGGCGAAGAACTGGGTGTGCTGATGAGCGTTAATCTGACCGGCGGCACCTTCGTCAACCAGACCGCCGCCTTCAGCGACTATCACGCCAGCGGTGCCAACCCGGCGGCGAATGCCAGCCTGGTCGACACCGCCTTCGTCGCCGGACGCTTCCGCGTCGCAGAAACGAGGCGGCATGTGGAGGAGTAGCGGCTCAGCGAGAGACGCTTCAATCCGGTGGTAAGGGTATGTGTGGCCATTTCTTTGTAATCTCTGCCTGAACGCCCCTTTCTAGGTATGTGGACAATACGACAAAGCTTTTTGTCCCCTTAACACCGGGCAAGACATAGAGTTGTGACAATAGCTCTTCCAAGGCATGCGCATTTTCGGTTCTGACCTTCATGATGACGCATGTATCGCCAGCGACAGAGTGCATTTCCTCTATTTCGGGGTATGACCTTAAGGTCATCATCCTTTGACTCTTTCCCCATCCATTCGCATCTACATGGACAAAGGCTAGGAACGGTTTTCCAGATAATGGACCATCAATCCGTCCGGCTGTTCCCAAAAGAACACCGCTCTCGGCCATCCGGCGAACTCTTTCATAAACTGCAGGGGCGGATAAACCGACTTGATCCCCGATCTTGGTATAGGTCTCTCGTCCATTGGCCGCCAGTGCGCTTAAAATCTTTCGGTCAAAACCATCTAATGGTCGGTCAGGCTTGGTCGGGTTCTGAATATTTTCTGTTTCTATTGTCATAAGGCTGATTGTTCCTTCCACTTTTTGAAAAAGAATTGATAAGTATTAAGCTATCCACAAAATATCAGAAGGATATTTAGATGAAAGAAACTATTATAGATCCTAAAAATGGAATTTATTCCACCACACATGATTATGTTCATGCGCTGGAAGTACAGGGGGCGAGCCGTCAGGTTTATTTGAGTGGAACCATGGGATTGGATTCATTCGGCGTTGCGCCGGATACTGTTGATGAACAATTAGAACTGATTTGGAAGAATATTCAGCATATTCTGGCGTCTGCGCACATGACCGCGCGTAACATTATCCGGGTCACTAGCTATCTGACGAAAGCGGAATTCGCTGCAAAAAACCAAGAGGCAAGACTGCGTGCCTTAGGGGATCGACGTGTGCCTACGACGGCGATTGTGGTATCAACCTTGGATCCAAACTGGCTGGTCGAAATTGAAATAATTGCAGCCGCGTGACAGCCACGCATTCACGAAATAGGTGATTAATTTAGGATCAATTGTGGCGATTGGACCACGAAGGCCTCAGTTTAAGCCCTCTAAGCCTCAAGAACAGCCTTAACCTGATCTCGATGTTGATCATCATTGCTTCCAGCGGTTAGCAGGGCATGGCCGGTGATGGAGAGTTCTTCCAGTTTGGCCATGGTTTGTGGCTCGATCTTCAGTTCTTCGGCCAGATCGTCGAAGACATAGCGTTCCGTCGAATCGATGGTCAGGTCGGCCTGGGCCAGGACCAGAAGTTCGTACATTACAATGCGGCGGGCCTTACGTGATGTTAAGACGCCCAGATTGTCATTGGACAACAGATCTTTTGCCTCAACGCTCAAGGATTGGCCCAGTTCCGCTTCAACCCGGTCTATTGCAGCCTGTTCGTGGGGTTCCAGTCTCCAATCAGCCAGGACCATGCGCTTTGCCAGTGCCATGAACATGCGACGCTGTTCGCCTGACAGTTCTTTCAGAAACATGGTCCATCCCCTTAAAATCGCTCTGGTCGGCAATCATACCTCAGAGTCTGTCGGGGGCAAGGGGCCGATGCGTTAAGGATTTATCGCGATCAGAGCGATGCCCAGGCGATGTTCCAGATCTTTCACCGCGGCGACATCTGTATCGTCCAGCGTGGCGGGCTTAAGGTCGACCGGCTTCATTGCGACCAAAGGATGCCCCAACTTGCTTTCCAGTGCTTTGATCGCGGAAAGATCCTGCTCTTTCAGATTAGCAAAGGCGTAATAGGCCATGATGATTTCTCCTCACAGTGTGACGGAGCCCTGAAATCGAATCTCCGTCTCTCATGGCTTATTATACGCTAATGAGTCTGTTACTGGATGATGAAATTTATACAGGCGGTGCTAATCCTTCGATCAGGATGGATGACCCCGTTGTGCTGGCATGACGGATTCCAACAATTTCCTGGTATTCCGGGGAATTATACCAGCCCTTGGCGGTTGCCATATCCGGGAATTCCAGAACCACAATGCGGTTAGGTTTCCAGTCTCCCTCCATTGTCTCATGGGCGCCACCGCGTACCAGATAGCGCCCGCCATGGGCTTCAATCGTGGCGGGCGCCTGTGCGGTATAGGATTTATAGGTTTCCGGATCGGTAACCGCGATATTGGCAATGAAATAGGCTTTCATGGGGCTTTCCTCTTATCCAGGGGGCAGATTTTCTTTGACGCTTCTGACTTGCTCAGGCTCAGTTTCGATCAAGTTCAGAGGGCAAGTAAACAAGTTTGCGGATGGCTTTGCCAGGGAAGAAGGAGCACAGCATATGAAGAAATCAAAATTGGATCCCCGGACATTGGCGGCGCAGGCTTTGGGATGGGAAGACCCGACATCGGGTGCGGTGGTTCCCCCGATACAGCTGTCCACGACATTCACCCGCCGGGAGGATTATGGCCCGCGTGAGGCTGTCTATATTCGCCCTGATTCGCCTAATGCTGCCCATGCAGAGGCTGTGCTGGCCGAATTGGAAGGGGCCCCGACAGCGGCCAGTTTCGGGTCGGGCATGGCAGCCTGTACGGCGGCCTTTCATGCCCTGGAACCGGGCGATCACATTGTCTGCGCGCGCACTGTCTATCATGGTGTCGTCGCCTGGCTGGAAGATTTCGCAGAAGCCCGGGGCCTGACCTATTCCTTTTTCCCAAATACCGACCTGGCGGCGTTGCAGGCGGCTATTCAGCCCGGGAAAACCAAGCTGGTCTGGATCGAAACCCCATCAAATCCGATGTGGACAGTAATCGATATCGCAGCAGCGGCGGAGATTGCCCATGACGCAGGTGCGCAGCTTGGCGTTGATTCCACCTGCGCCAGTCCTGTGCTAACGCGCCCGCTGGAACTGGGCGCAGATCTGGTCTGTCATTCTGCGACAAAATATCTGGGCGGACATTCTGATGTGTTGGCTGGCCTGTTGGCCCCGCGGGAGATCACGCCCCTGTGGGAGCGTATTCTGCTGCATCGGAAATATGCCGGTCCCATGCTGGGCGCGATGGAGGCGTATCTGCTGGTTCGGGGGATGCGCACGCTGTTCCTGCGGGTTGAGCGCCAATGTCACAACGCCATGGCCGTGGCGCGGTTCCTATCGCATCACCCAAATGTCGAAACAGTCCGTTATCCCGGCCTGCAAAGCGACCCTGGCCATGCGATAGCGGCAAAACAGATGCAGGGTGGATTTGGCGGCATGCTGTCATTCCAACCCAAAGGCGGCGCGAAAGAGGCGATCCAGACCGTCCTGAACTGTAAGCTGCTGAAACCCGCCACGTCATTAGGCGGGGTTGAAAGCCTGATTGAACATCGCAAGACCTCGGAAGGGTCCATTAAGACGGAGACACCGGAAAACCTGATCCGGGTATCGGTTGGCATCGAATCCCCGGATGATCTGATTGCAGATCTTAATCAGGCACTGGGGTGAGGGTACCGCTCCATAGTCCGTCATACCCGCGCAGGTGGGTATGAAGGGCCACATGTATCGATGGTGCGTGCCGCCCTGGACCCCGGATCAAGTCCGGGGTGACACTGTAGTCTTATCAAATACGTCCTCACACTGAGGAGCGCAGCGTCTCGAAGGGGGAGCCCTCTGCAAGCACCGGACTTACAGCCCCTCCTTCGAGACGGCACTAACGCGCCTCCTCAGGATGAGAACGAAAGAAGGCGTCACCCGCGCAGGTGGGTATGAAGGGCCACATGTATCGATGGTGCGTGCCGCCCTGGACCCCGGATCAAGTCCGGGGTGACACTGTAGTCTTACCAAATACGTCCTCACCCTGAGGAGCGCAGCGTCTCGAAGGGTGATCTTTCTGTAAGCACCGCTCTTGCCGCCGGTCCTTCGAGACGGCGCTAACGCGCCTCCTCAGGATGAGAGTGGAAGAAGACGTCATACCCGTGCAGGTGGGTATGAAGGGCCACATGTATCAATGGTGCGTGCCGCCCTGGACCCCGGATCAAGTCCGGGGTGACGATGTAGTCTTATCAAATACGTCCTCACGCTGAGGAGCGCAGCGTCTCGAAGGGTGATCTTTCTGTAAGCACTGTGCTTCCAGCGCATCCTTCGAGACGGCGCTAACGCGCCTCCTCAGGATGAGAATGGAAGACGGTGTTATCCGCGACGGCGGGTATCCAGGGGCGGTCTGACTACAGTCGAAACGGGCGTTATGCCTGAACCTGTACGTCGATGCCGTGGGTGCTGAGCATTTCGGTCAATTCGCCCGTTTCAAACATTTCGCGGATGATGTCACAGCCACCGACGAATTCGCCTTTGACATAAAGCTGCGGAATGGTCGGCCAGCTGGAATATTCCTTGATGCCTTCGCGGATCGCCATGTCATCCAGGACATTGACGCCCTTGAACGGTACGTTGAGGTGATTAAGCACCTGCACGACGGCGGCAGAGAAGCCACATTGTGGGAATACGGGTGTGCCTTTCATGAACAGGACAACATCGCCGCTGTTCACTTCACTGGAAATCTTGCTTCTGGTTTGGTCATCCATGATTGGATCCTTTCAAATATATTGGGCAAAGGGGCGGCGCGTTGGCCTGCCCGTGTCGGGGGCTGTCGTGTGTGATCAGGCGTCTTCGGGCACAGCGGTTTGCAGGGCCAGGGCATGCAATTCATTGCCCATACGTCCCTGCAGCGCGGCATAGACCATCTGGTGCTGCTGCACGCGGGATTTTCCCGAAAATGCTGCGGATTTCACGAAGGCGGAATAGTGATCACCATCGCCTCGCAAATCGTTGATGACAACATCGGCATCCGGCAGGGCTTCTTTGATAAAGCGTTCAATGTCACCGGCGCTCATGGGCATGGTAAAGCTCCCTTTCGATCCTGTAAGGCTCACGCGGACCAGGACGCCCCTGCCATGTAGTTCGGCAGCGGTGCATCATGGGTGTGGGCCAAGTCTTCCACCGATATGGTATCGCCCCCTGGCAGCGTCAACGCGGTTCCACTGGATATACCGACTCGTTGTGCCGGTACGCCCGCTTTTTCGCACGCCGCCAGGACAGCGGCTTCGTCCTTCGTCGCGATAAGATAGCGCGCTTGGTCTTCGCCGTACAGCCATGCGTGAAGGGCAATGTGTGATGGTGCAACATCCATCGTCACGCCAACCCCACCAGCGATGGCCATATCCGCCACTGCGACAGCCAAACCGCCATCGGACAGATCGTGGCAGGCGACAACATGTCCGCCCGCGATCAGGGCGCGGACACAATCGCCATTACGACGCTCTGCATTCAGATCTACGGGCGGCGGGGCACCATTGCTTCGATCCATCAGGTCGCGCATGAAGATTGACTGACCCAGATGACCCTTTGTTTCCCCAATCAGGATCAGTGACAATCCTGTTTCCGTAAGGGCCAGGCCCACGGATTTTGCCGCATCCTCAATCATGCCAACGCCGCCGATGACGGGGGTGGGCAGGATCGCCTCGCCATTTGTCTCGTTATACAGCGACACATTTCCCGATACGACCGGGAAGTCCAGTGCCAGGGCCGCTGCCGTCATGCCTTTGATACAGCCGACAAACTGACCCATGATGCGGGGCCGCTCCGGATTGCCGAAATTCATATTGTTGGTGATTGCCAATGGGGTTGCGCCGGTGGCCGTGATATTGCGCCAGGCTTCGGCAACCGCTTGGGCGCCGCCAGTTTCCGGTTCGGCGAAACAATAGCGTGGCGTGCAGTCAGTGGTCGCCGCCAAGGCCTTCTTCTGGCCCGGCAGGCGCACGATAGCGGCATCCGCGGCACCGGGGGTCTTTACAGACTCCCCCCCGATCAGATGGTCATATTGTTCCCAAATCCAACGGCGAGAGCACAGATCCGGTGATCCGATCAGGCGTTTCAGGGCATCCCCCATGTTCATATCGGCAGGAATTGAAGGGTCTACATCGCCCGCTTTTGGGGTCGGTTCCCAGGGGCGTTCATACAGGGGGGAGGCTTCAACCAAAGGCGCTACGGGAATTTCGCCCGCCAATTCACCATGCCACATCAGGGTCAGGTTGCCGGTATCGGTCACGCGCCCAACGACGGCGAAATCCAGTTCCCATTTGTCGAAGATCGCCTTGGCTTCTGCTTCACGGCCGGGCTTGAGGACCATCAACATGCGTTCCTGGCTTTCCGACAGCATTAATTCATAGGGGGTCATGCCCTCTTCGCGCATTGGCACCTTATCCAGCGCCAGTTCGATGCCAACGCCGCCCTTATCTGCCATTTCAACAGAGGAGGAGGTCAGGCCCGCCGCCCCCATATCCTGGATCGATACAATCGCGTCGGTCGCCATCAGTTCCAGGCAAGCTTCCAGCAGCAGCTTTTCAGTGAAGGGGTCGCCGACCTGAACCGTGGGGCGCTTTTCTTCGGAATCCTCAGTAAATTCCGCAGAAGCCATGGTCGCGCCATGGATACCGTCGCGTCCGGTTTTGGAACCGACATAGACCACCGGATTGCCGATCCCGGAGGCCTTTGAATAGAAAATTTTGTCGCTGCGAGCCAGGCCGACCGTCATGGCATTGACCAGAATATTGCCGTTATAGGCCTTGTCGAAATTCACTTCTCCGCCCACGGTCGGAATGCCCATGCAATTGCCATAACCGCCGATACCTGCCACCACACCCGATACCAGATGGCGGGTCTTGGCATGGCTGGGATCCCCAAAGCGCAGCGCGTTCAGATTGGCAATAGGCCGCGCGCCCATGGTGAAGACATCGCGCATAATACCCCCGACACCGGTCGCAGCCCCCTGATAGGGTTCGATGAAGCTGGGGTGGTTGTGGCTTTCAATCTTAAATACGGCGGTATCGCCATCGCCGATATCGATCACGCCTGCATTCTCACCCGGACCCTGGATCACCTGCGGGCCGCTGGTCGGCAGTGTCTTCAGCCAGAAGCGCGAGGATTTGTAGGAGCAATGTTCCGACCACATGACGGAGAATATGCCCAATTCCGTGATATTTGGGGCGCGGCCCAGAATGTTGAGAACGATCTGGTATTCGTCCTTGGTCAGGCCATGTTCGGCAACGATTTCCGGGGTGATTTCAACTTCGACAAGAGACATGAACTTCCCTTTGGCTGGCGGCGGCGGAGAGGGGGCAATTGCGGCGATTTCCTAGCCTGACTCCGCCGGAAATGCAAAGCGGAACCGCGATGAGTTACCGATCTGCCAATGCCAGCTTCAATCCCAACATGGCAAAGGCGGCGGCAAAGGAGCGTCGAAGCCATTGCAGCACACGGGGGCTCGACAAAACATAGTCGCGTGCGAGCGCGGCGCAGGCACCATACAGGATGAAAACTACTAAGGTCATCGCCATGAAAACGGCTGCTAACTCCAACATTGTAAGACTGGGGTGAATAGCGTCAGCTGGCACAAATTGCGGCAGGAAGGCGACGAAGAATAGAGAGAGTTTCGGGTTTAGGACATTGAGCAGAATAGCATTTGTCACCAACCGAAATGAACTTTCCTGTTCCTTGCTATCTGGAACGGCAAGCGTGCCCCCTTTTTGCAGGATGCGCCAAGCCAGATAGAAAAGATACGCTACGCCAAGATAGCGCACTGTCTCGAACAATACCGCGCTTGTGTGCAGCAGGGCCGCGAGCCCTAAGATACTGGCCGCGATATGGGGGACAATGCCCAAGGTACAGCCAAGTGCCGCAATAACGCTGGCCCGCGCGCCCTGTCCCAGACCGGCTGATAGCGTATAGAGAACCCCTGTCCCAGGAAGCATAACAACGATCAAGGCTGTCATTAAAAACTCTGGAGTCATCGTAATCCCCTTAAACCAGATCGATGGCATGGGCCTTAAGGGCAATGAAGTCACAGACTTCCAGGGCCCGTTCATGGGTAGATAGCAGCACAACTTTCGGCGCAAATCCCGCCTGATAGGCTTCCTGCCAGCGGGCTGCGCACAGGCACCACTGATCGCCTGGTTTCAAACCAGGGAAACCATATTCTGGCACGGGGGTCGACAGGTCATTGCCCCGCGCCCGCGAAAAGGCCAGAAAGTCGGCGGTCATCTGCACGCAAACCGTATGGGACCCAATATCTTCCGGCCCCGAATTACAGCACCCATCGCGATAAAATCCTGTCACCGGATCAACGGAACAGGGCATCAAGGGCTGCCCAAAGACATTGCGGGCGGCATTGGTCGTGTCTCTGGCTAACATGGCGGTTTGCTTCCTTAACGGGTTGGCATTTATCGCAGCCTGGAACATCGTCGGACCGAGGGGCAAGGAAAATATGCCGCTATTGTGTCACACCACGCTGAAACTCAATATTGGATATTTATATTCAGCGCGACATATTCAGCACGACATGGGGAATTCTTGACCGGGGACGCTGGAAGCGAAGTGGCCAATTGTTCATAGGAATTTCGGATTAAGAAAAAGCCGCCATTGCTTGGTCAATAATGGCCTGCAGGTCTTCTGGACTCGCCCCATTTTTTGCTGATACGGCCATGCCGTGCGTTAGGGCGATAACAAAGAGGGCCAGTGCTTTTGGATCATGACTGTCCTTTAACGTTCCAGCCTTAATTTCATCCGTAAAGAAATTGGTTAAGGTATCGAAAATTTGGGCATTGGTATCACAGATGGCTTTCAATGCATTGGGTGGAAAACCATCCGCATTTGATTCGCTGGTGCTCAACGCCATCAAGCACCCGCCAGGTAAGTTCGGATTGCATTGCGTTTCAGCCGTCCGTTTTAGGAAATTACGCAGCCGTTCCATGATGGGGCGACCGGTCTCAAACAAGGGGTCTGTATGCGGCTTTCCATGATTATCAATATAACGGCGCAAAGCCGCTATGAAGAGGTCTTCCTTATTACCAAAAGCCGCATAAAGGCTGGGTTTGTTTATGCCCATTGCCCCCGTAAGCGCCGCCATCGACGTGCCAGCATATCCATTTTGCCAAAACACCGTCATCGCCGCATCTAAGGCTTCTTCTTTATCAAATGCGCGTTGTCGTCCCGCGGACATTTTTAAAATTTCTCCATTTCTTCTTATTGTATTCTGTACTGATCGGTACATTTAATGTATCGTACCAATCGGTACAGAAATCTAATCTAGAACCTAACATAAGGAAATCAAGACTATGGGCAAGTTGACTGGAAAAACCGCAGTTGTTACCGGCGGCAATAGTGGCATCGGTTATGCCACTGCACAGGCGTTCAAACGAGAAGGCGCGACCGTGATCATCACGGGGCGCAACAAGGATGCACTCGCGAAAGCCGCAAAAGAACTGGGCGTCATTGGGATGGTCGCGGATCAGGGTGATTTAGCGGCGATTGATGGTCTTGTCGCAAAAGTGAAGGCGGACCATCAGGCGTTGGATACTCTGTTCATCAATGCGGGCGTCGTTAGTTTTGCGCCCTTGAATGAAGTAACAGAGGCAGATTTTGATGTCACGATGGCAATCAATTTTAAGGGTGCTTTGTTCACCCTGCAGAAGTTCTTGCCGATCTTGAAAGATGGGGCCTCTGTCATCAATCTGTCTTCCATCAACGCCTATACGGGCATGCCCAATACGGTGGTCTATGCGGCCAGTAAGGCGGCGTTGAATTCACTGACGCGAACCGCCTCAACGGAATTGGCCCCCCGGAAAATCCGCGTCAATTCAGTCAATCCGGGACCGGTCAGTACTCCGATTTTTGGAAAGCTTGGCTTGCCGGCTGAAGCAATGACAGAATTCGGAACGGCGATGCAGAACCGCATTCCGTTGAAACGGTTCGGCAATCCAGAAGAAATTGCCAATCTGGTAACGTTTCTTGCCTCTGACGATGCTGGCTTCATCACGGGTGCGGAATACAACATCGACGGTGGCAGTATCGTCAATCCACTGCTGAGTTAAACATTCAGTTGGAATCTAATGCCGCACAATAGAGGTCTATCGGCGCATCTTGTGCTGCCGGTAGACCTTTTGTCGGAAAATAAGACCGATCAGCCAGCCAGCGCGGCAAACATTTTCAGGCCCTCAACACCGCCAGCCAATGCATCGATAGCATTTTCAGGGTGGGGCATCATGCCCATGACATTGCCAGCCTCGTTCAGGATGCCGGCGATGTTGCGTTGGGATCCGTTCAGGTTGGTGGTCGCATCGACCAGACCGGCGGCATCGCTGTAGCGGAAGACGACACGCCCGTTGCCTTCCAGACGATCCAGCGTGTCTTCATCGGCGAAATAATTACCCTCGTTATGGGCAACGGCGACCTTGATCACATCGCCCTGATTCAGGCTGCCGGTGAAGGGGGCATGGCTGCGTTCACAGCGGATATGGGTCATTTTGCAGATGAATTTCAGACCCGCATTGCGCATCAAAACGCCAGGCAGCATGCCGGTTTCGGTCAGGACCTGAAAGCCATTGCAAACGCCCAGGACAGCCACGCCGCGTTCTGCCTGTTGTTTCACCGCGCGCATGATCGGGGAATTGCCCGCCATCGCGCCACAGCGCAGATAATCACCATAGGAAAAACCACCGGGCACAACGATCAGGTCATAACCGGCCAGATCGCTTTCCCCATGCCAGATCAGGTCAGGCTTGTTGCCGCTGGCCTTTTCAATCGCAGCCGCCATGTCGCGTTCGCGGTTGGTGCCGGGAAAGACGGTGATTGCGGTTTTCATGGTCTGGATTACTCCACAATCTCGATTGCGTAGTCTTCAATGACGGTATTGGCCAACAGCTTGCGGCACATCTCGTCCAGCTTGGCCTGGGCGGCCTTGCGGTCGGTTTCAGCCAGTTCAATTTCGATCAGCTTGCCCTGGCGGACTTCGCCAATGCCCTCAAAGCCCAGTCCTTCCAGCGCGTGGCCAATGGCCTTGCCCTGAGGATCCAACACGCCGCGTTTCAGGGTGACGGTGACATTGGCTTTCATCTAAGCATACTCCTGATCGTCTGACTTGGTCGGTTCTTTACGCTGATTCTAATGCCACAAAGCAGAATTAGGTCGGTTCGCCGTCGATATTTTCAACGGTGCCGCTTTCCGGCAGGACACCCAGACGCCGTGCCACTTCGCGATAGGCGTCTTCAACATTGCCCAGATCACGACGGAAGCGGTCCTTGTCCATCTTCTCGTTGGTCAGCGTGTCCCACAGGCGCATGTTGTCCGGGCTCAATTCATCGGCCAGAACGATGCGAACATCGCCATTTTCGTCATAGATACGCCCGAATTCCAGCTTGAAATCGATCAGCTTGATGCCGATGCCGATAAACAGGCCCGACAGGAAATCGTTCACGCGCAGCGACATCGCCAGGAAATCATCAATGTCCTGGGGGCTGGCCCAGCCAAAGGCGGTGATATGTTCTTCGGAAATCAGCGGATCGCCCAATTCGTCAGACTTATAGCAATATTCAACGATGGACCGGGGCAGGGGTGTCCCTTCCGGAATGCCCAGACGCTTGGCCATAGAGCCCGCAGCGACATTGCGGATGACGACTTCCACCGGAATGATCTCAACTTCGCGGATCAATTGTTCGCGCATGTTCAGGCGACGGATGAAATGGGTCGGAATGCCCAGATCCTGCAGGCGCAACATCAGAAATTCGGAAATCCGATTGTTCAGCACGCCCTTGCCGGTGATCGTGCCTTTTTTCTGATTGTTGAATGCCGTGGCATCATCTTTGAAATAGGCGACCAGGGTGCCGGGTTCCGGCCCCTCGAAAATCACCTTTGCTTTGCCTTCGTAGATTTGTCTGCGTCGCGCCATGACTATGGACCCGCCTCTTACCGCCTGGGGAATGTCTCTCTGCTGCGTATAGCAACCGACCCCGACTTTCACAATCGCCGTTTTGGCATGTCTGGTGTCTGTGACGATTCAAAGTCAGAAAAAATAAAATAGCGCTGGTCTGCTTTGGGCATGGCATCTGTCGTTGAACCTGGGGCGCGAAACGATTACATAAACGATGAACAATGTGCAGGGGGTCGACCCCGCTTAAAGGATTTTGACCAGAGATTTAGGGAAACAGACCCATGAGCCAGTTTAATGACCGCGAAAAGGCCTTTGAGAACAAGGCCAGCCACGACAAGGAATTGGATTTTAAGGCAATGGCCCGCCGCAACAAGTTGCTGGGCCTGTGGGCTGCGGAACTGATGGGCCTGGAAGGCGATGCCGCACAGGCCTACGCTCAGGAAGTCGTGATCGCTGATTTTGAAGAAGTCGGCGACGACGATGTTCTGCGCAAGGTCTTTGGTGATTTGCAGGCCAAGGGCGTGGAAACGACCGAACATCTGGTGCGGGAACAAATGACCGCCCTGTTGTCTGTCGCCCGGGCGCAGGTCACCAGCGCAAGCTAAGCTTGATTTCTGGACAGGGCGGTCAGGGCCTCATCGCTCAGGTTGTCCATCCAGGCAATCAGCACCATTCCGGTCTGCGCCAGATAGTGCAGGAACTCTGCTTCTTTGCCGGTCTCAACCAACAGCAGATACAGCAGGGCGTGATTTGTGTTCTTGCACAACGCCGGGCGCAGACCCTGGCGAGGCAGGGTGCCATTCAGCGAATTGCTGGCATAATAGCCGAAATCTTTTCGCGTCACGTCGAAGGCTGTTTGTTTCTGACCCTCGGTCCGGAAGGTAACCTGCTGGTTCGGGGCCAGATGAACCGAGCCGCAATCCTGCAGTTCGATCTCCCCATCCTGGCCTACATGAAACCTGCGGGGCGGATTTTTTGGCGAAAAGGTCATTTCGGTTCCTCGCTTTTCGGACTTTGGACCTAAAGAAAATCTTGGGGTTCTCGGCGGAAATCCTTTTAAACCCCTTTGAATGCACTTGAAACGAACAATATAATCATGTGCAGTGGAGAGTGTGAATGAGACGACAGTCTTTATCTTCTCACGATGACGATGGAGCGACCCGCAACGGGACTATCATGACGGTTTGGGACAGGGAAAACGTGGCATTTCAAATGCGATCAGAACTGGCGCAAGTATGGCCGGTGCGATCCGGTCCAGGCGAAGACGATCAGGACAATGACGATGGCGGCATGGGTGGGCCGGGGACTGGTGTTGTCACCAAGACCCGCGCAAAAACCAAAAAGCCATCCATGTACAAAGTCCTGATGCTGAACGATGACTATACGCCCATGGAATTTGTGATCTATGTGCTGGAGCGGTTCTTTGGTAAATCGCGCGAAGAGGCGACACAGGTTATGTTGCACGTCCATAACCGTGGCGTCGGGATATGCGGGGTATTCACCTATGAAGTCGCGGAAACCAAGGCGACGCAGGTGATGGATGCAGCCCGCAAGGAAGGGCATCCGCTGCAATGCACCCTGGAGAAAGAATAGGGGAGAAAGAATAAGCAAAAGTTTGGAAGGGCGGATCAAGAGGGCGTCTAGCAAAAGACTTGGTCAAAAAAAGAATAGGTCGGCATCTTTAAAGTTCTGTTAAGCCGACTCAGTTTAAAGTCAGTATCGGTGAATATCTGTTTATTTGCCGCCGAAATGTACCCTGTTTGGGAAATATACCCTGGTTGGAAGGAGACCGCATCGCATGTTGTCAAAATCACTGGAACAAACGTTGCACCGGGCTCTTTCAATGGCGGGGGAGCGCAGCCACGAATACGCGACACTGGAACATCTGCTGCTCGCCCTGACGGAAGATCAAGACGGCCTGGCCGTCATGCGCGCCTGTGGTGTTGATGTCGAAAAACTGGTCGGCAATCTGGCGGATTACATTGATAACGACCTCAGCAATCTGGTCACGCTGCTCAGCGAAGACCCTAAGCCGACGGCTGGTTTTCAACGTGTCCTGC
This sequence comes from Hwanghaeella sp. LZ110, assembly GCF_048892525.1. Taxonomy (NCBI): domain Bacteria; kingdom Pseudomonadati; phylum Pseudomonadota; class Alphaproteobacteria; order Rhodospirillales; family Aestuariispiraceae; genus Hwanghaeella; species Hwanghaeella sp. LZ110. The sequence continues at coordinate 369,909 of NZ_JBLZHT010000004.1, read as the reverse complement.
AACGCGCTGCCATTCACGTGCAATCCTCTGGCCGTGAAGAAGTGACGGGCGCCAATGTGCTGGTTGCGATCTTCTCAGAGCGGGAAAGCCATGCCGTTTATTTCCTGCAGTTGCAGGATATGACGCGCTTTGACGCAGTGAATTACATCTCTCACGGTATTGCGAAAGTGCCAGGCCAGGAAACAGATTCGACGGCGAAGCCCGGCCCGTCTGGTACTGACGAGGATGCCAAGGCTGAAGAAGTCAATAAAAGCGGCCATGAAGCGCTGGACACCTATTGCGTTGACCTGAATAAGAAAGCGGGTCTGGGCAAGATTGATCCTTTGATTGGGCGTGTTCAGGAGGTTGAGCGGGTTATCCAGGTGCTATGCCGCCGCACGAAGAATAACCCGCTGTTGGTCGGGGATCCGGGCGTGGGCAAGACCGCGATTGCAGAAGGACTGGCCAAGCGCATTGTCGATCTGGATGTGCCGGACGTCCTGGCGACCTGCACGATCTTTTCGCTCGATATGGGTGCACTGTTGGCGGGAACCCGCTATCGCGGTGATTTCGAAGAACGCCTGAAGGCGGTCATGAAAGAAATCGAAGCGACCCCCGGTGCGATCCTGTTCATTGACGAGATCCACACTGTGATCGGGGCCGGCGCAACCACAGGCGGGGCGATGGATGCCTCCAACCTGTTGAAACCCGCCTTGCAGAATGGGTCGCTGCGTTGCATCGGGTCGACCACCTATAAGGAATATCGCGGTCATTTTGAGAAGGACCGGGCACTGGCGCGTCGCTTCCAGAAAATTGATGTGGCCGAACCGACAGTTGAAGATGCGATTAAGATCCTGATGGGGCTGAAACCCTATTATGAGGAACATCACGGCGTGAAATATACGCTGGATGCGATCAAGACAGCAGTGGAACTGTCGTCACGCTATATCAATGACCGCAAACTGCCGGATAAGGCGATTGATGTGATTGATGAAGTTGGCGCGGCCCAGATGCTGTTGTCGGAAAGCCGCCGCAAGAAGCAGATCGGCACAAGAGATGTTGAAGCCGTCGTGGCCAAGATCGCCCGTATCCCCCCGAAACAGGTCAGCCGCGACGACCGCGATGCCCTGTCGACGCTGGACAGTGATCTGCGCACCATGGTTTATGGTCAGGATGCCGCGATCGAGGCCTTGTCGTCTGCAATCAAGCTGTCCCGTGCAGGGTTGCGCGAACAGGATAAGCCGATTGGCAGCTATCTCTTCTCTGGTCCGACGGGCGTTGGGAAGACCGAGGTTGCCAAACAATTGGCCCGTACGCTGGGTGTGGAGCTCAAACGCTTCGACATGTCGGAATATATGGAACGTCACTCAATCTCCCGGTTGATTGGTGCACCTCCGGGGTATGTCGGGTTCGATCAGGGTGGCCTGTTGACCGATGCCATTGACCAGACGCCCCATTGCGTCCTGTTGCTGGATGAAATCGAAAAGGCACACCCGGATCTGTTCAACGTGCTGTTGCAGGTAATGGATTACGGCAAATTGACCGACAATAACGGTAAGACCGTTGATTTCCGCAATGTCGTGCTGATCATGACGACCAATGCCGGGGCCGCCGATATGGCCAAGCCCGCGATTGGCTTTGGGCGCAGCGTGCGGGAAGGTGAGGATACCGCCGCCATTGAGCGGATGTTCACACCGGAATTCCGCAATCGTCTGGATGCGATCATCCCGTTTGCTTCCCTGCCTAAAGACGTCATTGGGCGCGTGGTGGACAAGTTTGTCATCCAGTTGGAAGCGCAATTGGCCGACCGCGACGTCACCATCGATTTGACCGACGAGGCGCGTTTGTGGTTGGGCGAGAAAGGCTACAGCGACAAATACGGGGCCCGTCCGCTGGCCCGCGTCATTCAGGAAAGCATCAAGCGGCCGCTGGCAGAAGAACTGTTATTCGGCAAGCTGGCCAATGGCGGGACCGTTCTGGTCGATGTCGACAAGGCCGAAGACAAGCTGCGTTTCGCGTTTCCCGATGCGGGTAAGGCGAAGAAGCCAAAGTCCAAGAAAAAGGGCAAGACTGGCGAAAAGGCGTAATCAGGCCCCAGCAGCGCCATTGGGTCGGACTGACAGCGTTGATTTGAGTATGGAACAAGTCCCTGCGCATAGGCGTGGGGATTTGTTTCTTTCCGGGAGGCGGTGACATTAATTTGAATGGAATTGCTAGTAATATTAGATACAGGTCTGTACCGTTGAATGTTCACACGGCGGGAATAAATAAAACTTATGGGCCGATAATTGTCGTATTGTTGCGGATGGATGGCGCTAGACATCGAAAGTATGGTTAATGCACATCATAAGGATTGAGTGAATCTAAGGTTTCGAATACAGTTTTCTGTAAGTGCCTTAAAGAGCTAGATGGTGTCGCAGTCAAAAACTTTAGAGTGAAAAGTAGGCGTCCTATGAAAAAGACGAGTAAAGAGTTTCGCAATATGGGAAATTTGTCGAATATCACATCGACGTCCCGTGTTTTGAATTTGAATCTTTTGACTCAAAGGTTGTTGAAAACAGAAGGTGAGCACGAGACTTTCTTTAGAAATAAATCACTGAATAACACATTGATCTTAAAATCAATTGTTCAGCCTCCAGACAAAATTGCTTTCAGCATCACCCAGGATAATGCGACCAAATTGTTTAAGCCCTTTGACCGCAATGATCTTGCCCAAGGAGGCTTGTTTGCGTTCATTGGACAGCCAAACCTCATGAAGGCCCTGCAGGAGTATTTTGGGTTTCAGCCAGAGGATAATGAGAATAACGATCGGGACATGGCGATCCTGAAAGAGCTGGATCGCATCCCGTCACTGGATCCGTTTCTGTTGCGCGAGAAAATGTCGGAATTGGGGGTTACGGTCGATAAGTCCTATTTTCAGATCGATGAGATGGAATGGAGCCGGATTAAAGAGCGTATTATTTCTGACTTCGTGCCCTTGGCTCAGATGGCCTTTGGCGAGAAGGGAAAGAATGATGCGGCGCGCTCTCTTGCTGATAAAATCTGGGACCCCAAGCAAACCCAATTGCTGAAACCGATTTTGAAGACGCTGGATATCCCGCAGGAAAAAGCCAGTGAGATCATCTTCTCCTGGAAGGGGTTGTTGTATTACAAGTATCAGGCACAGGATTCCCATGCTGATCTGGTTAAGATGCTCAAAGAGATAGAATCCGCTCGCATTTACGGCTATTCCTCTATCGAACAGAAGGGGGAGACGCAAAAAACCATCCGCGCGATCCGCGCATCCTTTACCGAAGATTGGAAGCTGTGCCACAAGCATCTGGCCAGTTACGAAAAAAACTACATTGAAGAATTCGTTGGCAAACAAAATCCGCAGGCCCTGAAGCAGACATTAACAAATGCCAGCGAGATTTTTGACGTCCTGGGAACGGTTATCGGGTCAACGAAGCATTGCGTCAGCTATTGGCGTTACTTTTCGGGTAGCCGCATTGGGGGGCGTATTGCTGCGGATGATTTTGATGCGTTGCTGGATGATTTCCGCAAGGGGACGGGGCTGGCAACAATGGCGCGTGCACCAACAGAGCGCGCGATTTCCATGGATGATGACCCAAAGGTAGTTAAGGCATAAAGCCTAAGCGTTGCGGTTTTCGCGATCCTCTGCAGTCTTGATCGCCTTATCTTGCATGCGCTGGGCAATTTCTTCTTCTATTCCCTGGCGCCGTTCAGGTGTCATCTGGGCCAGGTCCTCTTCCGTTATTCCCATTTCCTTTAGGATGGCATCGCGAATGCGCTCCGCGGGTGTCTTTTCCATATATTCCAGAAATGCTTTTTCCGTATCGGTGGGTTGATACGCATTGGGGTCTGTGGGTTGCTGTTTCGGTTGGCTGGTGCTGCTTTCCTGAGCGGCCAGCAAGGTGGATTGTGTGTCCGATGACAGCAAGCCACTGGGGTTTGCGGAGACGGGTGTGGCCACATTTTCCGCAGATAAGCCCTGATTGCTGGCACCAAATGGTGTGGCAGTGCCCGTCTTGTCTGAGGGCGACGTGGACGAGTCCATAGCGGGCGCAAACAAGCCCGTATCGTTTCTGTGGATGTACTGACCTGTTGAAATTGATGTCATTGATTGCCCCGAATCATTCGAATTTCATCAGGGTCAGACAAGCAAGAGTCAGGCCAGTTCAGGAGTTTTTATCGGCCGTTTCAGGAATCCGGGACGGTTTCTGCAATGGCTTTGATCAGCGGTTGGTCCAGATCTTCCATGCACTGATCATACAGAACGACCATCAGATCCCTGCGTTTTGCCATGACTGTGGGGTCTAACTCTTCATCTGCGGCGGTGTAGTAGCCCATTGCAAAATGCTGAATCAGGGAGAATTCCAGGGGCGAGCGCAGGAAGGTCTTAGGAGGCGGGCCGAATACCACTGAACAGGCAGCGTCAAACAGCATTGGTGTCGGGTTTTCCAGTGGCGTTTCCAACGGGGTTGGAACCGTCTTGCCCAGGGCGGTCAAATAGCTGTCTGTTGGAGTATTGCGACAATGCTCAATCAATCCTGGGATAATGTCGGAACGATTGGCGATTTCCAGCAATTTTAGACCGTTGTCCTCACCCTTAGCGGTATAGAACCCCAGCATAAAGGTAACCACCATTGGCATTTCGGTCATGGGGCGCCGAAAGGCCGGTTCTTCCTGTTGGAACAGGGCTTCGCAGCTTTCGGTAAAAAACGGTGTCGTCTCCTGTGCCCTGACGTCTGTACGGGGCAGGCACAGAAAAGCCATGCTGATCGCCAGCAAAAACGGTACGGTGCGGTCCATTCGGACTCCAAACATACGTAAAATACGTCCTTCCTTCGTTACAGTGCGACGCTGACATTGCCCAAGCGTTCGGACAATTTCATATTTTCGGAATAGTCGACGGGAATGGCAATCAATGCCGGGCCTTCCTGGGCAAAGGCTTCCTTCAGCGTCGGGATGATCTGATCGGTCGCCGTGATCTCCTTACCCCACATGCCAAAGCTGTAGGCCAGTTGTACGAAATCTGGATTGTTAAAGGCCAATGGAGAATGCCGTCCCTGGAAGCCCGTCTGTTGCTTCCATTTGATCAGGCCATATTCCCCGTCGCACCAGATCATGGCGACAACATTCAGCTTCAGGCGAACGGCGGTCTCCAGTTCCTGCACATTCATCATAAAGCCAGCATCACCAGAAATCGAAAGGACCTTTTTATCCGGAAAGGCCATTTTCGCCCCGATGGAGCCTGGCATGGCAAAGCCCATCGTGCAGAACCCGTTGGAAATCAAGCAGGTATTGGGTTCCATGCATTGATAATGGCGCGCAATCCACATTTTATGAGCACCGACATCAGACAGCAGGATATCCTCCGGCCCCATGAAGTCGCGCACATCCCACAGGATCTTCTGTGGTTTGACCGGAACGGCCGTGTCGTCCTTCTGGGCGGCGAATTCTTCGGACATGATGTTGCGCAAGGCCTGACGGTCGGCGATGTTGAACAAGGGCATGCGGTCCGCATACATATCGTTCACAGCCTCGTTCAACTGCCACAGGGCATCGGCCAGATCGCCCACAACCTCCACCGTTGCCTGATAGTCGCGGTCGACCTCGGCAGGGCTGAAGTCGATATGAATTATTTTCTTGGTATCCTTGTTGCTGCGATTCCAGGCGGAGGGCGCATATTCAACCAGGTCATAGCCACAGGAAATCACCAGATCCGCATCATCGAAGGCCAGATTGTTATAATCCCCCGATCCCAGGCCCATGGTGAACAGGCAATGGGGATCATCCATGGGGACCGCGCCCTTGCCCATGAAGGTGTTCACAACGCCAATCCCGGTTTTCGTTGCAAGCCGGAAAAGTTGCTTCGCGGCCCGCTTTCGGATCGCGCCATTGCCCGCCAGAATGATCGGGTTCTTCGCTTCGCCGATCAGGCGCGCGGCCTCTGCAATTGCCTTATAGTCTGCGCCGGGGCGACGGACCTTGCGGGCGGGCATGGGGGAATCGTCAACCTCCTGCTTTGCAATATCTTCCGGTAATTCGATGACGCAGACGCCCGGCTTTTCGGTTTCCGCCACTTTGAAGGCCTTGCGCACCACTTCCGTAATATTGCCAGCAGACGTGATGGATTGCGCCCATTTGGAAATGGGACGCATCATCGCCACGGAATCCATATTCTGATGGCTTTCCTTGTGCAGACGCTTGGTGGATCCCTGACCAATGATCGCGACGACGGGGGCGCGATCCATATTGGCATCCGCCAGACCGGTCACCAGATTGGTCGCACCCGGACCCAGCGTGGACAGGCAGACCCCGGCCTTGCCCGTCAGGCGCCCATAACTGTCGGCCATAAAGGCCGCCGCCTGTTCATGTCGGCACAGAATAAAATCGATCTTCGAATCCATCAGGGCGATCATCAGATCGGCGTTTTCTTCGCCAGGCACACCATAAATACGTTCGACGCCTTCTTCTTCCAGGCATTTTACAAACAGTTCAGCGGCTTTCATATAAGTTCCTTAAAGGCGAGGGAGGTTAGCCGCCAGACATTTTTGTATTACGGGCGCGAACGTCAGACGGCCATCTGCTTTTTATATAGGACAGCACGGCAATGATTTCAGCGTCTGTAAGTTTTTTCTCAAAGGCAGGCATATCTGTTTTGTAATCGGGCCCGGCGAATTTTTGAATCCCGTATTTGGTCATCTCAAAAATCTGTGTTTCGGAATGATGCCAGGTATGCCCTGTCTCATCTTGGGGCGGGGCGGGCAATTTTCCATCAGCTTTGCGCACATTCCAATTCGGTTGTCCTTCCAAGTTTGGACCGTGACAGGCTGCACATTCCGAATCATAGATCACCTTCCCCAGCTTCACAAAGGTTGGATCGTCGGGCAGAAGGATTGTCTCAGCGCGGGCGAAGTTGGCGGCAGTCATTATTAAGACAATCAAGGGCAGGGCTGATTTCATAGAGAATCTCCAGCGAGAGAATTGAGAATAGGACAGGACGGGCGATGATCGCCATCACAACAGTGAATCAAATGCGCAAGAGTTTCGCGCATGTCTTTCAGAACATTAATTTTTTCATCGATTTCATCGAGATGTTTGCTGGCGATAGCCTTTACCTCTGCACTGGTGCGATTGGCATCGGAATACAGGCTCAGCAGGGTTCGGCATTCCTCAATTGAAAAGCCCAAATCCCTCGCCCGCTTCAGGAATTGTAAGGTCGCGATGTGATCATTGCTAAAATCACGATAGCCATTATCAGCCCGATCCGGCACCAGCAGAGCAATCTCTTCATAATAGCGCAGCGTCTTGGCGGGCAGGCCGGTTTGTTGGGCGGCGTCTGAGATATTCATCTGTGTGGCTCCTGTTCCAATCACTCCTATAAAGGTTCCCCTGACTGGAAGGTCAAGCATTCAAGATCATAAATGACCCCTTGACCTTCCTGTTACTGGAACCCCCACATTTGGTGCAGGCCAAAGGAGATGAATGATGACTGCGATCAGTCTGGATATTGATGGGATGACCTGTGCTGGCTGTGCCGGACGGGTAGAAAAGGCGCTGAAATCTGTGGACGGTGTTTCGACTGCACAGGTTAATCTGGCGCTGGAAAAGGCCTCGGTTGAAGGAAGCGCCACTCCGACGGCGCTGATTAAGGCGGTGGAACGGGCGGGCTATACCGCCTGGTACCTGAACGATGTCGATCCAGACGTCAGGGAAGCCTCGCAGCGCGCAACAGAGCGTCAGGCCTGGCTGTGGCTGGTCGTTGCGGTCGTTCTGACCCTCCCTTTTCTGATTCAAATGATCGGTATGGCCGCAGGCCAGCATTGGATGCTGCCCTATTGGCTGGAACCCGTCCTGGCCGCGCCGGTAGTGTTCGGGGCAGGTTGGACATTCTATAAGGGGGCGTGGCATGCGATTCTGACCCGCACGGGCACGATGGATCTGCTGGTCGCCATGGGGACGGGGGCTGCGTTCTTTTTCAGCCTGTGGCTGGTTTTCAGCCAGGGGATCGCGGCACAGGGTCACCTTTATTTTGAGGCTGCCGCCGTGATCGTGACGCTCGTTCTGTTTGGCAAGCGCCTGGAATCCCGCGCAAAGCAGAGCACCAGCGAGGCGATCCGGGGCCTGATGGCGCTGACCCCTGATGAAGTCTGTCGCATCACACAGTCTGGCGATGAAGAAATCGTGGCGCTGAGCGATATTGCGGTTGGTGATGTCCTGCGGGTGCGCCCAGGGGAGCGCATTCCCGTGGATGGCCGCATTCTGGACGGTACAACCAGCATCGATGAATCGCTGATCACCGGGGAAAGTGTTGCCGTTGCGAAATCGCAAGGCGACCCTGTTGTCGGCGGCGCGATCAATGGCGATGGCCTGCTGAGGATAGAGGCGACGGCGGTTGGCAAGGACACGACCCTGTCGAAAATTGTGCGGCTGGTAGAGCGCGCGCAAAGCGGCAAGGCCCCAATGCAACGGCTGGTCGATCGTGTCAGCGCGATCTTTGTGCCGATCGTTCTGGGGATTGCTGCTGTCACCTTTATCGGTTGGATGGTCGCTGGCGGCAGGTTTGAAACCGCCCTGATTGCGGCGGTTTCGGTTCTGGTCATCGCGTGCCCGTGTGCCCTGGGGCTTGCAACGCCAACGGCAATTGTGGCCGGGACTGGGGCTGCGGCAAAAGCCGGTATCCTGATCAAAGATGTCGAGGCGATGGAGCGTGCCGCCCATATCGATACCGTCCTGTTTGATAAGACCGGTACCGTGACCGTGGGGCAGCCGCGTCTGATCCAAACACAATTGGCGGAAGACGGGGATGAAGGCGAAGAGAGCGCAGTTCTGGCGCTTGCCGTTGCCTTGCAACGTGGCAGTGACCATCCCCTGGCAGACGCCTTCCGGGCAGCCTATGACGGGCAGGCGTCCCGCCTGAAGTCCCCAGAAAAGTTCCGCAATCATCCGGGTGAGGGGGTTTCTGGAAGACTGGACGGTCATGCCCTGGTTCTGGGTAACCGGGCGGCAATGGCACGCTCCGATATTGCAATCACACAAGCGATAGAAACCAGTGCCGCCGCAATGGAGGAAGAGGGGGAGACCGTTGCCTTCCTGGCGAAGGATGGCAAGTTGATCGCGTGGTTTGGCCTGATCGATGCCCCGCGGCCGGAGGCGAAGGATGCCATCGCAAAATTGACGGCCCAGGGCATCCGCGTTGGCCTGTTGTCAGGCGACAGCCAGGCGGTAGCCCAGCGCATCGCGGCCATGGTTGGCATTTCCGATGTTACCGCCGGGGTGAAGCCTGATCGCAAGGTGAAGGCTGTGAAGGCCTTGCAGGTGTCGGGACAACAGGTTGCCATGGTGGGCGATGGTATCAATGATGCGCCAGCCCTGGTTCAGGCCGATCTTGGGCTGGCAATGGGGACGGGGACGGATATCGCCCTGGATGCGGCCCCTGTAACCTTGATGCGGGCAGATTTAAATCTGGTTCCGGCGGCCCTGGATATCTGTCGCCGTACTGTCAGAAAAATCCATCACAATCTGTTCTGGGCGTTTTTCTACAATGTCGTGGGCCTGCCCTTGGCGGCTTTGGGCTATCTGAGTCCCGAGATTGCAGGTGCCGCCATGGCCATGAGTTCTGTCAGCGTTGTCACCAGTTCCCTGCTGTTGCGGCGCTGGCACCCTTAAATCAGCAACGCTGGTATTGTCAGGATCAGGCCATACACGGCGCTGAGGATCAGGGTGGCGACGGTCATGACTGTTGAGACAACCCGCATCCGCATTTGTAGCTTGGTCGTGCCCGTAACGCGCAGCGATTGGGAATGGAGTATTCGCGCCAGGACCAAAACGATGCCCGCAAGATGCAGAAAATAGATTGATCCGGAAAGGGTTTCGATCATCAGCATCAAAATCAGGATCATCGGCACCCATTCGACAAAATTGCCGAAGGTGCGGATACGCGCGGTTAATTCAGGATCTCCGCCATCGCCCAGGCTGACCCGCGTGCGACCGCGCTGTCCTGGAATGCGCAAGCCCAGAGCGGCCATAAGCAGGGCAAGCAGGCAGGCATAAAATAACGTGATCATCAATTATCTCCTCCTCGAAAGTCTTTACGAGGTGGGGTGGGTATTAGATTTTGCAAAGGAAATAAATCTGTCCAGGGTTTCCTGACTGGGAATTTCGCCGGTAAAGCCGATAAGGTAGTCGCGGCTGTGGGCTAATCGTTCGTCCAGCGTTTCGGCAATATCCAGCGCGTAATAGCCGATCTGCATATAGTACAGGATGCGGGCGCGAATGAAGGATTCATTGGGCGCAAAGCCATGGCGCGCAAACATCTTCGTCAGGGCCTGCATGCGGGTATCGTCGGATTGATCGACAATGCGGCGGATTTCAGGATCTCGCCTGGACCATTCCCGGACCGCAAAATCCAGTTTTGGATCAAACAAAGTGGAATCCAAAAAGCACTCAAAAACTGCCAGAACAGCGTCTGTTATGTTGGGGCAGGGCCGTTGTGCGCGCGATACAATGGCGGGGGTGTTGGTGCCCGCCCAAATCTCCAGCAGTGCCGCCAGAAGATCTTCCCGGCTTTGAAAATACCAATAGAAGCTGGAGCGGGACACCTTCAGGGATTGGCTCAACGGCAGGATTTTGACCTGTTCAACGCCATCGGAAATCAGCGTCTTCAGGGCCAGGTCGATCCAATCCTGCCGCGTTGCCTTTGTATGGGCGGCGGGCGCTTGTCCTTCCGGGCTCACAGCCGCATCCGCGCGCCGTCTGGATCATAAGGGGACGGCGCAATCACCTTTGCCTTACGCTCTACCCCGACGACATGGACGGTTAATTCTGTGCCCGGCTGTGTGAAGGGGCGCTCAACCAGGGCCATTGCAAGGCTGGTCCCGATGGTATGCCCATAGCCGCCCGATGTAATAAAGCCAACCCGAACACCATCCTGCCAGACTGGTTCATATCCGCTGACCTCTGCATCCGGGCTGTCGATGGCAAGCGTTACCAGACAGGTCGCCGCCCCGCCTGCATCCCGCTCCGCCAGTGCGGCCTTGCGTCCGATGAAGTCCGGCTTCTGCCAGTCGATCCAACGATCCATGCCGGTCTGGCCTGGTGTATAGCCCTGGGTGAATTCGCGCGACCAGATGCCAAAACTCTTTTCCAGGCGCAATGAATTCATCGCATAGAAGCCATATTCCCGCATGCCATGATCAGCACCAGCCTTCAGCAGCATCTCGCGGAGCGCAATATGTTCAACGGCGGGGACATTGATCTCGTACCCTAATTCGCCGCAAACGGACAGGCGTGCGACCTTGGCCCGGATCAGACCGATATCCAGTTCCATACAGCCCATAAAGGGCAGGGCAGCATGGCTGATATCCTGATGGGTCAGACCTTCCAGTACTTTGCGGGAGTTCGGACCAGCCAGAGAGAAGCCAACCATGGCATCGGAAATATCCCGCACGGTAACGTCGCCGGACCGATGGTCCTGGAACCAGCGCATATGCCAGGCCCGCAGATAATAGGACCCCATGATCCACCAGGTCCCATCTCCCCAATTAAAGACGGTCAGGTCGCCTTTCAGGCGGCCTTCCGGGGACAGCATCGGGGCCAGCTTGGCGCGGCCCGGTTTGGGCAGGCGGCTTGCCATGATGGTGTTCAACCAGGTCTCAGCCTCAGGGCCGGACACCTCAAAACGGGAGAAGCCGGATATATCCAACAGCCCCACTGTTTCCCGCACAGCCTTGCATTCTTCGGTAACCACATCGAAGGCGTTTGAGCGTTTCAGGGTCGGTGTTTCTTCAAATCCTGGTGGGCCAAACATCAAGGGGACTTCCAACCCCCAGCTGCATCCCCATTTCGCCCCGGCGGCAGTCATGGCGTCATAGGCAGGGGCCTTCTTCAGCGGACGACCTGCTGGCAATTGTTCATTGGGATAGGTCATGACGAAGCGGCGGGAATAGAACTGCCCGGTCGTCTGTTTGATGTATTCGCGGTTCGACGCAAAGGCCCCATAGCGTGCAATATCCATCGGCCAGGCATCGGCCTCAGGCTCTCCATGGATCATCCATTCGGCCAGTGATTTGCCAACACCGCCGCCCTGCAGGAAGCCTGCCATGACACCACAGGCCAGCCAGTAATTCCGCTTGCCGGGGACGGGGCCTACGAGTGGGTTTCCGTCTGGAGAAAATGTAAAAGCACCATTAACCCAACGTTTTACACCGACTTCTTGAAGGCATGGATAACGTTTGAATCCCAGCGTCAGTTCGTTTTCAATCCGGTCGAAGTCTTCCTGGATCAGCTCGAACCCATAGTCCCAGGGTGCGCCGTCCATGTTCCAATGTTTGTGTTCAACTTCGTAGATTCCCAACAGCACCCCCTTCTGATCCTGGCGCAGATAGGTGAAGCCTTCCAGGTCAACGGTCATGGGAACTTCGAAATCCAGGGCTTCAATTTCCGGGACGGAATCGGTGACCAGATAGTGATGTTCCAACGGGGACAGGGGCAGGTCCAGGCCAACCATCCGGCCCACCTGTTTGGCCCACAGGCCACCGGCATTCACAACATGCTCGGCATGGATTGTGCCCTTCTGGGTCACAACATCCCAACTGCCATCGGGGCGCTGGATCAATTCCTCGACCTTATTGTTTTCGATCACTTCCGCCCCGCGCATCTTTGCCGCCTTGGCATAGGCATGCACTGTGCCGGTCGTGTCGATGTAACCTTCCCGGTCCGCCCATAGGCCCCCGATGACCCCTGTCACATCCATGATGGGGCAACGGGCCTTGATCTCTTCAGGGGTCATCAGGTGGCAATCTTCGATGCCAATGGTCTGGAAAATGCGATAGGCCGATTGCAGCCATTCCCAGCGCGCGGGGGCGGAGGCGACGGTGATACCGCCTGTCATATGCAGCCCGATATCCTGACCGCTTTCCTTTTCAATCTCTGCCAGCAGGTCGATGGTATAGGCCTGCAAGGCCGCCATGTTCGGATCGGCGTTCAGCGCGTGAATGCCCCCCGCTGCGTGCCAGGAGGATCCTGCCGTCAGGATTGAGCGTTCGACCAGCGCCACATCGGTCCAGCCGAATTTCGCCAGATGATACAGAACCGACGCCCCAACGACGCCCCCGCCAATGACCACGACCCGATACTGCGATTTCATCTGACGACTCCCTTTGTGCCAAAGATTGTTTCAAAAAACCTTAGCAGCTTCTTTTTCAGAGTCTAGACATAACTGTACAGAGTGTCAGATCAGGCCCAGAAGCAACAGATACAGCGCGATATAGCGTCCCGTCTTTGCGATCGTTACGATGATCAGAAAGGGCAGGATGGGTTCTCGCAGGACGCCTGCGACCGCCGTCAACGGGTCGCCGATAAAGGGGGCCCAGCTGAGCAGCAGCGACCACTTGCCCCAGCGATGGTACCATTCCGTGGCGCGGATCAGGGCTTTGGGGTCCTGTTTGGTCCAGAATCGCCCGCGCAATTTGTCCAGGCTGCGCCCGATCGCCCAATTGATCACGGCCCCCAGCACATTTCCGACACTGGCGACGGCCAACAGCAGGAATGCCGATTGATTGCCTGCCACCAGCAAGGCGGTCAGCACGGCTTCGGATTGCATGGGAAGGATGGTTGCGGCGATCAGCGCCGACAGGAACAGACCGGAATAGGCGACAAGGTCCGACATGCGCGGTCAGCGACGAAAAATGCGCTGTGACAGGGGCGAGCGGTGCTCCCAGCCCGCCCGTTCCAATTCCGGCGTGTCGGTTTCCTGCTGCGGATAACCGATGCACAGATAGGCGATAAAGCGCCAGTCTATTGGGACATCCAGGGCGTTTGATACGTCATCGGGATTCAGGATCGACAGCCACCCCAATCCGATCCCTTCCGCCCGTGCTGCCAGCCATAAAGTTTGGATCGCACCGACGGCTGAGAAATCCAGTGTTTCCGGCATGGTCTGTCGGCCCAGGCCGCCGCCCTGATCTGGATCGGGATCGCAGAAAACTGCCAGATGGACTGGCGCCTGATCCAGTCCGGCCAGCTTTAATGTCGCATAAAGTTCCGCGCGGTCCCCATCCAGCCCGTCCAGCGCCGCCTTGTTATGGACCTCAAATGAAGACCGGATCGCCGCACGGGGCGCGTCTTTTTCAACCAACACGAACCGCCAGGGCTGGCTGAGTCCGACAGAGGGGGCTTGGTCGGCAATCGCCAGTAATCTATCCAGCGCATCGGGAGGCAGCGGGTCGGTTTTGAAATGCCGCACATCCCGCCGCCAGGTGAAAAGTTCCTGCAGTTTTGTGCGAAACTCGGCGTCGAAACTCGGCATGGTCATCCCTGTGCAGGTTCCAGAAAGAGAAACCGTGTCGCGCCATAGCGACGGTCATCAATGACATCAAACCCGGGCGGACACTCAAATGGGGCCTTGGGATGCAGTTGCAACACGGCCAATCCGTCCTTGGCCAGCCAACCGTGCCGTTGGGCGGCGACCAGACTGTTTTCTGCCACCAGATCTCGATAGGGCGGGTCGAAGAAGATCAGGCCACAAGGCACCTTGGCCGTGGGGGGCTTGGTGGCGTCCTTGTTCAGGATGGTGGTGATGTCGCGGAAGCGGGCCTTATTGATGTTGGCGCTTAGAACTTTTGACGCTGCCGGATCGTTTTCCAGGAAACTGCAGTGGCGCGCCCCGCGGCTTAACGCTTCCAGGCCCAAAGCCCCGGTCCCCGCAAAGAAATCAGCCACGGGACGATCGTGCCACTTTTTGGCGTGTTTGGGTGTGGCAAGGATGTTGAACAAGGATTCCCGCGCCCGTTCCGATGTGGGACGGGTTGTTGTGCCTTCTGGTGCATTCAGGTTCAATCCACGGCGGCTACCGGCGACGATCCGCATTCGGCTTCCCTCGTTTCGGGCCTATGCGGGCACCAGGTTTCTTTCCCTCACCGACAGTATCTGCAGAATGTCTTTGATCTATTGATTTTGTGGCTGCTGGTTTGATGCCAGACGGTTTTGGGCTGGCGCCGCGATTTGGGCCTTGTTTCGCATTCCCTTCTGGTTTGGCGTATCGGGTAATGCGGGTGCCTGTCGGTTTGGCCGGTCTGACGGCCTTGTTTGATGGCTTTGGCGTATCAGCCACGGCTTTCGCATCAGTATCCGCTGGAATCTCCGCGCGACGATTTCGGGATTTGTGCAGCGGTTTCTTATGCGGCTTTGGTTTGGCTTTGGCCTTTGCCCATTTGGCCTGGCCCTTGCGGCTTTCGCCACCGACGGTATCGCGCAGCATCTTGGCAGAGACTTCTTCCACGCCGCCGCGCGCCAGGGTGCTTAACTGGAAGGGACCATAAGCGACGCGGATCAGACGATTGACCGGGTAATCCAGATATTCCATGACCTTGCGGATTTCGCGGTTCTTGCCTTCGGTCAAGGATACGGAAACCCAGGCATTAGCACCTTTCTGGCTTTCCAATTCCGCCCGGATTTCGCCATAGCGGATGCCTTCGACTGTGACGCCATTGGCCACAGTGTCCAGCTTTTCCTGACTGACATAACCGTGGACCCGCACACGATAGCGCCGGATCCACCCTGTCGCGGGCAATTCCAGCCGACGTGCGAGGTCGCCATCATTGGTCAACAGCAGCAGGCCTTCTGAATTCAAATCCAGCCGTCCGATGCTGACGACGCGTGGCATTTCCGGGGGCAGCCGTTCAAAGATATTGGCGCGGCCTTTCTCATCCTTGGCGGTGACGACCAGGCCGGGCGGCTTGTTATAGCGCCACAGGCGCGCAGCCTGAGCTTCGGGCAGGGGTTTTCCATCGACGACCACGATGTCGTCAGGCCCGACATTCAGCGCAGGGCTGTCTATTTGCGTGCCATTGACGGAGACGCGCCCGTCTTCGATCCAGCGCTCTGCGTCTCGCCTGGAACACAAGCCGGCCCGGGCAATTCGTTTGGCCAGACGCTGGGTTTCGCCACCCACCTGATCTGCGGTGAGATCGGGCATTTCATTTTCAAGGGGATTGTGTGGATCGCTCATAGCGTTGCGCTTGCTGCCCGTGTTACAGACTAATCAGGATTGTGGCCCAGCCATACCCCCCACAGCGGGTTGCGGCAAGCCGCGCCGTTTGCTGGCCTTCAGATAGGATGCACAAAATGACCCCGGAAGTCCAAGACGATCCAATGTCTCTTGCCTTTGAAGAGGCAGAGGCCGCCGCCGCCCGGGGCGAGGTGCCAGTCGGGGCCGTTGTGGTCGAGGCGCAGTCAGGCCGCATTCTGGCCCGCGCGGGCAATCGGGTTGAGATGGATAAGGACCCGTCAGGTCATGCGGAAATTCTGGCGATACGGGCGGCCTGTCAGGTCCGGGGGGACGCCCGGCTGCCGGATTGTGATTTGTATGTGACGCTGGAACCTTGTGCGATGTGTGCGACGGCGGCTGCCCATGCGCGGCTGCGGCGCATTATCTTTGGGGCCTATGATCCCAAGGGCGGTGGAATCGAACATGGCGCGCGCATATTTCAGCGGGAAACCTGTCATCATCAGTGTGAGATTGTCGGGGGCGTGCAGGAATCCCGTGCGGCCACTTTATTGCGGACATTCTTTGCCGCAAAACGCTAATGCGACTGCCCCGGGGTTTGCGTGTTCGGGGTCTGCGTGTTCGGGGTCTGCGTGTTCGGGATTTGCGGTGACTGGCGATGAAAAACCAAGTCCCCTGCCTGAGGGTGGGGAGGGTCGGCAGGGGACCTGGTAATTCCATTTGATTGGTCGAAACCAAGCAAAGAACCTAACGGGGCTTGATTTGCGATCAGGTGACTGACCCACGTTAAGTTACCAAAGTTATTCCAAGATGCGTGCCACTCTCGCTACCGTGATCAGGGTTTTTGAAGAACGGCCTAAACAATTGATAAATAACTATAAAAAAGATGTGTTGTGATCACGAAAATGTGTTCTGACTGGTAATGAGAAGCGGTCGCTTTTGTTGTTCTCGAAATGCGTTGCAAATTGCGAATTATTTTTGAAATTGCAAAATCTTACCCGGCGCATTTTCTTCATTGGGGGATTTTCATCTCAATCCCTATATGATGCTCTAGGGTGACCTGGGTGATGGATGGCTGATTAGGGAGCGCGCTGGTGAAAACATTCAATCAAACAAGTCGGATTGATGGGCATCGATTCAGATCGCATGGTGCCGTCGCAGGGGGGATGTGTGGCTTTGGATGCGCACATCATTCTTCAGCCAAGGCGGAGTCCGGGTTGGCGGCCACGCGCCGTGGGGTTTTACGGCTGGGATTGTCAGGCGCGGCAGCGGCTGGATTGGCGGGGTGTTCGACCAATCGCGCGACCGGGCAGAGCACATTGACCGGGTTCAGTTCGCTGGAAGATGATGAGAAGATTGGCGCGCAACAGCATCCAGAGCTGGTGAAATCCTTTGGCGGTGAATATATCGACCCGCCCTTGAATGCCTATGTTCAGAATCTCGGGGAACGCCTGGCTCAGCATGCTGAATATCAGGAATTCACCTATCGGTTTACCATCGTAAATTCATGGATTATCAATGCCTTCGCTCTTCCCGGCGGGTATTGCTATGTCTCAAGAGGTCTGGTGGCCCTGGCGTCTAGCGAGGCGGAACTGGCAGGCGTCATGGCGCATGAAATCGGCCATGTGAATGCGCGCCATACCGCCCAACGCATCGCGCAATCGCAACTTGCACAGGGTCTGTTGCTGGGCGCTGTCTTGCTGACGGGCCAAAGCGCCATCGGCGATGTCGGTGGGCAGGTCGCAAATTCAGTCCTGAAGAGCTTCTCGCGAGAACAAGAGCTGGAAGCGGATTCCTTGGGCATCCGCTATATGTCAGCAAGCGGCTATGATCCTGAGGCAATGGTCGGGTTCCTGGATACCTTGCGCGACCATTCAATTGTTCAGGCGGAACAGAAGGGCCTTCCAGCCAGCACGGTCGATGAATCAAATATCAATGCGACCCATCCCCGAACGATTGAGCGCGTGCAGAAAGCGGAAGCACTGGCCGGCCAATATGCCCAACCCGGACAGGTCGCCAACCGCGATGCTTATTTGGATCAGGTCAATGGCATATTGTATGGCGACGACCCGGAACAGGGATTGGTGCGTGGGACTGAATTCCTGCACCCGACGCTCAGAGTTCGGTTCCGGGTGCCCGATGGGTTTAACATTACCAACACACCCGACGCCGTTATCGCAGAAAAACCGAATGTGAAGGCCGCAATTGTATTCGATGGGGCCAAACGTAAGACTGGGGATGTCTACAGCTACCTGACCCAGGAATGGGGCAAGGGGGCCAATATCGGGGACTTGGCCCGCATCGACATTAACGGAAATCCAGCCGCCACGGGGGCCCTGCGCCTGCAGGGACAGGATTATCGCATCATCGCCATTCAGGGCGACGGCAACCAGATTTACCGATTCCGGTTTATATCGGACCCATCTGTCACGGCGTCTCTGAATACAGTCTTTCGAGAGACGACCTATTCCTTCCGCTTCCTGTCAGCGCAGGAGGCCGCGCGGATTGATCCCTATCGCATGATTGTTGTACCCATCACCCCCCAGGATACGATCGCATCGCTTGCCAGTGGCTATCCAGAGGGAACCTACAGTCAGGCATATTTCCGGGTGATGAATGATTTGAAGGCAACCACGCCCCTGCCGAAATCCGGCAAGGCCAAGGTGGTAATCGGAGGGCCGCAAATCTCTTAAGACGTATGTCTGTTGAGGCTGGTCTGGTCAAGGATGGGCATAGGTCAGGGATGCCCAATGGCTCAGCCAGGGTGTTTCATAAGACGCAGGCGCTTCCATGAAATGTACGGCATTCGCCAGATAGCGACCCGTCCCCAGATAGGGCAGTTGGACCTGTCCCGTTGAATCCGTGTGAACCTTAACGATTTGCAGTGTCTCATTCTGACCATAGAACATTGTGATCTGCGTGTTGGGCGCAGGGTCCCCGTTCCACAGCAATCGCACCCTGATGCCTTGTTCTTCGGGGGTCGTATAGGGGTTTGTCAGGGCGACCAGTTCGAAGGGCATGCCGCTGGGTGCATCCTGGCCCACCCCGTCCCCCACAGCGATCAGGGCCTTTGCGCACCGAATATAGGATTCGGTCACATCATTCGGCGCGAATCCCATTTCCTGATGACGGGACAAGGGGGGATTCAGACCCATATCGATCAGATAGTCGGCAAATTTCTGCCATTCTTCGAAATGAACCGTCTTGGTTTTGGATTGATAGATCACGCGATGCAGACCGACCCGACGGGGCGTCATGTTCAGCGGTGGAATGTCACCCGGCAGGCCCTGTACAGGGCGCATGCCATCCGCATCAATCATTTCAAACCTGTCGAACAGATGGGGCAGGTAGTAATCCCGAATGCCCTTGAAATTCGTGCCGGTTTTGGTGTGCCCGATGATTGCCTGATCTGGGTCGACGCGATAGGCGTCGGCTTCGATCCAGAATTCATGGCTATGGGCGGGGCTTGCCAGAAGCAACACTGCGCTTAGGATCGACAGCAGAATTCTGGGGTTCCAACGGATAGGCACTATTATGTCCTCACAACGCACATTGTTTCGCTTAACAGGCAACTTGATAGGTGCCTGGGGGAAAGGCAATGCGGTGCTGTTCGTTCTGTTATGTCTGCTCTGCCCTCTGTCCGCGCATGCCCATGAGATAAAGCCCAGCCTGGCGACGGTGACGCTGGATCAGGATGGTACATATCGCGTCGTTGTCATCACCAATCTGGAAGTATTGATCGCCGGCGTCAGTAGCGCCCACAGCAATACAAATGATGCGCCCCAGGCAGATCAGTACGATCATTTAAGAACCCTGGCGCCTGAAGCCTTGGAAGCGGCCTTTCAACCCTTCAAGGAACGCTTCCTTGGCAACGCGGTGTTACGGTTTGACGGTGTTGTGACCCGGCCCGAAACAGTGTTCCTGAATATTCCCCCTGTTGGGGATATGGACCTTCCTCGCGAAAGCATCATCGTCCTGTCTGGTAAAATTCCGGCCGGGGCCACAGGCATGACCTGGCAGTGGAGTGCTGATTTCGGGTCCAGTGTTATTCGCGCGCCATCCGACTCCAAAGATATCTATGCGGCCTGGCTGCAGAATGGTCAGGAAAGCGCAGTCATTCCGGTAGAAGGCCCGCCGGTGCGCACATTCTGGCGGGCCGCCTGGGATTTTTTCGCGGTTGGGTATACCCATATCCTGCCTAAGGGACTGGACCATATCCTTTTTGTCGTAGGCCTGTTCCTGCTCAGCCCCACAGTGCGACCGCTGTTGTGGCAGATTACGGCCTTTACGGTCGCCCATTCGGTCACACTGGCATTGGGCATGCTGGGCATATTGACCCTGTCGCCCAAGATTGTCGAACCCCTGATCGCCGCCAGTATTGTCTTTGTCTGCATCGAAAATCTGATGACCAGCCGCCTGCATCCTTGGCGTCCCGTCATCGTATTCTGTTTCGGGCTGTTGCATGGATTGGGCTTTGCGGGGGTATTGAAGGAAATTGGCCTGGGGGAGGGTGATTTTATCACCGGTCTGATCGCCTTTAATCTGGGTGTCGAGGCAGGCCAGTTGAGTATCGTTGCGGCTTGTTTTGTCGCGGTCTATGGCGTCATGCGGTATCCTTGGTATCGTCAGGTGGTCACCATTCCCGCCTCTTTGGCGATCGGGGCGGTTGCGAGTTGGTGGACAGTGGAGCGGATTTTCTTCACATAATCGCAAGAAGCGGGTGGGGCGATGAAACTCAAAACGTTAGAACACAGGCATCAACACCCCAACAAATGAAGAATCCGGTGAGGAATGAAGATGAGCGATGATCTGGAACAACAGCGGGACTACATCCGCATCGGAAAGGCCCTGGCCCATATCGCCGATACGTGGGGTCAGCATCGTCCAAGTCTTGCCGACCTGGCACAGGAATGTGAGATGAGCGAGTTTCATTTTCAGCGCGTGTTTCAGCGTTGGGTCGGTCTCAGCCCCAAGAAATTTCTCAGTGTGGTCAGTTTGGAACAGGCCAAACAGGCGCTGGATGGTCAGGCCGATCTGTTGAATGCCAGCTTTGATGCGGGCCTGTCTGGTCCTGGCCGATTGCACGATCTGTTTGTGACTTTTGAGGCGATGACGCCCGGTGAGTATAAGCGCGCGGCCGAAGGGTTGACCATTCGCTGGGCCTGGCATGAGGGTATCTTTGGTCCCACTTTGGTTTTGGCGACGGAACGGGGATTATGTGGTCTCGCCTTTCTTGATTCCCGCGGGCATCAGGGTTGTTTTGACGATATGGCGTCCCGTTGGCCACAGGCCCGGTTGGTTGAAGACCCTGTTTTCACCAAGACCTATATGGATCGTATTTTTGCGGAGCCGGGACAGCGCCCTCACGATGAAGGTATCCGGTTATTGTTGAAAGGAACGGAATTCCAGGTGAAGGTCTGGGAAGCTTTGATGCGCATCCAGCCTGGCGATTACACGACCTATGGCAGTCTGGCAGAGTTTATAGGATTGCCGAAAGGCGCATCGCGCGCCATTGGCACGGCAGTGGGTGCCAATCCGATAAGTTGGCTGATCCCTTGTCATCGTGTGGTGCGCAGTTCGGGCATGCTGGGGGGCTATCGATGGGGGCTGCCGCGCAAGGTGGCAATGATGGGTTTTGAACGTTCGGGTCAGGGGTTGCGGCTGGATCTGGCGGGGTAATCGCTCTTGACTCCGTTGTTGTGATTTATGCCGTCTTTGTGATCGTCTTTCTGCTTCGCTCGGTCTAGTCTGCGCCTCATGGAGCGATGTCTGTGCTCATGTGAGCGCATGATGCTCTTACCTTTGGTGCGGGGCGCTATGAATTCGCAATATCGATCCATTGGGACAATCCTGCTGGGATCCGCAATCGTGTTTCTGGGTTATGGCCTTATGGTCACCCTGGTGCCGATCCGTGCCCAGATGGAAGGGTTCGGCAGTTCTGCCATCGGGTTGATGGGATCGGCGTATTTCGTTGGCTTTGTAATTGGCTGTATCGTCGGCCCAAAAGTCGTTCAGGCGGTCGGGCATACCCGCGCATTTGCCGGATTTGCCGCCCTTGTGGCCGCCTTGACACTGATTTTTCCTATGGTCGTTGATCCGTGGACCTGGACGATCCTGCGCGGCATTAGTGGCATTTGTCTGGCTGTCGTCTACATGGTGATTGAGAGCTGGCTGAACGAACAGGCCACTAACCGTATTCGCGGCACCGTCTTGTCGCTGTACATTATTATCGGAAATCTGGCGACAATCGGTGGTCAGCAGATGGTGGCGCTGTCCGATACCCGGTCCTATGTGCTGTTCTCCCTGGTTGCGATCCTGGTGGCGATTTCACTGGTGCCGGTTTCTTTGGCCCCTGTTCGGGAACCTGATCAGATTCCAACAGCCAAACTGCGCTTTGCGCGCCTGTATAACCTGTCTCCCACCGGCTTTGTGGGATGTGTGCTGGTTGGGGTCGCGGATGGGGCATTCTGGACATTCGGTCCCGTCTTTGCGCAAACCCGTGGATTGCCGGTGTCGGAAATTGCCCTTTTCATGGGGGCGTTCATGGTGGGGGGGACCATTTTGCAATGGCCCTTGGGGTGGCTGTCAGACCGCATCGACCGGCGTATCGTGATTGGGCTTTGCGCGACCGCGACCATTGGAACCGGGTTGGCCCTGGCATTCTGGTATCCGCCGGTTCCTTGGATGGGATTTGCTCTGGCGCTTGTCCATGGCGGGGTAATGACGCCAATCTATGCCCTGTGCATCGCCCATTCCAACGATTTCGCGCCCAATGAGGAAATGGTGGAAGTGTCCAGTGGGCTGTTATTGATCTATGGCGTTGGCGCCGCCTTGGGTCCTGTTGCGCTGGGGCCGCTGATGGATGGTTTTGGGGCGGGCAGCCTGTTTGTCATGGTGGCGATCATATTTGCCAGCCTGGCCCTGTTTTCGCTGTATCGCATCACCAAACATCGCGTTGCTGCGGCGGAAACGCGCACTCCCTTCGCGCCGGTTCCGAAATCATCGCAATCTGTTTATGCGCTGGAGACCGATGATGAAGAAGAGGTATTTACAGAATTGGGGAAATAGACCTGCTTTCGTCACAGGTGACAGGAAATCCCGACTGCGCTAAGTTCTCCTCATGGCAAAAAACGTACAGATATCGTGCAGCTATCAAGTAGAGGAAGACCGCATCCTGATGCGGGCGCGCCTGCAGGATAAGGATGCGCGCATGTGGATGACGCGGCGGATGACGCTGCAATTCCTCGCCTCCATCGGCAAGATATTCGATCATCTGACCGGGACGGAAGCGCAGCCAACGGAACAGCGACAGGCGGTCAACGAATTCCGCCGTGAATCCGCGATGAGCACGGCCAATTTCAATCAACCCTATGAGGAAGAGGGCCTGGTTCCGTTTCCAGCGGATGGCCCCATGCTGGTTAAGAAACTAAACGTTGCTGCCTTGAAAACCGGCGGTGTTCAACTGACCCTGACAGGAAACGGCCCGGATGGGGTGCGGTTGAATTTGGGGGAAAAGGAACTCCATGCGGTGGTTCATATGCTCAGTCAGACAGCGGAAAAGGCGCAATGGGCGCTGGGGGCCCATCTGACGAAATCAACCGGTGTCAGTGTTGCCGGACCCGCAAAGCCCCGCGTGGTAAATTAAGACGCCTATTGTAAACCAGCTTTAACGATCTGATGGGAGCCTATTGGGCAGGGGCCGGCGGTTCTTTGACATCCAGAAGCTCCAGATTACGCCTTGCATCTTCAGCCGCCGGGCGACCGTCATGCTTTTCAATCAGATGAACCCAATCCTGCCGCGCCGCATCCAGATTTCCGGCCAATCGATACAGAATGCCCCGTTCCAGCAAGGCTTCTGCGTTGTCCGGGTCGCGGGTTAGTGCGCGGTTGGCGTCGTCCATTGCCAGATCATTGGCTTCCACAAAGCGATAGGCGCTGGCCCGATAAACATAGGCGACGGGATCATCCGGGTTGATTTCAATCGCATGATTCAGGTCGTCAATGGCGTCCCAATAATTCTTTCGCTCCGCCAAAACCATGGCGCGATCTATCAGAATGGGGGCTGACTCCGGGTTCAGTTCCAGGGCGGCGCTTTGCGCTGCATAGGCGCGGTCCAGATCCTCCGCCTCCATCCAGGCAATGCCGGCATGGGCAAGAATGCTGGCCACCGTATCGGCAGAGGCATCATCTGGCATCATCCGGGCGATTTCTTCGAAACGCTGGGCCGCCTCTGCATAGCTACCAAGCATCATTAGCGCAGCGGCGGCGCAGTGACGCGCGGGAATGCCGCCGCCCAGATCCAGCATGCTCAGCGCCCGCTCAAAGGCCGCGCTGGGATCGATGCGGGTCAGTTGCATACAGGCCCGATAGTCCTGCTGCTTTTCTGTGACAATCCCCTGGGCCAGGCTTGGCGTAGCCCATACTAGGCACAATGCCAGCGGTGTTGCGCGCAGCAGCAGGGAACGCAGACTGTATTGATGCGATGTCTTCATTTGCCTAAGGTCGGGCCAGCCGTCGGGGAAGGCAAGACCTTCCAAAGGCCCGTTGAAGAAAAATTCTGTACTGCGTCATTTCGATCCTGTGGAGCGCCTGTTATGTCTGACCCTGTTGCTATTCCTCATTTGTTTGTCTTCGGATTGGGCTACAGCGCCAATGCATTCGCAGCAGTGCTCAGGGAATCCGGCACGCGGATCAGCGCAACCTGCCGCAGTGCTGAAAAGCAGGCGGCCCTGATCGCACAAGGGATTGACGCGCATGTGTTTGATCGGGATCATCCGCTGGATAATGCCGGTCGGGCAGCACTGGATCAGGCGAGTCATCTGCTGTCTTCCGTCCCACCCGATGATCAGGGCGATCCGGTCGTGGACCTGCATGCCCAGGATATTCTGAAGGCGGCGCCCTTTGATTGGATCGGGTATCTGTCGACGACCGGTGTTTACGGGGATTGTGATGGGGACTGGGTGGATGAAACGGCCCCCATGGCCCCGTCCGGGACGCGCGGGCAACGTCGCGTTGATGCCGAAGCCGCCTGGTTCGCGCTGGCACCGGCCGGTCCGGTGCACAGTTTCCGGTTAGCTGGCATTTATGGACCGGGACGCAGCGCCCTGGATACGGTGCGCCAAGGCCGTGCGCGGCGGGTCGTGAAACCCGGGCAGGTCTTCAGCCGTATCCATATAGACGATATCACCAATATCCTGCTGGCCTCTGCGGCGCGGCCCAATCCAGGGGCGGCCTATAATTGCTGTGACGATGAGGCGGCCCCACCGCAAGACGTGATCACCTATGCCTGTGACTTGCTGGGCGTCACGCCGCCGCCGGAAATCCCGTTTGAGGAGGCGGATCTGTCTCCCATGGCGAAAAGCTTCTATCGCGACAACAAACGGGTCAGCAATAAACGCATCAAGGAAGAACTGGGCGTCACCCTGCGCTGGCCAAACTATCGCGACGCATTGACGGCGATGCTGTCGTCCTAAAACAGTCTCCGGTAAAAATTATATTATTTTGCACGTATATCATGTAATGTTATGCGATTGTAAATCGTCGCGGAGAGAACCGATGCCCTATATTGATGCGGCTCTGGCCTTTGCCTTGTCGATGCTGGCCATCGCGATTTTTGTGAATAACCTGATTATTTTCGTCATAAAACCGCGAAAGAAGCGTGTCATGGCGCAGGCGGTTCGACATTTCGCGGAAAACGAGTTGTTGAATGTCTTTCAGCGTGAATGCGAAAAGCTGAAGAAATCTGCCCCTGGAATAACGTCATCTGCGCTGCTTGCCAGCTTGACGGAACTTCAACAGAACCTGCTTAAGAACAGCTCGGGCCAGTCACCCGCTGTCCCGCGGGGCGATGGGACGAACGAAATTCAGATCAAAAACATTCGCGGCGAGGACATCGTTTCCGTTCCAGCAAATGAATTGGTCAATCTGATCAAGAGAAGCGCCTTTGGAAAATTACTTGTGGCAGAAATTGGCGATCAGGCGGAACTGGTTTTCGACAGCTTTTTCAATAAATATGAAGGGGTTCGGGCGATATTTCGGGAAACGACCCGGCGCTATGCGACGCAGGTCTCTATGTTCGCCGGGGTGCTGGTGGCGCTTGCCCTAAACATCAACACCTTCACCCTGGTCACCGTTTATATTGGCGATCCACAGGCGCGATCAGCCATTATTTCCCAATCTGAATCCCTAGTCCTGGAAGCGCAAAAGGCAATAATCGCCGATTGTCGTGCCAAACCTGCGGCTGAATTCGATGCCTGTCTCGAAAATAGTCTTGTCACCAAGGAAACACTGGAACGACAGAAAGCTCAACTGGCGGAGCTGATACCAATGGGCTGGAATGGGAAAACCCTTCAAGAGATTGCGGCCTCATTCAAAAGTACGATTTGTGATCAGTTTTTGTATTATTTCCTGGGCTGCTTTTTGACCGGTATTTTGGCAGGATTAGGCACGCCATTCTGGTTTGATACGGTCCGCAGCATTACGAATTTCACACGCGCAGTATCTGGAAAGTCTCCTGAGCCTGCGACGGTGGACCGTCCTGTCACGACGACCCAATAGTCGTTTCTATAGCCTGCCAAAGACGGTCTAGATCAGGCGCGGTCGATAGCCGGTGATCGCCGCCTTCGATGGTGGTCAATGTCACAGGGTCACCCTGTACCCAATTGGCAACCGTCTGGGCATGGGACAGGGGGACCACTTCATCTTTGGTACCATGCAGGATGGTGACGGGCCCATCGACCCAAACCGATGGGCCGTCCAGCAATTCGTGGGCTTTGCTTTCTTCAATCAGTTTTGCCGTGATCGGATAGGGATCGTCTTCAAATTCCGACGGGCGGTACCAGACGCCATCCCGTTGCAAATCCACCATTGCCTGTTTGGGCAATTGCGGCAGCATCAGTTTGCGTGGGAAATCAGGGGCAGGAGCGACCAGCACCAGACCGGCGACGCGCGGTGCGCGATCACGCGCCAGCATTAACGCCATCCAGGCCCCCATCGAAGAGCCGACGACAATTTGCGGTCCGGTGCAGATCTGATCAAAAATCAGCCTGGCGTCGCAATACCAGTCGCCAATCGTGCCATCTGCGAAGGCTCCGCCGCTTAACCCATGGCCGCCATAGTCGAATCGGGTGAATGCCATGCCTGCTTGTGCGCATTTTTCATGCAGAAATTCCGCCTTGCCCCCATCCATATTGGAGTGAAATCCGCCACAGAATAGAATACCTGCCGGGGTGTCTGAGGACTGAGACTGAAGGTCTGGCCTTGTTTTGTGCGCGATATGCCGGTATGCGATTTTTCTGGGTCCGGTGCTTCCAAAATCTGGCTGTTCTAGATAGTCTAGGGCATGTGTCACGGGGCGTGCCTATATTGGGTCTGGTTTGGGCCTTGGATTGGAATGTTATTGTGACTAACACAGATAATGCAGCGCAGGAAACACCCGATGGTCCATATCAGGGAACCGTGCTGCAAGTCTTGCCCGCCCTGGTGACCGGCGGCGTCGAGCGCGGCACGATTGATGTCGCCATTGCCCTGAAAGCGGCTGGTTTCCGGGCGCTTGTCGCCTCATCGGGCGGTCCTATGACACGGGAACTGACGCGGGCTGGTATTGAACATATTGAATTGCCGCTGGCGTCCAAAAGCTATTTTACGATGCGCCGCAATGCCGAACATCTGGCCCGTATCATCCGGGAAGAAAAGATCGACATTATTCATGCGCGCAGCCGCGCGCCGGCCTGGAGCGCCTATTGGGCGGCGCAGGAAACCAAGGCCCATTTCGTTACCACCTTTCACGGGACCTATAATTTCAGCAATCCCTTAAAGCGCTATTATAATTCCGTGATGACCAAGGCGGATAGGGTGATTGCGATCAGCGAATTCATTCGCCGCCATATTCAGGAACATTACCGGATAGACGGCACCAAAATCCGGGTGATCCATCGCGGCATTGATATCGATCTGTACTCTGGCGAAAACGTTTCCGCGGAGCGTCTGATCCGGTTGTCTGAACGGTGGCGGCTGCCCGATGGTGTTCCGGTCATCATGTTGCCAGGGCGGATGACGCGCTGGAAAGGGCAGACCTTGTTGTTGCGCGCCTTGTCGCAAATGTCAGTCCGCACGGTGCGCTGCCTGCTGGTTGGCGATGCCCAGGGGCGCGACGGATTCGTGCGGGAGGTTGAACATCTGGCAAAACGCCTGGGCGTGGATGGTGTTGTCCATGCCGTGGGAGGGTGTGATGATATGCCCGCAGCCTTGAAACTGGCGGATATCGTCGTGTCAGCCTCCACAGACCCGGAAGGATTCGGGCGGGTGGCCGTAGAAGGCCAGGCCATGGGGCGTGTGGTTGTCGCCCCGCGTCATGGTGCGGCGGTTGAGCAGATTGAAGACGGACAAAATGGATTTCTGTTCCGTCCTGGCGATGCCTTCGATCTGGCAAACAAGCTGGATTACGCGCTGGAGATCGGGGCGTCCCGGCGTCAGGAAATCGGCGCTGCGGGCATCGAAAATGCACGCCAGAAATTCACGAAGCTGGGAATGTGCGCGGCAACGCTGGATGTTTATTGTGAACTGCTGAAGGCCCCGGCGGCCAGTGCGGCCTGATCACATGGTGTCCCTGCCGCAGAACCTTGATCGGGTTTTGGTCATCAAGCTGGGCGCGTTGGGCGACTTCGTTCAGGCGATGGGCCCTTTCCAGGCCATTCGTGCGGCCCTGCCGCAGGCACAGATCACCCTGTTGACGACGCGCCCCTTCGTTGAATTGGCAACACGGTCCGGCTGGTTTGATCAGGTTTGGACCGATCAGCGGCCCCGGTCGATTCCAGGCTATTGGGCCTTGCGACGGCAATTGCTGGCGGGGCGGTTTGATATGATCTTTGATCTGCAAACCTCGGACCGTTCCGGCAATTACTGGCGTATGTTATGGCCCCACCGGCCTTTGATTTCCGGTATTGTGAAGGGCGCGTCCCATCCCCATGCCAATCCCGATCGCAATCATATGCACACCCTGGAACGACAACGTGATCAACTGGCTATGGCGGGCATCGCTACGGTTCCAGCCCCCAGAGTCGATTGGATGCAAGGCGATATCCAGGGCCTGAACATACCTGACAGGTTTGGCCTGATCGTGCCGGGCGGGTCGGCACATCGCCCGGACAAGCGTTGGCCGGCAGACCGTTTCGCCAGCCTGGCCCAAAGCTGGACGCAGGCGGGGCTGACGCCAGTAATTATCGGGACCAGGGCAGATTCAGACTGGACAAGTGTCGTTGCCCAGGCTTGTCCACAAGCGATAGACCTGACCGGCCGAACGGAGCTTTTTCAACTGGCCAGCCTGTGTCGCCGGGCGGAGATTGCGGTGGGCAATGATACAGGCCCCATGCATCTGGCCGCTGTGGCAGGATGTCCCTGTCTGGTGCTGTATTCCAAGGCCTCCGATCCTGCACTTTGTGCCCAGAAAGGACCGTCTGTGCGCCTGTTGCAGGTGGATGATCTGGGGGACCTGTCTGTCGCCAGTGTAATGGATCGCCTGTCAGGCACCCTTGCCACCCCATAGAACTTGCGGTAAACCCCCGACCCTTGAAGAGTTTGAGCGATTGTCGACCCGCCGCCCGTTGTTGGGGCGAGGCGACAGTTGAAACCAATGCGTGACAGGTTGTGGGACCGGCTCCTTCGGGCGCCGATATACCCACGATCCGGAAGCGGTGCCCCGTTTAGTGGACGGGACCTGGAAGGAGAATTGATATGGTTGCTGTAACCCTCCCCGATGGCAGTGTGAAGTCTTATCCTGGCGCAATTACGGCGCTGGATGTGGCAACAGATATTGGACCTGGCCTCGCCAAGGCCGCCATGCTGGCCCGCGTAGATGGGGTGGAATGGGACCTGAACCGCCCCATTGAAAAAGATGCGAAGCTGGAACTGATCCGGCGTCAGGACCCAGAGGCCCTGGAACTGATCCGCCACGATGCCGCCCATGTGCTGGCAATGGCGGTGCAGGAGCTTTTCCCCGGCACGCAGATCACCTTTGGCCCGTCCACGGAAGATGGTTTTTACTACGATTTCCATCGTGAAGAGCCGTTCTCAACTGAAGACTTTGCGGCTATTGAAGCGCGCATGCAGGATATCGTGGATCGCGATATTCCCATTGTGCGCGAAGTCTGGACGCGCGAGCAGGTTGCCCAATTCTTTAAGGAAAAGGGTGAGAGCTTTAAGGCCGAATGGGTTTATGAACTGCCGGAACATGAGGAAATCAGCATGTACCGCCAGGGCGACTGGATCGATTTGTGCCGTGGCCCGCATCTGCCCTCCACGGGCCGCCTGGGCAAGGCCTTCAAGCTGTTGCGCCTGGCGGGGGCCTATTGGCGCGGCGATGCGAATAATCCCCAGCTTCAGCGCATCTATGGTACGGCCTGGCGCGATGAGAAGGAACTGAAAGCCCATCTGACGCGGATTGAGGAAGCGGAAAAGCGCGATCACCGCAAACTGGGCCGGGAACTGGACCTGTTCCATCTGCAGGAAGAAGCACGCGGCTCTATATTCTGGCATCCCAAAGGTTGGGCAGTATATCGCGCTTGTGAACGCTATATGCGCGCCCGGTTGGAAGCGGCCGACTATGTCGAAGTAAAGACGCCGCAATTGGTGGACCGTGTCCTGTGGGAAAAATCCGGTCACTGGGAGAAATTCCGCGAGCATATGTTCATCGCAGAGGTGGACGAGGTAGACCATGACAGCGATACGGGCCAGAACCGCCGGATGCTGGCGCTGAAGCCCATGAATTGCCCCGGCCATGTTCAGATTTTCAAACAGGGCATCAAATCCTATCGCGAGTTACCGCTGCGCATGGCGGAATTTGGGTCTTGCCACCGGTATGAGCCGTCGGGTGCCTTGCACGGCATCATGCGGGTGCGCGCCTTTACGCAGGACGATGCGCATATCTTCTGTACCGAAGATCAGATCGAATCGGAAACGCGCGAATTCATTGATTTGCTGTCATCGATTTATCGCGATTTCGGGTTTGAAGAGTTCACGATCAAATTCTCGGATCGCCCTGAGGTTCGCGCCGGATCCGATGAAACCTGGGATAAGGCAGAGGCCGCCCTGAAATCCGCAACGGAGGCGGCAGGGGCGACCTATACGCTCAATCCAGGGGAGGGCGCGTTCTATGGCCCGAAGCTGGAATTCGTGCTGCGCGACGCCATCGGGCGCGACTGGCAATGCGGCACGCTGCAGGTTGATTTCGTGCTGCCCGAGCGTCTGGATGCCACCTATATGGCAGAAGACGGCAATCGCTATCGCCCCGTCATGCTGCATCGGGCGATTCTGGGGTCGTTTGAACGGTTCATCGGGATATTGATTGAACAATATTCTGGCAAGTTTCCGATCTGGCTGGCCCCGGTGCAGGTCTCGGTCGCAACCATTACCAATGATGCCGATGACTATGCCCAGTCGGTGCTGGCAAAGCTGAAAGCCGCAGGATTGCGGGCGCAGGCCGATACGCGCAATGAGAAAATCAACCTGAAGATCCGTGAATTATCGATGCAGAAAATCCCAGCCGTGCTGGTGGTTGGCAAGCGGGAACAGGAAGAGGGAACGGTTGCCTTGCGGCGTCTTGGCGGAAAGGATCAGGAAATCCTTGCGCTTGACGAGGCAATCCATATCCTAGAGGAAGAAGCGCGGATGCCGACTGGTGCAGCTTGAAGGGCAGTATCGGTTAAGCATTCGTGGCTTGTTCAGCCTTAGGCTGAGATTTTTGTAACAACAGCGACCGATAGACAGGTCGAGGAGGCTCCAATACGCAGACCCCACTACGCCCCCCCCGGAACTAAGGAGGGCCCCCGCGTGAATGAGGAAATCACAGCGCGGGAAATACGCGCAATCGGCGCAGAAGGCGAACAGATCGGTGTTATCACACCGGAAGAAGGCATCCGCTTGGCTGCTGAGGCAGGTTTGGACTTGGTGGAAATTTCCCCAAATGCTGAACCGCCCGTCTGCAAATTTCTGGATTACGGAAAATTTAAATACGAGTCTCAGAAGCGAAAGAATGAGGCCCGTAAAAAGCAGAAGGTTATTGAGGTCAAGGAAATCAAGTTCCGCCCCAATATTGAGCAGCATGACTATGAAGTCAAAATGCGCTCCCTGAATAAGTTCATCGATGAGGGTGATAAGGTCAAAGTCACACTGCGTTTCCGCGGGCGTGAAATGGCGCACCAGAATCTGGGTCTGGATGTTCTGAACCGCGTTAAGGCGGAAATGGAAGAAAAGACCAAGGTGGAAATGCACCCCAATCTGGAAGGACGCCAGATGGTGATGGTGCTGGCACCACGTTAAGGCGCCGACCCGTCACAGGTTGTGCAGTCTAGGACTTTAGAGGCGGCCCACCCAATAGGGGGGCCGCCTCTTTGCTTTTCAGCGGATCAAGGGTCAGCACGGCTTCGACGCCAGATTTCTGGCCACCGGCCGGGGAAAAGAAAGCCAGGCGAAGGGCACTTCGATCCACCAGGGCCCGGACGATGGCAAGGCCCAGACCGGTCCCGGAAGCGCCGCTGTCGCCGCGCGCAAAGGGTCGCGCAAGATCGTTGAAACGGTCCGGCGGCACGATTGGGCCCTGATTGACGATGCGGACGGCCCCTGTTTCATCCAGCACGACGGTGACGGGTTCGTTTGGGTCACCATGTCGAAGGGCATTTTCGATAAGGTTGCGCAGAACGATGCCTAAAGTATCCGCATCCACAGGCCAGAAAGGCGTGTCTTTGGCTGATATCTTCAAAGACAGGCGGTGGTAACCCGATTGCGTGCCCGCCAAATCATCCAGTACCGCCTTTAGGATGACGGCAATATCACTAACTTCCCGTGTATTGGGGGCAGGGGCCTCAGCGCGGGCAAGCTGTAACAGTTTTTCTGAAATACTGCCCAGACGGTTCAATGCCGTTTCGATCTGGTGTGCCCGGATTTTGTTCGGGCCATCAGACAGTTCGGAAATCAAACGCTGGGTCTGGGCCAGGGCCCCTGCAATCGGGGTGCGCAGTTCATGGGCGCTGTTTGCGGTGAAGTTTTTCTCAGCTTCCAAGGTCCGTCGAACGCGATCCAGCAACCGGTCGACAGAGCTGGCGATCGGGGCCAGATCCGGGGGCAGGTCAGTCAGGCCCAATGGGCTGAGATTGGCACCATCCCGGCTGCCAATTAAACGCTGTAGCCGACCAATGGGCTTTAACATTTGCTGAACAATCCACCAGATCAGGATCGCGCTTAACGGCATGACGATCAACAGTGGCGGCAGCAGCCCCAGGGTTGCTTCAACCGCAGCCTTTCGCCGGTGTCCGGTCTTTTCCGCCACCTGAAGGAAGTATGTATTTTGAAATGCCGCTTCCGTATAAAAGCGGTAGCCCCCCACATTATCAAATCCGGGCGATAAGTCGGTCGGGAAGGGCGTTTCCGGTGCGTCATGGGATCTGAGCAGGATCGCCCCGGAAGATGTTCGCAATTGATAGATCAGATATTCTTCATGAGGGGCGATTGTGTCGGTCTTGACCTGCTGTGCATCATCGTCATCGCGTTCTTCCAAGCCTTCCAGCGCCAGAGGCAGCAGTTGCTGAGCGGTTTCCTGTAAGGCGCTGTCAAAAACCTCGTCCAATTCATGAGAGATTACATAGAAAGCGGATCCGGCGGCCAGTATCCAAATCGCGAACATGGCGCCGGTCAGGACGAAAACCAGTCTGGTCGGCAGGCCCAATCGCATGGCGCTTACCCCTTTATCCGATAGCCAAGGCCACGGATCGTTTGAATGATGTCATGGCCAAGTTTCTTGCGCAGGCGGCTGACATAGACTTCGACCGCATTGCTTTCAACTTCCGCACCAAAAGCATACAGCGCATCTTCCAGGCGTGCCTTGGATAAGGTGGCATTCGGGCTGTGCAAAAGACAACTCAGAACCGCCCATTCTTGTGCTGTCAGGTCAATCGGCCGGCCTTGTTTCAGTATTTGCTTTGTGGCGGTATCGACGGCCAGATCTCCAAATTCCATTAACGGATTCGGGTTGCCGGAATAGCGCCTGGAAACCGCAGAAATGCGCGCTGATAATTCTGACAGGTCAAAGGGCTTTACCAGGTAATCATCCGCGCCTGCATTCAGGCCGGACAATCGGTCAGATAGCTGATCGCGGGCGGTTAGAATGATAACCGGCACGGCACTGCCGCGCTGTCGCAATCTGGTTAAGAAGGTCAGGCCCAGACCATCTGGTAAGTGAAGGTCCAGCAGGATCAGATCGTATTGCGTCGTGCTTACCGCATCATCCGAATCGTCCAGTCGCTGAAACCAATCCACGGCATGACCGTCTGCGGCAATTTGATCCCGAACGGCGGCCCCCAGGATGTCATCGTCTTCAACCAGTAAGATACGCATTGGGTCCGGCCCTCTTTCCGACGCAAAAGATCATCCAATCACAGGAAGCTTACAATTGCCTGAACGAAGTTTTCGTTCGTTGTCAGGTTCCCTTCAGGAGTGGGGCCTAGGGTGGAACCATCAACAGACAGAGAAAAGGATAATCTGATGAAGAAAGTTTTGTTCGGGTCACTGCTTATCGTCGCGGCTGCAATGTCATCGCCTGTTCTGGCAGATGATGACCAGCATTCCTGTTCGGCGGACAGGGCCAGCTGGCAGTCCCAGGATGCGCTGAAGGAAAAGCTGATCGGTCAGGGTTGGGAGGTCCGTCAGATAAAGGATGAGGACGGGTGCTATGAAGTATACGGGATCACCGAAAAAGGAGAGCGCATGGAAGCGTATTTCGATCCGGCGACTTTGATGCCTGTCCACAGCAAGCGGGAGGATTAAGGCATGCAAGGGGATCAGTACGGCGCTGCAGCGGACACAGAGGTTAAAGTCTGGGACCCGTTTGTACGGATTTTTCATTGGAGCCTGGTACTCAGCTTTACTGTCGCCTTTATCAGCGCCGAAGAATGGGATGATCTGCATATCTGGGCTGGCTATATGGCGGCTGGATTGATCGTCTTTCGTTTGGTGTGGGGCCTGTTTGGGCCGCGTCACGCCCGCTTTATCAGCTTTGTCACAAGCCCTGGAAATGTTGTCGCCTATGCCAAACAGATTTTGACCGGGGATGCGCCGCGTTACCTGGGGCACAATCCCTTGGGGGGCGCGATGATCCTGGCATTGATCTTGTCTTTGGCGGTTGTCAGCGTGACGGGCTGGATGTTCACGCTGGACCGGTTCTGGGGCGTCGAATGGGTGGAAGCGGTGCATGCGACCTTCGCCAATATGATGGTTGGTCTGGTGGCTCTGCATGTCTGCGGTGTTTTGATCTCCAGCCTTTCCCACAAAGAAAATCTGGTGCGCGCCATGGTGACAGGACGCAAAAGGGCACCGTCGCCAAGCGATATCAATGCATAGAACACCATCGATACTGTTAAATCCAAGGATGGGTATAGAATGATTTTCTTCAAAGCCTTGCGCCAGTCCCGTTATGCGATCATCCCTGTAATCCTGATTGTCTATCTGGGACTATCCGGGGCGTTGCGCATTGGACTGATGGTTTTTGAGGGCAATTCCCAGTTACTGACGCTACCGGTAAGTATCGAAATTATGCTGATCGGATTGCTGTATGATCTGGCGGCGGTCAGTTGGATGCTGATTCCCTTTATGCTGAACTCTCTGGTCTGGCCAGCATCGGATCGTGGTCGCAGGGGGCATGCCTGGTCCACGTCCATCCTGCTGGCAGCAGGCCTGGGGGCGGTTTTGTTCGGGCTGGTCGCTGAAGTTTTGTTCTGGAACGAGTTTTCCGCCCGTTTCAATTTCATTGCCGTTGATTATCTGGTCTATACGCGTGAAGTCGTTGGCAATATTGAACAGTCTTATCCTTTGGGATGGATTTTCAGCGGATTGGCCGTGATTTCCGTGATTATGATCCTGATCCTTGTGCCGCCTGTCTGGCGTCTGGCAAGACGGGAAGCACCGCCCTGTAAGCGTCGGGGGCTGATCATCATTGGGTATGCCTGTTTACCTATTGCCTGCTTTTTTCTTGTGAATGAGGCGCCCCATCACGTGTTGGGCAGTCCCTTGGAACGGGAATTGGCATCCAATGGGCCCTATTCCCTGTTTCGGGCGTTTCGGAACAACGATCTGAATTACGATCAATTCTATGCCACGCTTTCGCAAGGCGATATCGGTGGCGTCCTGAAGGCGGAATTGGACGAGGCGAATCTGGGGGATACGTCTGAAGCGGGACCAAACGGATTTGCCCATAAGGTTGTTCCGGTCGGTACAGCGATTCGGAAAAATGTGGTTCTGGTATCGATTGAAAGTCTGGGGTCCGATTACGTCGAATCCTTTGGGGGGCGGGAAGGTCTTACCCCGAATCTGACGGCCCTGACACGCGACAGCCTGACCTTTCAAAATGTCTATGCGACCGGGTTGCGGACGGTGCGCGGATTGGAGGCGATAACCCTTTCAATCCCCCCGACCCCTGGGCGCGCCGTCCCGATCCGGGAGCGCAACAAAGGGATGATATCCCTAGGATCAGTCTTAAAGTCAAATGGTTACAATACGATGTATCTTTATGGTGGATATAGCTTTTTTGACAATATGAAGGATTTTTTCACCGGGGCCGGTTATGAGGTTCTGGACCGGACCGATATCGACAGTGATCATATCCACCATGAAACCATCTGGGGCGTATCAGATGAAGATTTGTTTGATTTCGCTCTGACCCGTTTCGATGACCGGGCTAAGACGGGCACTCCGTTCTTTGGGCATATCATGACCACCAGCAATCATCGTCCCTATACGTATCCAGAGGGTCGCATCGATATTC
This sequence comes from Hwanghaeella sp. LZ110, assembly GCF_048892525.1. Classification (NCBI taxonomy): domain Bacteria; kingdom Pseudomonadati; phylum Pseudomonadota; class Alphaproteobacteria; order Rhodospirillales; family Aestuariispiraceae; genus Hwanghaeella; species Hwanghaeella sp. LZ110. The sequence continues at coordinate 333,112 of NZ_JBLZHT010000004.1, read as the reverse complement.
CATCCAAGACGGGTCGGGATGGTGCGGTAAAATATACCGATTGGGCGATTGGAGATTTTCTGGCAAAAGCCCGGACTCGTCCCTGGTTCAAGGATACCGTGTTTGTTTTACTGGCGGATCATACCAGCCATGGACGGGGGAGAACGGATCTGCCCCCGGAGAATTATCGTATTCCTGTGTGGATTTATGCCCCAGGCTTTGTCGCGCCCGGCCGGATTGATTGGATCGCATCGCAGATTGATGTCGCACCAACAGTGTTGGGCCTTTTGAATATTCCCTATGATTCCAGCTTCTTCGGGCAGGACATCCTGGTTAGTGGTCGATCCCATCAACGGGCCTTTATGGCAAATTATCTGACTGTTGGATATATGGAGGATGGATTGGTCGTATCATTGGGTCCAAACCAGCGCATTCGTGTGCAACGGTCTGACGATGGCACGCCCGTGGATGTAAATGAACCCATCGCGCATAATCTGATTCGGGAAGCGATCAGCTTTTATCAATCCGCCTCAGAGGAGATTGAGCGCATTACCCGACATTAATTCCGCGTTTATTCTGAAAACTTCGGATTGAAGACTCGTCCCGAAACGGTCACATTGTCGTCTATTGATTAGGGGCAATAGAGGCGGCAGCAAATCCGCCCGATACAGGTTGGCTATATGATTAGGACGGAGCACGTCGTTAAGCGATTTGGCGGGATTACCGCCGTCGATGATGTCAGCCTGTCGATTGAGAAGGGCAGCATTACCGGGTTGGTCGGGCCAAATGGCGCGGGGAAGACAACTTTTTTCAATCTGATCGCGGGACGGTTTCCCCCCTCATCGGGCAAAATCTTTCTGGATGGGGAGGACGTCACCGGGCTGGCGCCGCACGACCTTTTCGGGAAGGGCTTGTTGCGGACCTTCCAGATTGCCCATGAATTCACCCATCTGACCGTTCGGGAAAACCTGATGGCGGTGCCCCCGGATCAGGCCGGTGAGACCTTATGGAAAGCCTGGTTTCTTCCGGGCGAAGTGCGCCGCCAGGAAAAGGAAGTGTCCGCCCGCGCCGATGAGGTGATCGAGTTCCTGAACCTGACCCATATCGCGGATGAATTGGCGGGAAATCTGTCTGGTGGTCAAAAGAAGCTGCTGGAACTGGGCCGCACCATGATGGTCGATGCAAAAGTCGTCCTGCTGGATGAGGTTGGGGCCGGGGTCAATCGCACCTTATTGAACGAGATCGGGGATGCGATTGTGCGCTTGAACAAGGAGCGGGGCTATACTTTCTGTATGATTGAACACGACATGGATTTTATCGGTCGATTGTGTGACCCGGTGATCGTGATGGCAGAAGGCCGGTTATTGGCATCTGGCACCGTTGAAGAAATCAAATCGAATGAGACAGTGATTGAGGCCTATCTGGGCGCTGGACGGGACCGCGCGGCGGAAAGGGCCCAGGCATGAGCTATCTTATCGGTAAGGATATGCGCGGTGGTTATGGCGGGGCGGATATCCTGAACGGCTGTACCATCGGCGTGGAAAAGGGTCAGATTGCCGTTGTCGTTGGGCCCAACGGGGCTGGAAAATCCACGGCCATGAAGGCTCTTTTTGGTATGTTGAATCTGCGGGCTGGCAGTGTGACCCTGGATGGTCAGGATATCACATCCATGTCACCGCAAGACCGGGTGGCCTGTGATATGGCCTTTGTGCCCCAGACCAATAATGTCTTTGCGGGCATGACGGTGGAAGAAAACCTGGAAATGGGGGCCTATCTGCGCCGGGATGATTTTTCCGACACGATGGCGGAAGTGTTTGATCTGTTTCCCATCCTGAAGGAAAAGCGGCGACAATTTGCGGGAGAATTGTCGGGTGGCCAACGCCAACAGGTCGCGGTCGGGCGCGCCCTTATGACCCAGCCCAGTGTGCTGATGCTGGATGAACCCACGGCGGGGGTTTCGCCGATCGTGATGGACGAATTGTTTGATCGTGTCATCGCGATCAAGAAAACCGGTATTGCCGTCTTGATTGTGGAACAGAATGCGCGCCAGGCGCTGGAAATAGCGGATATCGGCTATGTTCTGGTATCGGGGGAGAACCGTTTCACCGATACGGGTGAGGCGTTGATGGCGGATCCTGAAGTCCGCAAATCCTTTCTGGGGGGATAGGGGCGATGGAAATCCTGAACATGCTCGCCCTGATGTCGAATTATGTATTCGTCCCGGCCCTGACCTATGGGTCGCAGCTGGCGCTGGGGGCTTTGGGGATCACGCTGGTCTTTGGTGTATTGCGATTTGCCAATTTCGCCCATGGCGACCTGATGGCGTTTGGGACAATGGGAGTCGTGTTGATCACCTATTGGCTGCAGGCGCACGGGATTGGCATTGATCCGCTGCCAACGGCCTTGTTGGCGCTGCCCTTTGGCATTGCTCTGGCGGTTGGGGCCAGTTTGCTGATTGACCGAACTGTCTATCGTTTCTATCGAAAGCGACGCGCTGCGCCGGTTATTCTGGTCGTGGCATCTGTCGGTGTGATGTATGTCCTGAACGGATTGACGCGCTTTGTCATCGGGGCAGAGGACCAGCGGTTCTTTGATGGCGCACGGTTTCTGATTTCAGCGGGCGATTTCAAGCGTCTGACCGGGCTGGAAGAGGGGATCACGATCAAATTGACCCAGGCCTTAACGGTCGTTGTTGCGGTTCTGATGGTGGCCGCCCTGTTCTGGTTCCTGCAAAAAACCCGCACAGGAAAAGCCATGCGGGCCTATTCCGATAATGAGGACCTGGCCCTGTTGTCCGGCATCAGCCCGGACCGGGTTGTCGCTGTGACATGGATCATTGCGGCTGTTCTGGCGACCGTTGCCGGGACGCTGTATGGTCTGGATAAAAGCTTTAAGCCTTTTGTGTATTTTCAGTTGATCCTGCCCATGTTCGCCGCAGCCATTGTGGGCGGTATCGGGCAGCCCATCGGGGCGATCATCGGTGCCTATGTGGTCGCATTTTCCGAGGTCATGCTGACATATGCCTATAAGCGGGCGCTGATGTATATCGGGCCGGAAGGATGGGGACCTGAGGGCCTTATGCAGATCCTGTCGACCGAATATAAATTTGCGATATCCTTCCTGATTCTGGTCTTTGTTCTCCTGGTGCGACCGACAGGGATATTTCGGGGGAAGGTGATATGAGCGCGATCCTGACAAGAACCCGTCTGGCGTATTTGGGTATTATCGTTTTACTGCTGTTGATCGGGATTTTTCAATCCTGGTCGGTGGCGCTGGTTATGATCAATCTGTGCCTGATTTCCGCTGTCATGGCATTGGGGGTGAACATCCAATGGGGATATGCGGGCCTGTTCAGTGCGGGAACCGTTGGCTTCGTCGCGCTGGGCGGCCTTGCTGGGGTTTTGATCTCTGAAGCGCCCGTGCCGGAAGCCTGGGATGTCGGGGGGGCCGGGCTGGTCTATACCATCGCTGCTTTGGCGGCGTTGATTGCGGCAATATTTATCGTTATGGCGGTTATGAAACCGGGACTGGCGCGGCGTATTGTTATGACACTTGTCATTCTGGGCGGATACTTCGCTGTCCGGTTTTTCTTTGATCCGGCGACAGAGGCGATTGAAGGGGTTAATCCGGCGGCGCAGGGGTTTCTGGGGGGGCTGGGTCTTCCGATCCTTCTGTCCTGGCCGGTCGGGGGGCTGTTGGCGGCCCTGGTCGCCTGGGGTATTGGCAAGGTTGCGTTGGGATTGCGGTCCGACTATCTGGCCATTGCAACACTGGGCATTGCGGAAATCGTGATTGCGGTGATCAAGAATGAAGATTGGCTGGCACGCGGCGTTAAGAATGTCAGTGGCTTGGCCCGCCCCATGCCAAAGGAGATCGCATTACAGGAATCCCCGGAATTCATCGGCTGGATTGAATGGCTGCATTCAGGCGCGCTAAGCACGGTAACCGGTGATGAACGTATCCAAATGCTAAGGGATTTTGCGCAGCAGGATGCCGGGATATTCGTGAAGCTGATTTACATGCTGTTGTTTACCGTTGTGCTGTTGATCCTGTTCGCGCTGGCGCAGCGGGCGCTGAATTCACCCTGGGGCCGGATGATGCGCGCGATCCGGGATAATGAGGTCGCAGCCGAAGCCATGGGCAAGAATGTCACCAAACGACATTTACAGACCTTTATTCTGGGGTCCGCCGTGGTTGGGATTGCTGGTGCGATGCTGACCACCCTGGACGGGCAATTCACGCCGGGCACTTATAACCCGTTGCGCTTTACCTTTTTGGTCTGGGTGATGGTGATTGTTGGTGGATCTGGCAACAATCATGGTTCTGTGATCGGGGGCTTCCTGATCTGGTTTGCCTGGGTGCAGGCGGAACCGGCGGGCATATTGCTGATGGACGGGCTGACCTTTTTCATGGCCCCGGACAATCCGGTACGGTTGCATCTGTTGGATGCGGCGGCACAAATGCGCCCGCTGCTGATGGGGCTTGTGCTGTTGCTTGCGATGCGGTTCAGTCCTAAGGGAATATTGCCAGAGCCGATCCGAACAACGCGGTAACGGGTCTGGTCAGCGGGGGTATTCTGACCCCCGGAACGAGATAATGGAACGCTGCCTCATTGGGGGGTAGTGCATTATGGGAGTGGTAGACATGAAAAAACTTTTGCTTGCGACCAGCGTCCTGGCACTGAGCGCGACCGGTCTTGCCGGCTCGGCCCAGGCCGAAGTGAAACTTGGGGTAATTTTGGGCTTCACCGGTCCGATTGAATCGATCACGCCAACCATGGCTGCAGCCGCAGAAATGGCGATGACCGAAGTCAACGACAGCGGCAAGCTGTTGGGCGGCGAGACAGTGACCTCTGTTCGCGCCGACTCCACGTGCATCGACTCTGCTGCGGCGACCGCGGCTGCTGAACGTCTGGTGACGTCAGACAACGTCGCTGCCATCGTTGGTGCCGATTGCTCTGGCGTGACAGGGGCGATTGCAAACAACGTCGCCGTGCCAAAGGGCGTTGTGATGATTTCCCCATCCGCAACATCGCCTGCCTTGTCGACCATTGAAGACAATGGTTATTTCTTCCGCACGGCCCCGTCTGATGCCCGTCAAGGTCAGGTTCTGGCTGATATGATGAAAGATCAGGGCATTACCGAAATCGCCGTTACCTACACCAACAATGACTATGGCAAGGGTCTGGCGGATTCGTTCCAGGCGGCATTTGAAGCAGCCGGTGGCAAAGTTTCCATCTCTGTCCCGCATGAAGACGGTAAGGGTGATTATTCTGCCGAAGTTGCCACATTGGCAGCAACGGGCTCCAAGGAACTGGCCGTGTTTGGCTATGTCGACCAGGGTGGTCGTGGCATTATCCAAAGCGCATTGGATACCGGTGCCTTTGATAAATTCGTATTGTGCGACGGCATGATCGGCGACAGCCTGCTGGATGCGTTCGGGGCATCCCTGAACGGCACCATCGGCACCTTGCCGGGGAATGATGGCGAAGGCGCGACGAAGTTCCTTGAACTGGCAAAAGCCCAAGGCGTTGATGGCAGCGGTGCATTCGCACCTGAGAGCTATGACGCTGCAGCCCTGCTGATGTTGGCAATGGAAGCCGCAGGGTCAACTGACCGCGCCGCGATCCAGGCCAAGGTGCTGGATGTTGCCAATGGTCCGGGGGAGCCAATTCTGCCGGGTGAATTGGGCAAGGCCCTTGAAATCATCGCCAAGGGTGGGGATGTCGACTATGTCGGTGCCACCGGTGTTGAACTGATCGGTCCGGGTGAAGCAGCTGGTTCCTATAAAGAATTGCTGGTCGATGGTGGTAAGTTCACCACCGTTCAAATTCGCTAAGGCGCCAGTCAGTTTAAACGCCTGAATTTTGGAGAGCCCGATGTGCAAACCGCATATCGGGCTCTTTCATTTTTGGGGTAATCAGTTGTATTCTCACGAAAAGAACTCATATGATCCATTGGCTAGATATTGTAATAAAGGTGTTGGGGTTCCGTGACAGCTTGGTCGATAGAGTCAATTAACTGGTCCCGGTTTGATAAAAGCCTGGTGGATCCTGTGCTGGTCCGGCTCGTCAAGGCTGCGGCTTTGGTTGAGTATAATGGGGCCACCTATACAGATTACCTGTGCAATGTTTTTGCCGGGGATGCGGATTTTCAGGCCAAGGCAAAAGAGTGGGGCCAGGAAGAAGTCCAACATGGTCAGGCGCTGGCGGAATGGGCCAAGCTGGCCGATCCGGATTTTGATTTTCAGCATGCCTTTGAGCGATTTACGTCAGGCTATTCCGTCCCGGTTGATGTCGAGGCCTCTGTCCGTGGCAGCCGATCCGGGGAGTTGATTGCCCGGTGCATGGTCGAAACCGGCACGTCTTCATTCTATACCGCGATGAGCAAGGCCAGTAAGGAACCGGTTCTGGCGGAAATAGCCCACTTGATCGCGGCGGATGAATTCCGGCATTACAAATTGTTCTACGATACGCTGAAATCGTATTTGCAGAAGGAACAGATTGGACGTTTGGGTCGCGCCAAAGCGGCGGTCAGTCGCATTCGGGAATTGGCGGATGATGAACTGGCCTATGCCTATTATGCTTCGAACGTTCCTGAATCCGTTCCCTATGACCGCACCGCGTGCAGTAATGCCTATCTGGGGCGGATTTATCCGCATTATGATCCAGATATCATTCGTCGCAGCAATGCGATGATATTAAAGGCTGTGGGCCTGACGCCCCATGGACGGTTAAACTCTGTATTGACCGCTGGTGCCTATCGTTTCGTCAGCTATCGCGCACATCAGCTGGCTGAAGCCGCCTAAGGGCATATGTCTCTTTAAGGTGAAGGGGCTGGTTATCCCCCCTCGTTAGCGATAGGGATAGGCCGACATCGCTTTCGGGTCAGTGTTTTGAGGCTTATGTGACGCGGTTCTTATCGATTGGTCGCGCGACAAGCGTGGCGTTTGGCATTTTCATTGCGCTGGTTGGCGTCTCCACCAGCGTGCAGGATTCTTATGCCCAATCCTTCTCGCTGACCGACAAAGCCTATGAATTGTCCTTCAAGGGCCTTACCAAAGATCAGGACAATATTGAAGACGCGATGCGCGCCAGCAGTCTGCTGGTTCAATTGCAGGAAGAGAAGCCGCGCAGTCTGGCTGCTTTGCGTCGTCGGGCGGAGCGGGATATCGGCGTTTTTGAAAAAGTCCTTCGATCCTATGGTTTCTATGACGGTGTTGTCCGGTTTGAGGTGATCGAGGCCCAGGAAAGTGACGCAAAACCGGATGTTGTGTTCACCATAGAACCTGGAAACGTCTATCTGCTGGAAACAATAACAATTCAGGACGCCGGTGCTGGGAAGGCACAGGAAGCCGATGATGCGCTATTGACTGTAATGGGGCTGGAATTGGGGCAAAATGCGACTGCAGAGGCTATTATCGGGGCAGAAGACCGGCTGGTGCGCCATTACCGGACGACAGGATATCCAACAGCAGCGGCAGATAAGCGGCGCACAACGATCAATCGTGACTCCTACACCATGGCGGTACAATTCGGGATGCAGCCCGGCCCGAAGGCCACTTTTGGCGAGATGAAAATTGAGGGTCTGGTCGATGTCGAAGAGGAATTCGTTCGCCGAAGCATCACATGGCAGCCAGGCGCCCTGTATGACATTCGGGAACTGGAAGAAACACAGCGCAATCTTTCTCGAACAGGGCTGTTCAACACGATCACTCTAAATCCTCTACCGGTTTCCGATAGCGGTGATAATGGCGACCCGGTTCCCGTTGATATTCAATTGACAGCAGCGGAGCGTGACCATCGCTCTATCGGGTTTGGAACCAGCTATTCAACCAGTATCGGCCCTGGGATCAGCGCTTTTTGGGAACATCGCAATTTGTTTTCGAATGGGGAGCGTTTTCGGGTAACAGCATCCGCCTCTCCTGTAGAACGAGGCCTAGATAGCACCTTTCGCAAGCCTATGTATAAGCGCGTTGATCAGGCATTGGTCGCGGAAGCTGAGTTAAAAGACATCACCAGCGATGCTTATGATGAATTGCGATCTTCCAGCTTTGTTGGCTTGGAGCGTCGTTTATCCCCAACCTGGACGGCAACGGTCGGGCCGACACTGGATATCATTCAACAGACGGATGAGGGAGTATCCGTCAGCAACCAGAACAAGCATTTTACCCTGCTGGGCATGCGCGGCAATCTGCGGCGTGACAGCACGGATGATCCCTTGAACCCCAGCCAGGGTAACAGGATGGATTTGGGATTGTCCCCCTATACGGATTTGGGAAACAGTACGAATTTTGTCAGTTCCACGATTACGGCATCGCAATATCTGAAAATCGATAACAGCGGGGACTTCATTCTTGCCGGTCGCGTGCGATTGGGATCCATTTTTGGTGCGGAGCGGGAAAGCATTCCCGCAGGCAAGCGTTTGTATGCCGGTGGTGGTGGCTCCGTGCGGGGCTTTGGGTATCAGATGCTGGGTCCGGTGGATGCGGAACTGGATCCGATTGGTGGCCGATCGGTTGTTGAATTTGGCATTGAATTGCGTACCCGCCTGACCGAGACCATTGGTCTGGTTCCGTTTATCGAGGCCGGGAATGTTTATGAATCCATCATGCCCGACCTGTCAGCCAATGATATCCGGTGGAGCGGGGGGCTGGGCCTTAGATATTTCACAGCAATTGGCCCAGTTCGCCTTGATATCGCCACACCGTTCCGCAAACGTGCAAATGTGGACGATTCCTATCAGCTTTATGTGAGTTTAGGACAAGCCTTCTGAATGCAGACCAATACGCGTGAGCCAGAGTCCGAAGGCCTTCGACCGAAACGACGTCTCCTCAAGTCAGTATTGGGCGTGTTTGCGGGCACTTTGTTGTGTCTGGGCGCGGCGGGTGCCTGGCTTACGGCAACAGAGTCTGGTCTTAAGACGCTGATCAACTGGGGGCAGGCGCCGCTTGAAGCAGCATTGGGCGGATCGGTGCAGATCTCGGGTGTTTCGGGTTCTTTATGGGATGAACTGACGGTTCAGTCCTTTGATCTTTCTATGCCGGATTCGGGGCTTGCTGTATCTGCTAAGGCATTTCGCCTGCACTGGCGCCCGACTAAACTTGTCGGCGGGATTGTTCGGATTGATGAACTGGGGGCATCTGATGTCACTGTTACGCTATCGCCCACAACATCGGCGCCGCCTGTCGAAGAAGAGACTGGCCCTTTTGCGGTACCCAGGCTGCCCATTCAACTGGACATCAGAAAAATAGATTTTCCGGTCGTTAGCGTATCCCTGGATGACAAGACAACCTATCAGGCCAGCGTGCAAAGCGCCCTGGAAAGTCAGCAGGATGGGACGCTGCATGCGGATTTGAGGGTCGCAGCCCAGAAAGATGGTGTGCCTGCAGATAATCTGACCGGAACCGCACAGATTGGAACCGGATCAGAGGCGCCTTTCACGATTTCCCTAACCGGGAAATTGCCACCGGATGGACTGGTATGGAGCCTGACGGGACTAGAGCCCGCCATGCGGCGCCAAATGGACATCGCCCTGGATGTTTCCGGCACAGTTGGCGATATGTCCGGGTCTGTCTCGATCATGACCCGGGATATGGCGACATTGGATGCGAAAATTACGGGCGATCTGGCCTCTGACAGCAAACGGGTCAGCCTTCAGGGCGTTGTTGATTTGATGTCGGGTGATGCGCTGGGCCTGCCTGCAACACTGAACGGCCCCAAGGATTTAAGTATCGCCCTGCAATGGGATCCAGATCAGACACTGGCAGTGACGCATTTTCAGGTCAGCCAGAAAGACCTGTTGGATGCACAAGGAAGCGGTTCGCTTTCCCTGCAGACTGATGCAATTGATGCCTCCCTTGGGGTGTCCCTGTCGTCGCAAGCGGCATCAATCCTGGATCCTGATCTGTCCTATCAATCCGCAACGGTGTCGGCGCAGGTGTCCGGGACACTGTCTGAGCCGTCCCTGACAGGGCAGGTGACTGTTGGCGGGCTTTCCGGCTATGACATGACTTTTGAGGAGCTTGTCGCAAATCTGGCGGTGCGTGGGGACGACGATGGTTCCCTGGATTATGAAACGGATATTAAAGGCACGGGGGTTTCGTGGCCCAATCCGGATATTCAGGCACTGGCAGGGTCGGAACTCTCGCTGCGGTCATCCGGCAGCATCGCCCAGGATTTTCAGACTATAGGGCCATTTGAACTGACCATTGATCCCCTTGATGTGGAAGCATCGGGTACACTGACCCTGGCATCTGATGGGGCGGTAGACGGGGAGCATTTGCGCATCCGCCTGGGGGACCTTGCGAAGTTATCAGGCCTTGCCGGGATTGACTTGAAAGGCGCGGCGGAGGTTGATCTGGCCGGCTTAGCTGTGGCCTCTGATGGTGGAGTTTCGACACAGATTAACATAGCACTGCAGGATCTATTCGTCCTGGATCCAGAAACAACGGGTCGCATCGGTCCAACGGCAACACTGGCCGCATCTGTCCGCCGTGCATCCGATGGCGCGATGACCATCGCTCTGGACTCCCTGCGGGCGCGACCGGGTCTTGTTTCGGGCAATATCGCCCTGTCTTCGGATATGGAAACGGTTCAGGGAACACTGAAAGGAGAGGTATCCACACAGGCGATCCCGCCCGTCCCAGATCTTATTTTTCAATCGGACACTTTGCCTTTTACGCTGGCTGTAAACGGTTCCGTCGCTGCGCCACAGGCAACCCTGAAAACTGATCCTATTGATCTGCGATATCAGGCCTACAGCATCGTGAAGTCACAAATATCAGCGGACCTCACCTGGCGGGAGACGGTGCCTGTTGTCGATGTTGACACCAGGGCAGTGGTAAATGGAGCGCCTGTCACGGCAAGCCTGCAATTGGAGGCGGAGGAGTCACACCTCATTCTGAATGATGTCGCAATTAATGGGCTGGACGCCACGGTGACCGGCGATATCACTCTGCCTGATTATGCTTTGCCCGCAATCGGTGGGCTGACTGTCACAGCCAAATCCATTCGACAGGCGGCTGGTTTTGCGCGCCTTTCCGGGCTGGAGGGCGCATTGTCTGCCACTCTGACTCTTTCTGCCAGAAAAGATAATCCGACGGCTCAAGCGGCACGGGTCAAGGCATCTTTGGATCGATTTGGGGGGGACGATGACAGCATCGCTGCTGGTATTACCGCCCGCTCCCTTACTCTGGACGGTAGCATCGACGACCTGGTGGAGTTGTCCGGCCTTCGTGCCACGGTAACAGGACAGCGGATTATGGCTGCAACAGTCACCCTGGATCAGGTGGATGCGACATTCTCAGGTGGGGTTGAGGCCGGAGAGGTGACCCTGTCCCTGGTGGGTAAAGACACATCTGACCCCAATCAGGCAAAACCGATTTCTGTGAAAGCCCAAGCCGCGTTCTCCACACAGGGTGAAACGACGCAGATTACACTGGCCAGTCTGTCCGGGGGATATGGGGGTATTCCCGTCAGTCTGGTGAAACCCGGTCGGATTTTATTGGATCCGGCTGGATTGAAGGAGGTTGGCGCCTCCCTGGCCCTGGCGGACGGTCAAGCGGATATCGCATATACGCGCAGCGCCGCCGATGCCGCCACGGCGACGGTGCAGATATCCAAATTGCCGATCAGCCCGTTCCTGGCCTTGCAAGGCATGTCTGATGTATCGGGAACCCTGGACGCGACCCTTAAGGCGGAAGAAGTTTCAGGGCAGGTATCGGGCAGCGGATCGATTGATCTGTCTGATATCAAATTGGCCGATCTGGAACAGGCACAGGGAATGGCCACTCAGATCACTTTGGATCTGAAGGCCGGTCGTCTATCCGCCAAACTGACCGGGCAAGGCGCCGGACTGGAAAAGGCGGATATATCGGGGGAGATTCCACTGACCGTTTCTTTGGCACAACCGGGTTTCCGTATGCAGACGGACGCGCCGATATCTGTTGAGGCAGACCTTCTGGCGGATATGGGCAAGGTCTGGGCGTTGCTGCCCCTGCCGGAGCATGTCGTAACAGGGGATGTTGGCGTGAATGCCCAGATCGCGGGAACCATGGATAGCCCCCGCATAACGGGAACGGCCAGTCTTGCGGATATCGCCTATGAAAATATCGAATTCGGCACCATCGTACGGCATGTAACAGGCAAGGTTCGCTTCGAGGATCGCCGGATTGTTGTAGAGTCTTTGACGGGGGAAGATCCTGCCGGTTCAAAATTTGCTGTGGCGGGGCAGGGGGAACTGGCAGCGGATGCTGCGCAACTGTCCGCAACGGTTAAGGCACAGAATTTTCAGGTCATCCAGAATGATTCGATGAAAGTATGGTCAGATATTGATCTGGCAATAAAACTGGCAGATCCAGACTCCTTGATTTCAGGCACGGTAACGGTTCGCAAGGGAGAGATTAATCTAGCCGCCGCCTTGCCGCCCAGTATACCCACCCTGGATGTGCAGGAAGATGGGCGCGTCACATCAACCGACAAAGATGGCACTGCGGGACCGGCGATTGGCCTGGATATTCAAATCAATCTGCCAGGTCAGGTTTTTGTGCGCGGCCGTGGTCTGGATTCTGAATGGCAGGGAAATCTGAAAGTTGAGGGCACAACGGCAGCTCCAAGAATCTCCGGCTTGCTGAGCGCAAAGCGCGGTAAGTTTGACGTAATTGGCAAGAGTTTCACTCTTGAGGACTCCACCATTCGTTTTCTGGCCGGGGATCGCATTGATCCTGTTTTAGGAATCCGCGGTGTCTATCAGGCCGAAGACCTGACCGTAATCGCACGCCTGGCCGGCCCAGCCAGCAAGCCAGATGTCATCCTGGAATCCCAGCCATCCCTACCAGAAGATGAGATTCTAAGCCGTGTCCTGTTTGGCAAAACCAAGGGACGGCTGAATGCTGCGGAGGCCGTACAATTGGCCGCGTCCGTATCCGAGCTTTCGGGAGGCGGGTCCGGTCTGGATATTCTGGGCAGCCTGCGTCGGTTCGCCGGGGTTGATGTGCTGGAAGTGGGTGCCGGAGAGAGCGGTGCGCAGGTGAAGGCCGGGAAGTATATCGCCGATGGTGTCTATGTCGGCGCCAAGCAGGGGTCAGCCCCTGGCTCCAGCAGTGTGGAGGTTGAGGTCGAAGTGACCCCAAACATCTCCGTGAATACCGAAAGCGGTCAAACCGACAGCAGCGTTGGCGTTCAATTTAAATGGGATTACTAACCCGCTGTTACAGCGCCATGCGATAGCGTACATGGCCGTCTTCGCCGCCCGTCAGTTTATCATACAGCGCGCGGGCAGTTGTGTTGCCAATATTGGTGTTCCAGTAAAGACGCTCGCATCCGGCTGATTTCGCAGCCTCTTTTACAGCCATGATCAAGGCACGCCCGACACCTTTTCCCCGTGCAGTGTCCAGAACAAACAAGTCTTCCAGATAACAATCCCCGACATCAATCCAGGTGCTGGGATGCCTCAGATACGTCACAATGCCAAGCGCCGTGCCATCGGCCTGGCGGGCGATAAAACTGTTAATCGTATGATCGGGATCCAGGATACGCCGCCACGTCAATGCGGTCTGAGAATCCGAAACGGGCGCTTTATAGAAGGCACAATAGCCTGCCCATAGGGCATTCCAGTCTGTCCAATCGGACTGTTGAACCGGGGATACTTCAATCGTCATAAGTCACCTCCAGGCGCAGGTCCGGGCGGGCATGCCAGTCCCAGAACAGGCTTTTGATCTTTAACGTCACAGGGCCAGGTGCGTCATTGCCATAAATCCGGTCGTCCAGCCGACGGATGGGCATAATCCCACCGGCCGTTGTGCAGGCAAAAGCTTCGTCGGCTTGCTTGAATTCTTCGATGGAGATGGGCCTGATTTCACTGGGAAGATTAAGCGCCTCGCACAGTTCCAAAACCGTCCTGCGGGTTATTCCCTCCAACGCGCCGCGATTGGGCGTAACGACGGTGTCATTGAGGATCGCAAAGACATTGAAGCCAGGCCCTTCGCAGATATAGCCATCCGCATCGGCCAGCAGGGCATTGTCCGCACCCGCATCTTCAGCCTCAAACAGGCCATAGGTCATGTCGCCCCAGTGATAATTCTTCACCGTCGGGTCAACGGATTCCGGCGGAATGCGAATGGATTTAGGGATGATTAGATGGGCGCCGCGCTGAATAACAGGTTCCGGGAAAACCCAGACCCACGGCCTGGCATAGGCAATAAATTTGTTTTCGCATGCGCTGGGCAGGCGGGTCGGGCGCACGGGCGTTCCGCGCAGGCAGACCATCGCAACATAGGACGTCCGCAGTCCGGATCGCCGAACACAATCAATCAGGATCTGGCGCATGTCATCGCGTGATTGTGGCACGGACATACGCAAAGCCTTCATGGAGGCGGCAAAGCGGTCCAGGTGATCTTCCAACCGAAAGAACGCCCCATCCCAGACGGAAACCACATCATAGGTGGCATCCGACCGGACCAGCCCCCAATCCCCCACACCGATTTTGGCCTCGCTGAGGGGAATAAAATCCCCCTCCATCCAGGCAATGCCGTCCGCAGGATTAAGAATCTGTTTCTCGGTCATATTGATATCTTATGGTTGAATAATTGTGAGGGTGACGTCATTCTTTTCGTCGTGAAATCGGGCATTTGGGGAACTGTCGCGTGCTGAAGTACCTGCATTTTACAGATCTAACAGGGACGGTAAACCTTGTGGAGGAGGTTGCAAACGCCTTGTCTCCGATTGATCCGCCTCATATCGACGGTGTCGATGCCGCCGCACTTTTTGATGCGTTGAAAAAATTGGCAGAGATTTCCCTCAATCGGCGCTACGAATGGAAGTGCTCATCCGTTCGGTTTGCAGATTTGACCGGAAAGCCGCACCGGGCGGAGTTGTATAGGGCTTCCGTTGGCGATGTCGAAGCGTATTTTACCTGTTTGGAAGATGCCAGTGACCAAGACACGGTAAAGATGGTTCTGCTGTCATTTGGCCCGGTTGAGCTAGATCCCTCTCGCGCTGCTGGCAATGAGGCGCAAGCGCTGGTGAGCTATCAGGTTTTTTGGGGACTTAGCGCTGCATCACGGGTCATAGCACTGGATCGGTTACGGCGATATCTTAACCGGTCAGGATGGGTGCTTGTTTTTTAACCAACCATTGGTTTGGAATTTTTCGCGGAATTATTATATAGTGTGTGAATGAGAAGGAGTATCAGTCGTGCTGTCGTTTGAAAAATCTTTGAAAGTCATCGATAAAATTGATGATGACGCCGTTGCGGCTCGAAAGAATGATCCGCTGCCTATCGTGCGCGTTGACCTCAGTGATTGTCTAGACTCTAGCGATGTTGACGCTCGTTTGAAGGACCGCCTGGGTGTATCCGCAGCGCAACGTCTTATTGCGGGATAATACGTCACAGTGGATTATTCTTCGGATGATCTAGCGATATTCTCTTCGGCTCTGAGCATAATCGGGTCAATTCTGTTGGCCGTTCCCTTTGTCACAGACCTATTGGGCAAATTAGATCGGTCACGGAAAATCAAAGACGCTCAATCGGAACCTGACGCCATCCGGCGCGCGTTGAGAGATAACCTGACAGAGCAGGTTTTAACTTCAGGAAAATGGTCCACATTTTGTGGGATTGTCGGAATTGTTATGCTGGTCGCGGCAGCACTTCTTTATTATAAATCAATTCACTAGCTAAATTTTCTTATGCGAACGCGTCTTCCCAGGTGCCTTGGGTGGAGGCTTTTGAATATTCGGTCGCCCGGTTTTCGAAGAAGTTTGCGTGTTCGACGCCATTGAGCATTTCATCCATCCAGCGCAGCGGGTTTTTTGCTGAATTATACATTGGCTGCAGGCCCAGTTGGGTTAAGCGACGGTCGGCGATATAGCGGATATATTCCTTCACTTCCGACCCGCTCAATCCCTCAACCGCGCCCATTTCAAAGGCCAGATCGATGAAGGAATCTTCGTGGCTGACAATGGTGTCGCAGGCCGTGTACAGGTCTTTCTGAAGTTGTTCGTTCCAGACTTCCGGATTTTCCGACACGAATGTTTTAAACAGTTTGATGATCGACGCGGTATGCAGCGACTCATCGCGCACGGACCAACTGACAATCTGGCCCATGCCTTTCATTTTGTTGTGGCGCGGGAAATTCATCAGCATTGCGAAACTGGCGAATAGTTGCAGCCCCTCTGTGAAGGCCCCGAACACCGCCAGTGTCTTTGCAATGTCTTCCTTGGTGCTGACGCCCCAGACCTGCATATAGTCGTATTTATCCTTCATTTCCTTGTATTTAAGGAAGGCAGTGTATTCGACCTCCGGCATGCCGATCGTGTCCAGCAAATGGCTGTAGGCGGCAACATGCACGGTTTCGATGTTAGAAAATGCCGACAGCATCATCTGGATTTCGGTGGGCTGGAATACCTGGGAATAATGCTTCATGTAGCAATTGTTAACTTCAACATCCGCCTGCGTGAAGAAGCGGAAAATCTGGGTCAGAAGATTGCGCTCCCCCTCGCTCAAGGTGCGATGCCAATCCTTCACATCATCAGCCAGGGGCACTTCTTCCGGCAGCCAGTGAATACGCTGTTGCGTCAACCATGCCTCGTAAGCCCATGGATAATTGAAGGGTTTGTAAACGGGGCTTGCATTGAGAAGGGTCATGGTCGGCCTTTATATAATGCTGGAGGTTTATTCTCTCCCAAGGATAGTATATATGGTGTGGATGGCAAGAGGATAATCTATATATTGTGGTTTATCCCCAGCTTTTCCCCAGACTTGTCCACCGAAAAAATCGTGACAATGGATTCAGTGGTGCTGCAAAGCGTCTTGGACTTGTCTTCTCTCGTGGCATCGGGAACTCTCCTTCAAGAAAACAGCAACATTTGTCGGGAGTGAGAAAAGATGGAGAAGCCTAGGACTTATTCTTTGGAGGGCGTCCGCCCGGTCATTGATCCTACCGCCTATGTGCATCCAACCGCTGTTCTGATCGGGGACGCGATTGTCGGGCCGCGATGCTATGTTGGACCTGGTGCGGTCATGCGGGGAGATTTCGGTCGTGTTGTGATGGAGGAAGGGTCTAATCTGCAGGATAACTGTATCATGCATGCCTTTCCCGGTATGGATTGCGTGATCGAGGTGGATGGTCATATTGGCCATGGCGCAATCCTGCATGGCTGCCGCGTGAAGCGGAATGCGCTGGTAGGGATGAATTCCGTGGTGATGGATGGCGCAATTATTGGCGACAGCGCCATGGTTGCCGCCATGGCTTTCGTTAAGGCCGGGTTTGAGGTGCCAGACGGTATGCTGGCGGCGGGCACGCCTGCGAAGATTCTGCGCGCCCTGTCTGAAAAGGAAATCGCCTGGAAAGAAGAAGGCACCAAGGATTATCAACGCCTATCTGAGCGTTGTCACGCGACTCTGACATTGTGCGATCCCTTGGCTGAAGTGGAACAAAACCGCCCAAAGCTCAGCGCCGGAGAGTCCATCCCGCTGTTTCAGACGAAACGGAAGTGATCAGAGATTAAACACTTATGCAGAGGTGGAAATCCGGGGGCGACCAAAGGCGGTGGCGGAAATTGTGCTTTCGATAAAGACCGCAAAGGATCCAGCGACGGTTGCAATTCGGTCATCCCGACTGGTTTCGACCTTCACCTCCAGGGCTCCGGCTTCATCGGCGCGGCTGCGGGCTTCTGTTTGGGCCAGTGTCAGTGCAGTGCTGGCAGCATTTTCCAGATTGTTGAAATCTTCAATCCCAGCTGGTCCATGAACCCGGAACAGCCCTTCCGCGGGGGAGGTGATTAGGATTTGCACCCGTTGACTGACGCCCCCGGCAACAGCACCGACCGCATTGCAGACATCGGCATAGCGCGGCACGTCAAATTCTGTCCGCAAGCGATGGGCGATTTCGGGATAATAGGTTTCCGCCGGTGCCCCGATGCCAATCAAGGGGGATTTCAACGTGATATCAAATTCCACCAGATTTTCTGACTTTTCCTTGGTGGTATTGCTGCTGAAGGCGGCTTTGAAGAACGGGGTCGCACTGCGCAGTGGCATGTCCGTCATCACGGCTTCAACCACAGCCGCACAGGATTGCACTGTCAGTTGATCGATCACGGCCAGGGCCAGTGCGCGTGCATCTTCGGCAAGGGGCATGCCTGGCCTGCGTTCGGTCCGCGCGGTCAGTTTAGCGCATAATTCTGCAGCCGCTGTATTCCAATTGCTTTGCAGGCCCAGAACATGGGATGCATCGGACGGGGTAAAGCCTGACAGGATGACCAGACCCCGATCCACCAGCCGCAGCAACGGTTGTTCCGGTGCGCGACCCGCCAGCAATTGTTCCATGGATTTCGGACCCTCCTGCAGCATGTCCCAAATCCGCTGCTCGCCCTTGCTCAGCGTACCACTTTTCATGTCCCGCAGTTTCAGGGCGAATATCCCATCATTGGGCTTCGGCCACACACGGTCCATCTGGGTTTGCAGGGTCGGTATAACGGTTGCGTGGTCACGGGCCAGCAGGCTGATGGGCACGCGGCGACGGGGACCGACCTTCAGGCATTTTTCCTCATCCAGGCCGATTTCGCTGTCACCACCCAGCCCGACTGTGTGAACGGCAATCGCCTCTACCATCGTGCGATAGCCACCGACATAGGCCCCATCCGCGGCCAATACGGGTTTTCCGTTCTTTAAAACTGCGATATCGGTGGTAGTGCCGCCGATATCTGAAATCACGCAATCTTCTCGTTGGCTCAGGAAGTTCGCGCCAACAACACTGGCTGCAGGACCGCTGAGGATTGTCTCAACAGGCCGGGTCAGGGCGGTATCAGCGGAGATTAGGGAGCCATCGCCCTTCACCACCATCAAAGGTGCGGTGATGCCATGTGTGTCCAGCATCCCCCCGACCGCCAGGATCAATTGCTGGATCAACGGCACCAGACGGGCATTCAACAGGGCGGTTAAGGCGCGGCGGGGCGCATCCAGCGCATTGGCCAGTTCATGGGCGCAGGTAACAGGCAGGGCGGTCTCCGTACGGACCAGATCGCGAATGGTGGCTTCATGACTGGGGTTTCGGGTGCCGAAATAGCCGCAGATCGCCACGGCGGAGACCTTTTGCGCCAAGGCCTTAATCTGCGGGCGCGCTGCATCCAGGTTCAACGGCTCGCGCTCTCGGCCATCCGGGTTATGTCCGCCTGCGAGGAACAGCACTGGATCAGATCCCATTGCCTGGCGCAGTCCGGCACGATCCAGGGCCTTATCGTCCTGTCCAATCAATATCAGGCCGACAGGGAAGCCATGTTGTTCAACAATTGCATTGGTCGCCAGCGTGGTCGACAGGGAAACAAGGCCGATAGTGGATGGGTCAAAATCCGGAAGGCCTGCTAAGGCCTGAGCGGTGGCATCGCTGACGCACAGCGACAGATCATGCTTGGTGGTCAGGGATTTTGCCGATGACAGGACCTGGCGTGTTTCGTCATCAAATAACACGGCATCGGTATAGGTTCCCCCAGTATCAATGCCCAACAGAACCGCCATCGCTTAGAACCCATCTTTGGTAAAAGAATACACTGGATGGTTAGCCTATTCGCATTGGACCGGAAAAGCGTCAATCTTGGTTTTACCTAAAAAAGCCCGGATTGCGACATCGCGAATGGTGTCGTGGTAGAGTGCGGACTTCAGCACCCTGAAAACCGCCTCTCAGCTGCGCTTTCTGTCCAGGACATAATTGCTGAACGCCATATCGGCGGAGAAAATATCGTCGATCAGAATCCGGAAAAGGTCTCGCAATTCCTCAATGCCGATCTGATCGCGCAATTCACATTCTCCAAGTATGCGATATACGGTTCCCAGTGATTGATCATGATGGACCATATGCTGATGCAGATATGGATAATTATAGTCTGACATCAGGCGCTCTTCATCTTTGAAATGGGCCAATAACAGATTTCCTACTTCCCGTGCCTTTTTGACTGTTCTATATTCTGGATTATCGATGTTCTTGCGAACATCATCCAATGCAGCGACAATTGTGTCATGATCGTGATCAATCTTATCGACATTTATCTTGCCTGATCTGGGCACGAAGAACTGAAGATTCTTCATTTCATCCCCCTATCTTTCATCCAGGACACTGTTTTTTATCTTTATAGATCGTTACGGTTTCACCATTCTTGGGATACTTAAACTACTATTTCACGGTATTGTTGTAGGATAGGAAGAATGAGATGAAGCAACCCGCTAGTGTCGCCTCGCTTGAGGCCTTGGGGCGCGTTCAACTAAGCGAAAACTTTTTTATGCGTGATTTCCTGTTCAGTGAGATCGCGGCGATGCATGGGTTATCCAATGCACCGGAAGAGCCCGATGTCGCGATTGCGGCTGGGAAAATGCTGTGTGAGACACTGCTGGAACCGTTGCAGGAAACCTTCGGGCGGATCGCCATCCGATCAAGCTATCGATCCCCCACAGTGAACAAATATGGCAATGAGAACAATTTGAACTGTGCCCGGAACGAAGCAAACTATGCGCATCATATCTGGGATAAGCGGGACGCACAGGGGCGTCTGGGGGCCACGGCCTGTATCGTGGTTCCGTGGTTTGCAAAACGGTATCACGATGGCGCGGACTGGCGGGCCTTGGCGTGGTATATTCACGACCATATGCCGTATCATACGCAATACTTTTTTCCAAAGCGCGCGGCGCTGAACCTGAATTGGCGGGAACAGCCAGAAGGGCGGATCGATAGCTATATCAGTCCGAAAGGCTGTCTGACCAAACCGGGTATGGATAACCATTCCGGTGATCATGGCGACTGGTATTCGGACTTTCCGACGTTTCGCGGATAGGTGCTTGCCCGGCATTGCGCCGCACTTTAGGGTCACCCTAATCCCTATCCAAGAAAGCGTCGGTCATGAGCCATACCGTTGAAAAAATCGCCTTGAAATCCCCTGCGCCTGGAACCGAGAGATTCCTGACAATTCACCGCTTCGGCACGATCGGGGCCAGGCCAAAAGTGTATTTGCAGGCCGCGCTGCATGCGGATGAATGGCCGGGCCTGATGGCGCTGAATCATCTGATTCCAATGTTGGATCACGCTGACAAAGCCGGCCGCATAGTGGGGGAGATCATTTTGTTGCCCTATGCCAATCCAATTGGGTTGGATCAACGGCTGGGTGGCGCAATGCCAGGGCGCTATTCCTTTGATGGGGCGGGTAATTTCAACCGCAATTGGCCTGATTTATCCGCCGCTGCCGCCGCGCATATTCCCCAAGGGTTTACCGGCAATACAGGCCAGGATACCGCCACATTGCGTGCGGCCCTGTTACAGGCCGTGGCGGACCTGTCGACCCGGACGGAAATTGATCATTGGCGCGCGCAGCTATTGGGGCTGAGTATCGATGCGGATTATGTAATCGATGTGCATTGCGACCAGGAAAGCCAGGCGCATCTGTATTGTCATATTTCCCATGCTGATATTGCGAAACGTATGGCTGCCGCCGGGGATATTCCGGTTGTCCTGCTGGAGGAGGAAGCCGGTGGCTTCAGCTTTGATGACTGTAATGCGGGTGTTTGGCGGCGCATGACCGGACTGGTAGATCAGGCCGAAAGCCTGCCGATGGCCTGTTATGGCTGCACGCTGGAACTGCGCGGCAAAGACGATGTCAATGATGTCTTTGGCCAAAAGGATGCGGCCGGCTTGATGCAGTTCATGATCGCTGAAAGGGTCATTCAGGGGGATACATCGAACCTGGAAGGGCCCGAGCCGTATCGTCTGGATGAAGTGGACGTGATTTATGCCGAAACCGGTGGTTTAATCGCCTATAAGGCGGAAATTGGAGAATATGTCCAAGAAGGTCAGTTGATTGCAGAGGTGATTGATATCACCGCATCAGACCCCCTGACCGCGCGCACACAATTGGTGTCCAGAACAGCGGGACTGTTTTTTGCCCGGATTGATTTGCGGTTGATTTCAGCGGGCGAGGGGGTCGCCAAAGTCGCTGGCCGCAAGCTCCTGGAGCATCGAAAGAAAGGCGCTCTGCTGGAAGCCTGAATACCGCCGCCGTGCAGCGTTATTTTGCTTTTTTGGCCATCTCATTCGGGTCTCGAAGAACATATCCGCGGCCCCATACGGTTTCGATAAAGTTCTGACCATTTGCGGCATTTGATATCTTTTTGCGCAGTTTGCACACAAAGACGTCGATGATCTTTGCTTCCGGTTCGTCCATGCCCCCATACAGGTGGTTCAGGAACATTTCCTTAGTCAAAGTTGCCCCTTTGCGCAGCGCCAGAAGCTCCATGATCGCGAATTCTTTTCCGGTCAGATGAATGGGGCGTCCTTCAATCTCTATCGTGCGGGATTCCAGGTTGATCTTTAAATCGCCCATCGTGATGACAGGCTGGGAATGACCATGGGACCGGCGCACGATGGCCTGAATGCGCGCCATCAGTTCGCGCTTATCAAACGGTTTCGTCAGATAATCATCGGCGCCATAGCCCAAGCCCTTGATTTTGTTTTCCATTTTTCCGAGCCCGGACAGGATAAGGACCGGTGTGTCGATACGGGAATCGCGAAGACGACGCAGAACTTCGTATCCATCAATATCGGGTAACATGATGTCCAGGATAATCATGTCATAGTCATACAATTTCCCGATTTCCAGACCATCTTCACCCAGTTCTGAATGATCAACGATATAGCCTTCAGATTTCAGCATCAGTTCAATGCTTTGTGCTGTTGGCCGATCATCCTCCACAAGTAGTATGCGCATGTCGATATCCAGTATTTCGCCTGCGTTTGATATAGGGCTGTAAGGTATCACGATGCCACACCAATAAAAATAGCCATTGCTGTGACAGTTGTGCAAAGGGGCTGTTGAAACACCGGAATCTGCCATAGATTTCCACTATGCAGTCATGAAAGGAATAGCGTGTCGACTTTGTTGGACCATCTGATTACGGACCTGTCCCGGATCCCCGATCGTCGAATTTTTGGGCGGGTCGCGGCTGTTCAAGGGATGTTGGTAGAGATTGAAGGCGTCGAAGGGCATCTTTCAATCGGGGATCGATGTGTCCTGTCCGCCCGGCGCAACAAACAGATCATCTGCGAAGTCATTGGATTCAGGGACCACCGTGCGCTGGCGATGCCCTATGGGGCCTTGGAAGGGGTTGCGTTGGGCGCGCGGGCGGAGGTGCTGAATTCTGAACCGGTATTGCACCCCACGGAGGATTGGTTGGGGCGTGTTATCAATGCCTTCGCAGAACCCGTTGATGGCAAAGATCCATTGGAAATGGGGGAAACGCCCTATCCTATCCGAAGCGCTCCCCCTGCGGCTCATACCAGGCGGCGGCTTGGGGGCAAAATCGATCTGGGCGTGCGGTGTTTAAATACCTTCACCACCTGTTGTCGCGGTCAACGGATGGGCATTTTTGCCGGGTCCGGCGTCGGGAAATCTGTATTGATGGCGATGATGGCGCGCTTTTCCGAGGCTGAAGTCATTGTCATCGGCCTGATTGGGGAACGGGGACGTGAGGTTCAGGAATTCATTCAGGATGAATTGGGTGAAGAGGGGCTGGCCCGTAGCGTTGTTGTGGTCGCGACCTCTGATGAGTCGGCCCTTATGCGGCGTGAGGCGGCGCATGTGACATTGACGGTGGCGGAATATTTCCGCGATCAGGGAAAGGACGTCCTGTGTCTGATGGACAGTGTCACCCGCTTTGCGATGGCGCAGCGTGAAATTGGGCTGTCGGCTGGGGAGCCACCTGCAACCAAGGGCTATACTCCAACAGTCTTTTCCGAATTGCCACGCCTCTTGGAACGGGCTGGTCCCGGACCAGATATCGGAACGATTACCGGCCTTTTTACGGTTTTGGTTGAGGGGGATGACCACAACGAACCGATTTCAGACGCCGTGCGCGGCATTCTGGATGGTCATATCGTTCTGGACCGCACCATCGCCCATCGCAATCGCTTTCCCGCAGTCAATGTTCTGCGCTCGGTCTCGCGAACGATGCCCGACTGTAACACGCAAGAGCAGACAAAGCTGGTCAACAGGGCACGGCAATTGCTGGCATCCTATGACGATATGGCAGAATTGATCCGGCTGGGCGCCTATCGCAAAGGGTCGGATCAGTTGGTTGATGAGGCCATTGCGTATAATCAGCCGCTGGAAGGATTCATCGGTCAGGGAAAGAACGAACTGACGTCCTTGGAGCAAGGCTATATCGACCTGGCCGAGGTACTGAATGAACCCTATGAGGCTGCAGGCTGATGGCGCGGGATACACTGGACACCCTGATACGCTTGGCCGATGCGGAGATCGATACCGCGCGGCTGGCCCTGCAAAAGGTTCTGGCAGAGGAAGACGCTGTCCGGGAGAAGTTGAACGAACTCGCAGTCCAGGTGGAACATGAAACCGGTTTGGCAGCGAAAGATCCTGATCTTGCGCGGCAATATGGCGTTTTTATTGATCATGTGAAACGGAAACGGCAAAAGCTGAATGTGCAGCTGGATGCCATCAAGCCAAAAGTCGAAGCAGCCCGCGATGCACTGGCGGAGGCGTTCGCCAATCAGAAGAAGTATGAGATCGCGAAACAGAACCGTAAGGATGCTGCAGACGCAGAGGGTAAGCGCAAGGAAGGTCTGGTCATGGATGAATTGGGATTGAATGCGTTTCGACGCTCGCAATAGGAACGGCTCACCTTACCCCTGAAGGATACATTAGAACGTCATATTTTATATTTTACGCATAATTGTTCGGTAAATTTTTATAGAACGATACTTTGTTGTGTTTTTTTTAAACCATCACTTTCAATCTGGACTTTCTTGTCTACCCAGATATGGTGCGCGCGTTTGGGGGCTGGATTTGTTAAGGATAGTCAATGCCCCACACTATGTCATCAACTTGGCCCACGCTTGAAATACAGACGTCGGGACGATTAGGTTTTGACGAGCAGAATGAGATTCTATCGTCCGTTGTTGAAATATTAAGAGCAGCGCCTGTTTCTGTTGTTCATATTGATCACAGCACAGCCGAAATTGTTGGTACTACGGAAGAAGCGCATGCCTTTGGGCACCGTGTGGGAGAGGCGCTGAAACCGTTCGAGAAAGTATTTGTTGCGATCTTTGTCGGGAATGAAGCTCGTGTTGCACCGTTGGTGGATGTTTCGGTTATGATTGCCAAGAAACTGGGCGTTCGGATCAGTACATTTAACGACTTTGACCGATTGGTTCTACAAACCAGTCGTCATTTGACGGACCTGATCTAAAATCCTGGAAGGCGGGACAACAAGGCCGGATTGTCCCAGCGCGGGCGCCGGTCTTCTATTAAAACCGCATGGCCGGCATCCAGCCCATCCCGCGAGGCCGTGACGCAGATTTGCAGGAATCGCGGCACCAATTCGTTGTTCAGATCGTCCAAGACCATTGCCGCCAGGGATTCCAGCGTTTCCGTCTCTGGCAAGGCCGCTAGATAAATGCCAAACGCATCTTCCTGAATCAGGAGCTTATCCGGTACATACCGTAAGCACACCGTAGCGGCATCGTCGCTGCTCTTGCCGACAACTTTACATAGATAGTCGACCCGGGGCAGGGGATTGCGGGTCGTTTCTATACGCGCCTGGCGTTCCAGCCGCGCCTTTACAATTGCGGCATCCTGGGCCAGGGCATCTGCGGCGGTCTGGGAAACATCTTTTCCGGTTTCTGTCATACGGTCAGCCCTCCTGCGCCTGTTCCATGACTATCACGATCTGGAACCAAATCAAATTTGGGCGTCACCATGAAATCCACCCGCCCTGTCAGTCCTAATGCGGTTATAGTATCCGCGAATAGATCACGAATATCCTCTCGCCCTTCCGGGGGCAGGGGGCGTTGGGTGCGCACCATCAGGTCTACCTGACCTTCCCGCGCCAGACCATCCAATTGAATGGGTCCCAGGCGGCTGAAATCGGCTTCAATCACAAATCGTTTAGGTTGCTTGCCGTCTCCCGTATTGCCCTCATCACTGTCTTTGTCGGGTCTGTCGCGGATATACAGGCGGATCTGTTCAACCTGACCATTGCTCATGAAGGGTAATGTGCTGACGCGCCAATCCTGTCCTGCGGAATCGCTGGCGCGGCCCTGGCTTTGCGCCATATCACGATCCAACCGGGACAGCGTGCCGGACTTACCGCTGTCAGCGGCTTTCAGGCTGCGGGCGATATCACTGCCCAGCCATTTATCCGCCCCGCCCTGTCGCAAAGTGCCCGCCAGAAAGGCAACCGCCAGGCCTAATTGTCCGTTGGGCTGTGGTATCAGGGATTGCGTCAGGCGTTGGGCGGCGGTGGGATCGGTGCTGCGCAACAAAGTGATGGCATCCTGTAGGGCCTGAAACCGCATTCCGCCCTGGTCGATGCTGGCAAGTCCGGGGGCAGGCAGTCTGGGTGCGCCCACCATATCCAGCATCAACTGTGTTCCAGCGGGGGGAGAATTGGGCAGCGATATGGAAACTGTACCAGCGGGGCTTTGAACCAGGGTGGTGCCGCCGCTGGATTGTCCGGTAACAGTGCCGGTGAAGCTTGTCGTTGTTGCGGTACCCGTCAGTGCCTGTCCCTGGGGGGCAATGCCCAGAACCCGCAATTGAACAACGGTCCCGTTGGGTAAGGCGGGTGTGACTGGCGCGGGTGCTCCTTGTGGTGCGGGGGCTGGGCCGGGTGTTTGTCCGGACGCCGCGGTTGCCTGCACCGTTGATTGCCCACTTATCGCGGATGGCACAATAGTTCCTGTCAGTACGGACCCTTGTGTCAGGCTGGTTACGACGGCGGGTTGTGGAACGGTCTGTGCGGGGGTAGTGCCCGCCTGGGACGTGGCAGTCTGTTGTTGCCCGCCGGCCGTGGCGGTGGCGCTTCCGGACTGTGGCTGCAGGGTTAAGGTTGCCGGCGTGCCCAGGGATTGCAAGGCCATGGCAAGACTAGTCCCCGTTGGCAGGGCAAGGCTGCTTTGCACCGTCAGGGTTTGTCCCGATTGTGTTGTCAGGGTCAACTGACCCGGTTCAGGTCTGGCCGTGACTTGTGCTGCAATGCTGCCGCCATTCTGCAAGCTTTGCAGCAAGGCCGGGGGGATGCTTGGTATCGTGGCCGTACCTGACGGAAGTGGCGTCGCAGGGGCGGCGCCAGCCGTGCTGACAGGGACGGATCCCGCAGGAGGCGTTGTCGGTGTCTGCATCTTTCGTCCAGCCGGTTCTCCGGCCGCCCTTCTGATGTCAAGTGTATCACAGGATCCGGGTTGTGTCCGTTCTGACCCAAAACCCCCAGATTTGATAGAATGCAACACGCAATATTCAGGCCATTTGGCCCTTCATAAAGGAACAGAAAAGCGGAATCAGTATAGATTGCGGGCGATTGCCTCTACATCTGTTGCCGCCTCTGATGTCGGGGACCGCGTGATCAGCGGTTGCTGAGCACGAATGGCCTCTCGCACGCGGGGGTCCCGACGGACAATTCCGGCCAGACCTGGCGTGCGCTTCAGGAAGCCCTGACAGGATTTCGCAAGCGTGTCATACGTCTTGCGCCCCCGATTGACGCTTTCTGCGGCATTTACGACAACCTGGATATCCATGCCTGGATGGCTGGCCCAGCCCAGCTTTATAAAGGCATAGCCATCCGTCAGGGAGGTTGGTTCATCATTCACCAACAGCATCACCCGGGACGCCTGTGCGGCCAACATCTGTACGGTCTTATCCACGCCTGCCCCCAGATCAATCAGGACATGTTGATAACTGCCGGCCAGCGCAGTCAGTTCACGCCCGACCCGTTCAATGCGGGGCGGGGGCAGGGTCGCCAGGCTGCCGCTGCCGCTGCGCCCGGCCAGAACATCAAAATTGCCTTCCGGGAATCGTTCCACGCATTGGCTCATCCGGGCCTTGCCGGCGATGGCCTGGCCAAGGTCATGTTTCGGCATCAGGCCCAGTTGGATATCAATATTAGCGAGGCCAAGATCGCCATCGAATAACAGAACCTTACGGCCAGCGCGGGCCAGGGCATGGGCCAGGGTGATGGCAAACCAGGTCTTTCCTACCCCACCTTTGCCGGATGCGATAGCGATCAGATTGTTGGTGGGCCCTTCAGCCGTCATGATGCGCGCACTCCTTTGTCGCGGACATCCACTTTCTCCTTAGCCTCGTTCGGTAACAAAAGGCGCGCCAGCATGGTTGGATCCAAAGGGGTTAGCCCGGCCCCGATTTCCGGCGCCATGGATACATCGGTCAGGCTTATCCCGGCGGCATCTGCGGCCGATAGAACTGACCCTAATTTCTTTGCCATATCCAGACCGGTTGTTAACAAAGTGGTGGGGCCAACCGGGCGAAATGCTTCTGCCAGGTCGGCGGCTTCCTGCGCATCGCGACCGGCGGTCAGAACCAGCACGGTCAGGGGCTTGCCAGCCTCTGCCAATTCCACCAGATGGGCCAGATCCTTCATATTGTATGGGTTGGTTCCCGGTGTGTCGATCACGACCATTTCCTTGCGCTTTATATGTGTCAGGATCGATCCCAGCGCCTCTGCGTTCGGTGCTTCATAAAAGGTCGCATCCAGCCGTTCCGCATAGGCACGCAATTGGTCGATTGCGGTGACGCGCACGGGATCCGCCGCCACAAGGTTGATGTCGAACCCCTCTGCCAGCGCGGCGCGGGCGGCGATTTTGGCGCAACTGACCGTTTTGCCAACCCCAGGCGGCCCGATCAGCATGATGGGCGCATCCCCTGGGCGTTGCGGCAGGGCGGCGAAGGTGAAAACCCGCGCCAGGGCGTTTGCCAGAACGTCGGTCGGGCTGCTGTCTGTACCATCGGTCGCGGCGTCGATCAGCCGATCAATCAGGGGGTTAGGCACCCCGTGCTGTTCCAGGGCTTTGGTCAGATATTCCAGGGTTTCTTCTGAGGCACCATCACTGAAAAAGTCAAAATTCTGTTCGTCGGGATCAATCGCCGCGGTAACCCTTGCGCCCCGACTGGCGTCATCCTCGTGGGTTGCCACAATAATGGCATGGGACCCCAATGTCTGGCGCACAAGTTCCAATGCGCCAGCAAGTGTCTCTGCGTGAAAGGTCTTAAGTCTCATAGACTACACATACCGTTTCACTTAAATTTGGTCCACCGTCTTGATCTTGGCCTTGGGGTGGATTTCGTTTTGGCTGATCACAACCGTAACCGGACGGAACCGTTCAATAACGGATCGGACAAAGGGCCGAATGGGCGGGCTGACCAACAGGGCAGGGGTTTCGCCCTGCATGGCCTGGCGCTCAAAAACGGTTCGGACTTGATTGATAAAGTCCTGCAGTTTTGATGGTGCCATTGCCAACTGGCGCTCTTCGCCCTGTCCGACGATGCTCTCCTGAAAGCTCTGTTCCCAGGCGGGCGACAGGGTGACCAGAGCGACAAAGCCGGAGCTGTTGGTGTTGTTGTCTGATATCTGGCGCGCCAGCCGTGATCGCACATGTTCCGTGATCTGCGTCAGGTTGCGGGTATAGCCAACGGCCTCTGCAACGCCTTCCAGAATTGTTGGCAGGTCGCGGATGGAGACCCGTTCCGTCAACAGGTTTTGCAGCACGCGCTGTACAGCCCCCATGCTGATGGCGGTGGGGATCAGGTCGGATACCAGTTTCTGCTGGCCCTGCGGCAGTTCGTCCAACAGCTTCTGTGTCTCTGCATAGGACAACAGTTCGGACATATGGTCCTTGATGATCTCCGTCAGATGCGTGGTGATGACGGTCGCGCTGTCGACGACAGTATAGCCGCGGAACATCGCTTCTTCCCGCTGATTGTCCTGAATCCAAACGGCGGGCAGGCCAAAGGTTGGTTCCACGGTTGCTTCACCGGGCAGGGAAATCTTCTCCCCGCGCGGATCCATACATAGCTGCATCGCGGGGCGCAGGTCACCGCGTCCAGCCTCAATCTCTTTAACCCGGATGATATAAGTGTTGGCCGGCAGTTGCAGGTTATCCTGTATGCGAACAGCGGGCATGACGAATCCAAGGTCTGACGCCAGTTGACGGCGCAGCGCCTTGATCTGGTCCGTCAGTTTATGTTCCTGCGACGCATTGATCAGGGGCAGCAGGCCATAACCCAATTCAAGCCGTATCAAATCGATTTGCAGGGCTGAAGAGATCGGCTCGTCCTTGGGCACGGCTTCCGATGCGGCTTCTTCATCCAGGATGCGGGATTCTTCGTCCAGTTTCTTCTTCGCATTGGCTTGGGAAACCATGAAGGCGGCGGTCCCTGCCAGTGCGGCCATCGTCAGGAAGGGCCAGGCGGGGATACCAGGGATCATCGCCATCAATGTCAGCAGCGCCGCCGCGATCCCCAGCGCGCTGGGATAGCCGGATAACTGACCAAATAAGGCCTTGTCGGTTGCGCCGGTGACGCCCGCCTTGGTGACCAGCATACCGGCGGCCACGGATACGATCAGGGCGGGGATCTGGCTGACCAGACCATCACCGATGGTCAGCAGCGTATAATTTTCCGCAGCATCAGCCATGGACATGTCGCGCTGGACCACACCAATAATGATCCCGCCGATAATATTGATAAATGTGATCAGGATCCCGGCAATGGCATCGCCGCGCACAAATTTGGACGCACCATCCATCGCCCCAAAGAAGGAACTTTCGCTTTCCAGGTCTTTACGCCGTTGGCGCGCCTGATCTTCATTCACCAGGCCAGCAGATAAATCGGCATCAATCGCCATTTGTTTGCCGGGCATGGCGTCCAGGGTGAAGCGGGCGGCGACTTCCGCGATACGCCCGGCACCCTTGGTGATAACGATGAAGTTGATCAAAACCAGGATGGAGAAGACGATTACCCCGATGACATAGTTACCGCCAGCGACAAAGCCGCCAAATGCTTCGATCACCTGACCGGCGGCATTGGTGCCGGTATGCCCTTCCGACAGGATCAAACGCGTGGAGGCGACGTTCAGCCCCAGTCTCAACATCGTGGAAATCAACAGGATTGTTGGAAAACTGGTCAGTTCCAGCGGGCTTTGAATAAAGACAACGGTCATCAGGATGACCACGGCCAGAGTAATTGAAATCGTCAGGGACAGATCCAACAACCACGTTGGTAAGGGGATCAGCAACAGCACCAGAATGGCCATGATGCCGATGGGCAGGAACAGTTCCGGGCTGGTCATACCCGCACGAATGCGGCGCCCGGTGACGCTGTTAAATCCCGTTGTTCCGGGCGTCTTTTCTGTCCCTTCCGTCTGCGACATGGCTATTAGCCACTCCTTATGACGTCACACCCGGTGGCGGAAACCGCCACGCATTCACCACGTCTGTCACGATTCGCCGGGCGCGGGGACGGCGTATCCTTCTTCGGAATATTGTTTCAGCTTATTGCGCAATGTCCGGATTGAAATGCCCAGGATATTGGCCGCATGGGTGCGGTTGCCAAGATAATGGCCCAGCGTATCGATGATCAGGTCCCGCTCCACGTCCGCGACGGTGCGCCCAACCATTGCGCCTCCCGCTTGTTCCTTGCCTGCTTGGTCCTTGCTGGCATGGCTTTGATCCTCTGCCCCAGAAGGCAGCGGTGACATCGGGGCCGCAGGGGCTGGGGCAGGAGAAGACGGGGCAGGCGACATAGCGGGCGCAGGATCGGTAGCAGGGGCCTTGGGCTTTTCTGTCAGCAGGATCGCATCCGTGTCGATTTCTTCCCCGGATGCCAACAACACGGCGCGATGCATGGTGTTTTCTAATTCCCGCACATTGCCTGGCCAGTGATAGGCTTGCAGCATCGCACTTGCCTCTGCTGACAGGGTGCGCGCGGGCGCGCCGTTCGCCTCAGTGTATTTTTTGACGAAATAGCTTGCCAACAGGGGGATATCCATCGGGCGTTCCGCCAGCGACGGCAGGTCCAGATTGACCACGTTCAGGCGGTAATACAAATCTTCCCGGAATTCCCCAGCCTTCACAGACTCCTGCAAATTGCGGTTCGAAGTTGCCAGGATTCGGACATCAACCTTGACCGGCTTGCTGCCGCCGACTCGATCGATTTCACGCTCCTGCAAGGCGCGCAACAGCTTGGCCTGAAGACGCGGATCCATTTCGCTGACTTCATCCAGCAGCAACGTGCCGCCATTGGCTTCTTCAAACTTGCCAACGCGGCGCGCGATGGCACCGGAAAAAGCGCCTTTTTCGTGCCCAAACAACTCGCTTTCCAGCAGGTTTTCGGGAATGGCGGCACAGTTGACGGCGACGAAGGTTCCTGTGGCCCGTCTGGATTTGGCATGGATATAGCGGGCCATAACCTCTTTACCGGTCCCGGATTGTCCGGTGATCAGGACGGACGCGTCGGAGGGTGCGATCTGGTCGGCCAGCTTGATCACCCGCTTGGTTGCGGGATCGCTGTGAATGATGCTGGTGCTTTCTTCGGCGACGGCTTCCAGAACCGCAGCAATCAGTTCCGGATCCGGCGGCAGGGGAATGTATTCCTTGGCCCCGGCGCGGATGGCAGCAGCGGCGGTCTGCGCGTCAGTACCGTCCATGCCGCAGGCAACGACGGGTGTATTGATCCGCTCCGCCAGCAGGGCCTTACACAGGCGCTCTATATTCAGGCGCACGTCGATCAGGACGACATCAGCCCCTTTGCCATTGCGTAAATGCTCCAGCCCCTGGTCAATCGCATCGACCGCCGCCACTTTCGCGCCGCGTTGGATGGCAATTTGGCTGGCGCCTGTCATGTGCCCTTCAAGGGTTCCGATGATGAGTAGTTTCATGGCCTCTTATCCGAAGTAATCCACCCGTTCGGACGGGGGCAGTACGGTGTTGAACAGCATTTCC
Source organism: Hwanghaeella sp. LZ110 (assembly GCF_048892525.1). Taxonomy (NCBI): domain Bacteria; kingdom Pseudomonadati; phylum Pseudomonadota; class Alphaproteobacteria; order Rhodospirillales; family Aestuariispiraceae; genus Hwanghaeella; species Hwanghaeella sp. LZ110. The sequence goes on along the minus strand of NZ_JBLZHT010000004.1, from coordinate 300,352 downwards.
AGGCGGCGCGGGTTTTCCTGACGACCGATAGACGACGCCGCCATGACATAAAGCTGATTGAGTAACATATCCTCCGTCGCATTTCGTTCCATCTTGGACGCAAGCGGCGTGAACACCACATTTGCCAACAGCGCCCCGTAAAAGGTGGTCAACAGCGCCACAGCCATGGAGGGTCCTATGGAATTTGGATCATCCAGATTGGCCAGCATTTGTACCAGACCAACTAGGGTTCCAATCAATCCCATAGCGGGCGCGATCTCTGCAGCCTTTTTCAGGATCGATACAGAACGTGTCTGGCGTTGCGCAATTGCCTGAACTTCGCGGCGCATGATCCGCTCTACATCCTCCCCCGGCGTGCCATCGATGACCATGGCAAGGCCAGCGCGCAGCATTTCGCGGTCTTCAACGGCAGGCATGTAGTTCTGAATGGCTAGAACTCCGCGATACCGCGCGATCTGGGCCAATTGCAGCAGCTGCATCGCAGCCTCTCCCGCATTCAGGCCACTGCGAAAGACGGTCCGGCCCAATGTCGGGAACAGGGCCATCATATCCAGTATCGAAAAACAGGCGGTAACGACCCCAAAGGTTCCCCCAATGACAATCAGGATTGAGGGCCAGTCGACAAAGGATCCTGGACTGCCGCCCAGCACAATCGCCGCCCCAATAAGGATCGCCGCGCCAATAATCCCAAAAATTGTCGCAATATCCACCGACCCCCGCGTGGAAGGTTGGGTGAGGGGGCGGTCTCCGCCAGAGCCCGGTTGGGTATCGGTTGCCATTCCCGCCGTGTATCCAATCAGTTCGGTGATTTATCGGATTTGATGATTTCCGTCATGGTGACACCAAGTTTGTCATCCACAAGCACCACTTCGCCCCGCGCCACAAGGCGATTGTTGACGTAGATATCAATTGCTTCGCCGACCTTGCGATCCAGTTCAACGACCGCCCCGCGTCCCAGCTTCAACAATTGGCTGACCTGCATGGATGCCTTGCCCAGAACGGCGGCGACCTGTACTGGAATTTCATAAACCGCTTCCAGGTCGCGCGCACCGGTTGGGGCCATCAGTTCGGCCGCACGTGCGTCCAGATAATCTTCCTCGCCCGCGCCTTCTCCCAATTCCTGTAGATCAAAATCCGCCATGGACCCGGATTTCTTTTCTGGCGCGTCGCCACTTGCCGCGTCGGTCGTTGGGGTATCGTCGTCAGTATCATCGGCCATAAAATTTACTCCTTATCTTGTACATCGCCTGCATCCGGCGCATCGGTTTCCAGTGCGCCCTGGTCGTCTGTAGTGTTGTCATCGTCCATCGCAGGCGGCGTTTCCGTCTCACTGTCGGCTTCTATTGATTCCAATGTGCGTGTCACGGCGCGCTCAATTGCGGCATCGACATCAGCCTTGATCGTTTCATAGCGTCGTTCTGCCCCGCCAGCACCCCAATCAACCCGCACATCAGAAGCCCCCATATCTTCTTCTGGGCGCAAGCGGATCACACCCTGAAATCCGGCCCGCTCCGCAGCTTTGTTCAGGCGATCTCCCAACAGGTCCGCCGTTTCCTCAGACAGGTGAATTGACAGCCGCCCGGGATCCTGAAGCTCGGCCAAACATTCCGTAACCACGGCCATTGCTTCCTCTGCGCCGTGGTTTTTGACATAGATCGGCATCAACTTGTTCATCAATTCCTGCACCATGCGTGCCATATTGGCCTGTGCCCGCTCATTTGCCTTGCGCTGTTCTTCGCCAAGTTTGGACACCATCGGGGCCAGTCGCTCCAACAGGTCATTCAATTGCCGCTCCAGCGTATCCATCGCTTCGGCATGGCCCTCGCGAAACCCGTCCGCATGACCATCCATATAGGATTGTTGCTTCTGGGCGTTCATTTCCTCTTCGCTGAAGCTGATTTCTGGTTCCGGCTCCGGGATATCCTCCGGCGCGGGCTCGGCATTGGCGGCCGGCTTTTTCTTTTCCTGGTCGAATTCATCGAAAGACCGCTCAAACATGAACGGTTTCATTTCCTCTGTTTTCGCCACTTTCGCCATCACAATTGGGCCTCACCCTGCACCGACATTAGTAAATCAACTCATCTTCAGCGCCACCTTCGGAGATAATGATCTCTCCTTTCGCGGCAAGGTCTTTGGCCAGATTGACCATTTCCATCTGCGCTTCATCCACATCCTTCAATCGGACAGGTCCAAGGGCATTCATATCTTCACGCAGAATTTTCGCCGCGCGCTCGGACATGTTCGAGAAGAACAGTTCCTTGATCTGCTCTGACGAGCCCTTCAAGGCTGTGCCCAGTTTGTCCTTATCGACATTGCGCAACAGCGTTTGAACACCGCCCGGATCCAGTTTTTGCAGATCCTCGAAGGTGAACATCAGGGACTTGATCTTCTCGGCACTGTCGCGATTGCGTTCTTCCAGCAAGGTCATGAAGCGGTTTTCAGTATTCCGATCCAGGGCATTGAAGATTTCCGCCATCATTTCATGGCTGTCACGCCGGGCCGTGCGCGCCAGGTTGGTCATGAATTCGTTCCGCAATGTGCGCTCCACATCGTCCAGCACTTCCTTCTGTACGGCTTCCATGCGCAGCATCCGCATGATGACTTCCATCGCGAAACTTTCCGGCAGGGCACCCAGTACACGACTGGCATGGTCGGACTTGATCTTGGACAAAACAACCGCAACGGTCTGGGGGTATTCGTTCTTCAGATAGTTGGCCAGCACGACTTCGTTCACATTTGCCAGCTTGTCCCACATGGTGCGCCCGGCAGGACCCCGGATTTCTTCCATGATCTGGGATACTTTGTCAGGATCCAGGGCCTTGCTGAGCAAGCGCTCTGTAGATTCATAAGACCCGACCAGTGATCCTGTAGACGAAATCTGTTCGGCGAATTCCGAGAAAAGCCGCTCCACCAGATTTGAGCTGATTGTGCCCAGATTGGCCATTGAAGAAGAGATTTCCTTGATCTCCTCGTCATCCATATAGGTAAAGAGCTTCACCGCGTTTTCTTCACCAATGGCGAGGATCATCATCGCGGCTTTGTCTGGCCCGGTCAGGCCCCTATAATCGTCGCGTATTCTCATGGTGCTGGTCGTACCAAGTTCTCTGTTGCGCCCCAGGAATCATCATCGCTGCGTCCAGCCGATGCGACTTCCCGTATATCAGTCATCCCCTTTATAAAGCGAGTCCGCATAAACCAACATGAGAAACCTACATGCCGTGTCCAATCAAGCATTCCAGAAGGCAAGACGGTACCGGCACGCGGCTTAATCAGATCCTTGATACATCCATGTGCGCAGGATCGATACAGCTTCTTCGGGATGCTTTTCGATAATTTCGCCAATTTTCTTAAGCGAAGACGCCTTCACGCGCCCTTCAATATTGGCGATATCAATCATATGTTCGAATTCTTCCGTACCTTCTTGCGGCATCATGCCCTGACCACCGGCTGTTGCAATCGCATTGCCGCTTTGATCGGTCAGCATGGTGGGGGAGTCACCCGCGCGACCGGCGGCGGTCTGGTGCTGCATATCAAACAGCTTGGTAATCAGCGGTCGGACAATGATCAACGCGATCAGCAGAACCACAAGCCCGATGACACCGGTTTGAACCAGTGACCAGATCCGGCTCTTGGGCAGACCGAACATTTCTTCTTCATCCAGCGTATAGACCGGAACATCTTCGAAGCGCAGATTGTGGATCGTCACCTGATCCCCGCGCGACAAGTTCACGCCTGCGGCGGACTCGACCAGTTCCCGCAGGACATTCATCTCGTCCTCGCTGCGCGGCTCATAGGTGCCATCCGGCTGGCGGATACCATCCACAACAACGGCGACAGAGAGGCGATCCACGCGTCCCGGGGGCACAATGCGCTCTGTCTTGGTGTTGCCGGTCTGGAAATTCTGGATTGAATCGGTGCGGGCGCTCGTTTCGGTATTGCCCACCGCGCCACCATCCAGGGCACCTGCATCCGGCAGATTGTTCCCAACAGTCACGGTATCCTGATTGGCTTCCTGAGACGATGACGTATCTTCAATCTCTCGCGATGACACTAGAACCTGCTGTTCGGGGTCATAGGACTGAATGCTGGACGTTTCCTGCGAGAAATCCATTTCCGCGGATACTTCCACGCGGGCTTTGCCCACGCCGACGACCCGTTCTAACATCTCAGTGACCTTGCCGGAAAGGCGACCCTCAAAGCCGGACCGCATATCCGCAACATTATCAGGATTCAGCGTGCCATCACCCTTGTCACCGCCGCCATGCAGCAGGGTACCGCGATCATCGACGATCGTGATACGGTTTGGATCCAGGTTCGGCACAGCGGTGGAGATCAATTGCTGAATGGCGGATGTCTGGGACCGATCAAGCCGATTGGCGCCCTGCATTTTAATGACAACGGATGCTGTTGCTTCCATCGGTTCACGGGTAAACAGTTCCCGCCGCGGCAGCACGATATGCACGCGGGCGCCACGGACATTATCGATGGAGGCAATGGTGCGGGATAACTCCCCTTCCATTGCGCGCAGCTTGTTGATTTCCTGAGTAAAGCTGGATTGGCCGAGACTTTGATCCCGGTCAAAGATATCATAACCGGGGACTGTGCCGCTGAGGCCTTGCTGGGCAAATTCCAACCGCAAGGGGCCAACCTGATCACGCGGCACGGAAATTTGGGATTGATCCGTCGACATGCTGAAATCGATCTGGCGGCTGGCAAGTTGATCCGCGATCTGGTTGGTGGCCTGGGGATCCAGGTTTGAATAGAGCAGGGCCATTTCCGGTTTCGTGCCAGAGATCAGCAGGAAAATTAACAGGCCCAGCATGACGGCCGTGCCAGCAACGCCCGCCGTCAGGCGCGCCATCCCGAAACTCCGAATCAGATCAATTAGATTGCCCACAAAACCGCTCCTCGTATTTCCGACCGCCAGCGAGAACACGCCCTATTGGCCAATTCTCTTGTCGGATCCCCTTGTGTCAGATCACACTTGGTACTCAACGTCACTGCAACAGATTACGCACTTACCGGGCGCCTGAGCGCTTCTGCGCCATGATCTGCCAGATCCTTCTTAACACGCATGGCGTCCCTCGCGGAGGACAACCAGTCTGGCTCGTCAAAAAAGGCATTCTGCCTCGTAACTTTCGTAAAAAATGCAACTCCCGCAAAATTCACACCAGTACGACTCGATTCTGCTTCCTGGCGAATTACTTACAACGACTCATCGATTCGATAGTTTGTAAGCATATCTTCAAGCATTCTTGCCCAAAGTAAAATTAGGAATTCGCGCGGCAAATTTTGCCTATCTCTCGGCAAAGATAGCCGATATTCGCACCAGCGCAATGATAAAAACACAACATATTGAAGAAAATACAATGTAATTCGCAGCATTCAGTAACGCATTGCAAGAACTCGTCACGACGCGTTTCTGCAGTGTGTGAGTCTTTTCAAGTGTTTACGATTCGCTTTTAACTTATCGATACTGGCGCAAGCGTGTGACGCGTAGACCCCGAACACCATGCTGGGAAATCAGGATACGCCATCCATTCAACTCTTCCCTGGTCAGGTCATAGCGTTTGCAGGCTTCGTCTTCGGTCAGGACGCCCGTATCAATCGCTCTGACAACCTGTGCTTTTCGTGAGATCACCCATCGTTCGGTATCTGCCGGGGGCAGGGCGTTATCCTGCTTGGGCTCTCTGTGCTCTATCTTGCTTTGCTGTCCTGTCATCCGGGCCGTTGCTCCAGTTAAAGAATTTATGGGACGTTGCGTCCGCTGCCGGTCGATTATGGTTTTGTGAAGACCAGCAATTAGAAACAAATTTATATAAAATTTTATGAAATTCGCAAGTAAAATCCCAAAAAATAATGGGCGCGCCCAGAGGACGCGCCCAAGTAATTGAATTCAATGAGTTTACAGAGTTAGCGTTTGGCTCTGATAAGTTCGTCCAACATCTCATCTGCAGTGGTGATAACCCTTGTATTCGCCGCAAAGGCGCGCTGGGTTACGATCAGTTTTGTGAACTCGTCAGCCAGATCGACGGTGGATTGTTCCAGGGAGGAGGGGGCAATCAACCCAGCCCCGCCCGTATTGGCAACTTTGACCACGGCCTGACCCGAATTGTCGGTCTGGCTGTAGACGTTCCCCGATACCGGTTTCAGGCCATCGGCATTGTTAAAGGTGACCAGCGGAACCTGGAACAACTGGCGGGATTCGCCATTATCGAACAGGGCTGTTACGACACCCAACTCGTTGACTGAGACAGAAGAGAGGGAGCCAAATTGCTTCCCATTCTGATCCACATCATTCAGCACGCTGGTACCGTCAAACTGTGTCACACCATTCGTGCCGCCAATTGTCCCGAAGTCGATTGCGATTGTTTCACGGTCCTCAGAGGTGGCACCATTGCCGTCATAATCTATTACCAGATCCAGGACACCCAGCGCCGAATTCCCTGCCGCAGTGATATCCCCCCCGGCAAGGTTCGATCCGACCGAGGCCAAGGTACCGTTCGGATTGAAGGTAATCGTGCCCAGCACGGCGCCGTTCGCAATCAAGGCTGTATCGGCGACGCTGTCAGTTTCTTCATCCCCATCGGAGAGAATGCCATCGCCGGCAGTACCACCGCTTGCAGCGGGTGTCCCATCATCGATTGTGATTGTGCCATCATCGTTGGCGTCGATATCAACCAGGGATGTGCCGGCGCTGGTCGCACCGGTGATGGTCCAGGTATTTGCAGCTGCGCCTGACTTCGTGAATGTCAGGGTCAGGGTCCGTTCCGCCCCCTTGCGGTCGAAAATCTGGACGGAGGTATCATAGGTTCCGCCGGTCGCCGTCGCGTCCTGCAAGTTCGCGCTGAGCGATACAGAGGATGTCGAGACTGGTGCTGCGGATTGACCCGCCACATTGACGCCATTCATGGCGCTGAGCACGTTTGTCACATCAAAACCGGTATCCGTTGCATTGCGCGGAAAGCCCATCAGATAGAACCCGGCAGTATTGACAAGGTTTCCGTCTTTGTCAGCGCGAAATTCCCCAGCCCGTGTATAGAAAATGTCACCGGTGGGCTCGTAAACACCGGTTGTCGTGTTGAAGGTCAGCCCATCGGTCACAGCAAAAAAGCCGTTTCCGGAAATCGCGATATCCGTCGATGCCGTTGAGGCGGCCAGCAGACCTTGAGCATTGATTTCCCGACCCACACTGGACTGAACACCCCCAGAAGCAAAGGCTGATTCAGACCCTTGCGTCGTAACCAGAGTCGAAAACCGGGCGCGGTTCACCTTATAGCCAACGGTATTCACATTGGCGATATTATCTGAAATCATCGCCATGGATTGGCTTTGGGCGAACAAGCCCGACACGCCTGAGCGCAGACCACCGAAAATACTCATTGCCTAACTCCTCTTTTCCTCAAAGGCGCAATCTGGGATCATATCCTGATACTGCGCGGGGCCATTGCTAGGCCGTTGGATCCTCAACACGAAGCACTTTACTCAGCGGAATTTTGACAGGGCCCATCAACAGCGTTGTTGTCCCGCCGTCAAATTCGACACCTGTTACGGTTCCGCCGGTTTTGTAAGTTGGATCAATTGGTTCATCGTCTTCCGTCACGGCGCCAACCTGGAAGCTGTATGCCCCGGGCGGGACGGGGTTGCCGTTCTGATCTGTACCGTCCCATGAGACGTCATGATCCCCATATGTGGTTGGCATGTTCTGAACCAGTCGCACCAGTTCCCCCGCGCCATTATAAATTTCCATTGTCGCGCGCTTCGCTTCTTCAGGAAGGGCATAGGACAGGGTAACGGGATCACCCTGGAAGTTGACTTCGTTATAGTCAGCCTTGATTTCCTGCCCAATGTAACCGACGGCGGCCGTAGCCTCGTTCTGACGGTTCAGGGTGATCAGGTCTTCCAATTGACCGCTTTGCCGCACGGATTGTTCGACATCCGCAAACATGACCAGCTGATTGGTAAATTCGGTCGTGTCCATAGGGGACAAGGGGTCCTGATTCTGCAACTGGGTCGTCAGAATGGTCAGGAAATTGTCGAAGTTATTTGCAAGACTGTTCAACGCCTCCGTTTGCTTCTGGGATTGCGTTGGCACATTGGTCTGCGTCGATAACAACGAATTGATATCATTGGCCATGGTTTGCTCTCCTTATGCCGATGTCGCAACGGATATGTCCGCCACATCGGGCATGGTTCTATCCGGAATTGGGCGCTTAGATTTTAACATCCAGTCGCCCATCTCCATCGAAACCACCGGTTTGTTCAAAAATGAAACCTGTATTGATCAAGTCATCCAATCCATCTGCGGTTTGGCCTGACACATTATTCCCCTGGGCATGGTTCTGCTGTGATCCATTGCCCGAATTTTGATTCTGAAGCGTGAAGCTCAGACTGTTCTGGTCTGCCTGAAGACCGGCATTGTTTAATGATTGCAGAAGGGTGCGCGCATCCTGGCGCAGCATATCCAGAGTTTCCGGACGTTCTGCTGAAACAATCGCAGTCATCTTGCCTTCATGGGTCATTTCCATTTTGACCTCGACGCGCCCTAATTCAGCCGGACGCAACTGTATGGTGATGCGATCATTGCCCTGGGCCAAACCACGACTGATATTTACAGCCACTTGATCTGCCACGACATGTGCAGGAACGGGCGGCGGGCGTGAGGCGTTGGCTGTGGGGGCGGGCGTACCGCGCTGTTGAATGCTGTTATTCGCGCCCAGGCTGGCTGTCGTACCAGTGGCGGCGTCGACGGTGGTGCCGCTTTGCGTTGATCCGGTCAGGCTGGAAGCTTGTGTGCCCATACTGGTCGCGACCTGTTGTGTATTAACGGTCGGATTAGCAGCGGCGGCGGCCTGTTGTGCGGCCGCTCCAACCTTCGAAGGATCCGCGCCATTTTGCGCGGCATTTGCGCCTTGCGCATTTGCCTTCTTGGAGTCGCCTTTAACCCGGTTAAAGATATTATTGACCGCAGAGTCTGCCTCTGCTGTGGCATCGCCTTCCGCCTCGGCCTGAGACAAGGCGGCGGCATCGCCCTTTTTGGCTGCGGTGTCGGCGGCCACTGCGGCCTTTGCTGATAGGGTGTTTTGTGGTTGCGACGAAATCTGTGCCGCGTCATCCGTAACCGTTGCCGTCATTTTTGGTCCCGAATTCTGGACGGTCTTCTTAGCCTGCTCCAGAATCTCGGGGGAGACGCTTTCTCCCTTCGCAACCTGGGCTGCAGCAGCCTGTTGCGCTTCTTTTGCTGAACCGTTGGATTGCGTGGCGGCTGAATTGGCTTTCCCGTCGCCCGCCTGTGTGGTGCCTTTTTCAGAAGAAGCCGGGGCGGTGTTCTCGTTAGCGCCTGTGCCAGTCTGCGCGACGGAACTGCGATCCGCGGGTCCATTCTGTAAATCACGCCGCTGGGACGGCTCCACTGGGGCGTGGGCGACTGGCGTTGTGCGATCATCCTGGTCCCGATCATCCCGGGGCGCATCGTCAATGGATTGGTCGCGCGCACGGTCGTCGCGGCGATTGTATATCGGTGTCGGGTTCTTGTCGGCGCTAGCCTTTTCCGGCATTTTAAGCTGTTGGTCCGCACGGGTGAAACTGACATTGGTTTCAAGGCGACCCTTCAGAATCTGGGCAAATCGCGCTTCGGCAGAAGGCGCAGTCTCCTTGTCTGCGGTGTTCGCGCGATCCTGTTGCGAGCGGCTGGTGTCCGTCGCGCCAAACAGGTCTTGGGTTTTGTCGTTCACAGTGTTTACGGACATAATGTGTCTCCGGGGTCATTCCTGCCTGGTTAACAGCAATCTCCGGGCCAGTTTCAAATGGCATGCTTAAACATATGAATTATATATGATTTTTAACGTCGGAACAGAATGAGGGGGAGCATCGAAGCGTCCATGTGGGCAGTTTCATCCGAGCAGATTTAGTGCAAGCGGGAATCTTCTGCCGTGGGGCAGTCGGCATCATCGCCCATCCCCAAAAAGCAAAAATGCCCTGGATACAGGGCACCTTTCAGCGCCCCGAAACAAGCGCTGTCTGTTATTGAAACGTCCTACGCCGAATAATTCGGTGCGTCAGATTGAGGTATCAAAGGCGCGAGACGCCGAGTCCCCGCGAGTGCTGATACGGTCTACCTGAGACTGCAGAAATTCAATCAGGTTTTCCGATGGAATGCGGCGCAACACTTCTTCCGTGTTGGGCAACAAAACTTCCAGGAAAACCACATCGGTTTCCGCATCAATACCCACACGAGTCTTCAGGCCCTGAATCTGCAGTTCTGGCAGAGCAGAGACACCCTGTTCCCGAACGGAGCGTTCCTGACGACGCAGGGCATCATCCTCACGGGTATTGGGTTGCGCAGAATCAGTCGTCGCGGTGACGACATTATCTGGCACGTTCTGAACCGTGGTGGTGGCCCCGGCTTGTGTGGTTGCGTTTGGTGCCTGCTGAGTCTGGCTATTCTGCGACAGCGGCACAGGGGGTGTAACGTTGATTTCCATTTTAAACCTCCTCGACAGCTTCTGCTATCGTTCTTATGGTCCTTAGAGCATTCAAAAACCGGCAAAAGTTCCTAAAAACTCTAATCCATAGTGCATAATATGGCTGATTTTGTGCAAAATTGCAAGAGGTGTCGATTCGCCGCACGGGTTGGCGTTGTGGGCGACACGGCTTATAGTCAGGTCTAGTCCCGCTGCAGATGTTATTAGAGGAACCGGTCATGCCCCTGCGCATTAAACTACCATCGAAAGAACGTATCATTATAAATGGGGCCGTCCTTGAAAATGCGGGGGAGGCGACAACGATCATCCTGCACAATCACGCCGACATCTTGCGCCGCAAGGAAGTGATGAGTGAGGCCGACGCGCAAAGTCCGGCGCGTCGGGTCTATTATGCTCTGCAATGTGCTTATATGTTTGAAGATGAGCGTCCACGCTATCAACAAATGGCGCAGGAGTTGCTCAATCAATACAGCTCCGCTGCGCCCAGCAGTGCAGATATTATTACAAAAATTCAAACGGAGATCGGTGCAGGGCGTCTGTACAACGCGTTGCGGGCGTCACATTCCTTGATCGAGCACGAAACAGAACGCTTCAAAAGTCTTGGTCTTTGGCCAGGCCTTGAAGAGGAATCTGAATTTTACGATGAAGACCAGGACGCCTGATACCGCGTCAGCTAGACAGATTTTTTACAGGCATAAAGTCGATTTAAGGCTTCGGTGAACGGCGTTGTCGGCGTTTGCGTTGTAACGGACCGCATTTCAATTAATACCCAGTTATTGCATAGTGAGGGATATCCCTAAGTTTTGTTGACAATCCCAGTTTCGTAATGTTACTTAGGGATATGGCTAACTATGAATCAAATCTAGACCTCTGCTTCTCGGCTCTTGGTGACCCAACAAGACGTATGATCCTGCAGCGTCTTGCCCAAGGGGAGGCAAGTGTCAGCGAACTTGCCAAACCGCATGACATGGCGTTGCCGTCCTTTATGGAACATCTGAGAAAACTTGAAGCGGCGGGTTTAGTAACGACCAGAAAGCAAGGACGCACCAGGACATGCGAATTGTCCCCGACCGCTTTTACACCAGCAAAAAACTGGTTGAGCGAGCAAAGCGCTGTATGGGAAGCGCGTCTTGATGGTTTTGATAATTACATCAACACCTTGATGAAAGAACCAAACACATGAATCTCGACCCAAATACCGACCTTACATTTACCCGCAGGCTCAATGCCCCTCGTTCTTTGCTATGGGAATGCTGGACGACACCGGAACACATCAAACATTTCTTCATGCCCAAACCACATTCTATTGATAGCTGTGAGATTGAGCTGCGGGTGGGGGGCAGGTTCAATACCGTCATGAATATCGATGGTAATCAAATACCCAACGAAGGAGTATTTCTTGAGATCGTGGATGGTCGGCGTCTGGTGTTCACAGATACGTACAGCGAAGGATGGAAACCTGCGGCTGATCCATTCATGACCGCCATTATTGAATTCGAAGACGACGACAAGGGCGGAACAACCTACACAGCGACAGTTTGGCATCGCTCGCCGGAAGCCCGCCATACGCATGAAGAAATGGGGTTCTTCGAGGGATGGGGGACGGTCGCAGCCCAACTTGAAGAATACGCGAACCGCCTCGGGTAAGATGGTGGCACGGCGCTATCAAACTATGGTTTGTTTGAATTGCAGTTGTTAGCGTCGGCCGCCGCAAGGGGCGGCTAGCGGTTCCGATTCCTGATGAACCTATCGCGGTCGTCCGAACGTGCTGATGGGTGTGTAGATCCAGTTGAATGCACGAATTCGGCGGTCCAGTTCCACCGGATCCACATTTCCCGGGACAACACGCATGGCATTGTATTGGGCCTGTGTCGTTTTCTGTCCCGACCACTGGACGCCGTTCCCAGGAATGTCCCGGTCCAGTTGTGCAAGCGCGGTTGCGTTCATCAGGAACAAGCGGGCCAACCGCTGATAGGCCAGGATTGCAATCGCGTGAGCTGTGTCGCAGTTGGCAATTGAGAAGATCTCACAATCCAATATTTCCCCTTCATCGACACGCGGCACCATGCGATGGAATGTGACGCCGTATTCCTGTTCACCCGCATAGCAGGCAAAAGCAGACGGGCGATTGCCCGGATAACTGGGGGGGCCTGGATGAAAATTGTAGCCGCCGTTGGAAAAGGCGGCCAGAGCATAGGCGGGGGCGATAATGGATGTCGAAAAACCGATCAGTCTGGCGCGCGGCGACAGCTTCGGTAGGGCTTGGTCTAACATTTCAAGGGTGCTGGCATGTGCCAGGCTGAGGCTGGTATCGATCCGTGAAAAGGCCGCAGCCTGAAAGGCGGCTTCCGGTTCATTCATAAGCAGGACGATATCGATTGGGATGCGCGCCGATAAAGGGTCGGGCGGTAGCGAAGACGCTGGTTTTTCCGCGTCTTCTCTCACGCCTCTCGATCGGTTTTGTCGGCGCTGATCTGACTGTCTGCCGGAATGTTTGCCGGGGCCTCTGCCGCGTCGGCCGGGGGCGTCAGTCCATGCAGCTCAGCATATTCTTTTCGCAGCCGTTCTGCCTCTTGCGGGTCATCCGAAGGGCTGCCCAGAAGGCCAGCGCCGATCTGCCGGTTAATGTTGATCAGCACGGGCAGCTTGGAGGCATCTGGAGTCCCGATTAACTCAGCAGATTTCTTGTCGATAAAATTTGACAGGTTGATCAGGTTTTCCCGGATTTCACGGGGCGTCTGGCATTCTGGATCAACCAGTTCTGCCTGAAAGATTGTCCAGACACGCCAGTTCAATCGCACGACATCGCGGATAGCCGCGCCGTCGTCTGGGTTTCGTGCAGCCTCATCCATGCGGCGTGCTAATTCAACCAGCGCATATCCTTCCGCTGCTTGAGGAGGCGCTTTTTCAAGTGCTGCACGTTGTTGACTTGCATATGGATTGGACATGCCTACCCGTTCTCTTGTTGATAATCTATCGGCAAAGGGATCACTCTAAAGATGCTGAATTGCTCCGATGTTCTCCACCTTATACTTTGTCAGTATAGAATACATTCGTAAAGCGAGCGTTAACGTAACCTGGGACAAAATTATAAGTAATTTACGAGTGATAGACGGTTTGTATCGGCGATTGTTGAATAAGACGCTTCCAACTGTGTACGCAATGCGGCAATTCGCGTCGCGACTTCTGCATCATTGGCGACAGTCAGGTCGGTCAGTGCAGATTGTGAGATGTTGATGAAGCTGGTGTGTATTTCCTTGGTGCGCGACAGTTCATTGATAACTGTGCCGTTGCGCGCCTGTAATTGCCGCAGTTCAACGCGCGCGTTATCCAGGGTGTTGCGGGCTTCCCCCAGGAATTCTTCGCGTTCAGGCTCTGTCAGACCAGTTTGCGCGGCGGACTTCAAGCGCAGGAGCCCCTCAATCAAATTCTGGAAGGCGGGTTCATTGGCCGTGATATTATAGACGATTGGTTGCGAGTCGGCGATTGTGACCTTCATCGCCTCATAGGCTTTTGAATCGACCGTGCCTGCCGCTGTGAAGCCGGTGTGATAGGATTCTGTCGTGGCGGCGCCGCCCGCATCAACCACATGCTCCGGCAGCGTATCCGCGGTTTCAATTGCATTCGCCGCTGCTGGGGCAGAGCCCAGGTCGGTGGCGTTGTAAAGCGACAGGGTACGAAGGTCGCGTACAGGCGCATCGCTGAAATTGGTGCCAGCAAAAATAAACCGGTCACCCAGTTTGATATTCAGGTTGGCCTCTACTTCCAGCATGAAGTTGTTGGCCAGAACCGTTGTCGTGTTCGGAAAGTCCACATCATTGGTCGACAGCGGCTCGGCGGCATTCAGCGCATCCGTTGCCACCTGGACAAGCCGCTCCAGGATCGCGTCATAGGAATCCGTCGTGCTTTCCGTGATATCGATCGAGTTTGTGTAGGCTTTTCGCGCCTCTATATCTTTGCGCAGGTCAACAATTCGCGTTGAATCCTTGCCATAGAACTTCAGCTCTTCAAATTTATTCCCGGTGCCAAGCGAATAGTTCAACTGATTGAGCTTCGATTGACCACTGTTGATCAAGAAGAGATTCTGGCTGAGCGTGCCTGTCGCGCTGACTCTTGATACCATGACGTCCGTTCCTTGTTCTGGCTGGTTTCCTGAAGGTCCGCTTCTGCGGGTACAACTGTTTAGCCTGATAGGGTTTAAGCAAACTATGTGCCAGAATATGGCGTGAACGACATGGGCGGGGTATTTTTTCCGTCAGGCGATGAAATATTTTTTTGAAAAAGGCTCTTGACAGGGTTGTGGGTCCGCCCTTATCGTCCGGGTTACCGAACAACTCGGTCCGTCTCGCAGAAGCGTGACGTTATATTTGGCAATCCAGAAAGGACCATAGCCATGTCTTCAGATATTACCCTCACAGGTGCACAACGTAGCGCTCTGCTCACACTGCAGAACGTTGCTGATTTGTCTGACCGCACACAGAACCGTTTGACGACCGGTAAGAAAGTAAACTCGGTTGTCGATAACGCTGTGGCGTTCTTCCAGTCCAAATCCCTGAATGACCGCGCGGCTGACTTTACCGACCGCAAAGACGGCATTGATCAGGGCATTTCATCCATTACCGCCGCTCTTGGTGGTCTGGAGCAGCTGGATCAGTTGCTCAAGCAGATGAAAGGTGTCGCGGAAGCATCGAAAACTCAGACAACGACGGAACGTGCTTCTGCAACCACTCAGTTCCAGGAATTGGGCAACCAGATTTCCCTGCTGATCGAAGACGCCAGCTATCAGGGCTTGAACCTGTTGAACAATACCGGGTCTCAGCTGGATGTTGCCTTCTCAACGCGGACATCATCCCGCCTGCAGGTTGATGGTTTTGACTTGAACGCGACATCCGTGACGGCGACCGGAACCCGGTCTTTGTTTACCGGGATCAACACGGTCAATGCTGCCGGTGGTTTTGACGCTTCGCTTGATTTCGTTGGTATTTCGGCTTTGTCGGGTACCGGCTTGGCCTCTACCGACGCAATGACCTTCTCGAACTTTAACCAGATCGGGACCAACAACTCCTATATCGGCGCTGTTGATCAGATCATCACCAACTTGGACTCCGCCATTAGCCGCGTTCGTGCGACATCGGCTGAATTGGGGACCAACGTTGCTATTCTGCAGACCCGCTTGGACTTCACGAATGAATATGTGAATACCCTGCAGGGTGGTTCGGACAAGTTGACCCTCGCGGATCTGAACGAAGAAGGGGCCAACCTGGTCGCCTTGCAGACCCGCCAGCAGTTGGGCATTCAGTCTCTGTCAATCGCCGGTCAGCAGCAGCAGGCCATTCTGGCGCTCTTGAACTAAAACAGCCTTAGGGTTGTGACGGA
The DNA here is from genome assembly GCF_048892525.1 of Hwanghaeella sp. LZ110. Classification (NCBI taxonomy): domain Bacteria; kingdom Pseudomonadati; phylum Pseudomonadota; class Alphaproteobacteria; order Rhodospirillales; family Aestuariispiraceae; genus Hwanghaeella; species Hwanghaeella sp. LZ110. Next base: position 284,492 of record NZ_JBLZHT010000004.1, on the reverse strand, counting down.
CTATTGATTTTGGGGGCCCGGTTTTTATCGGGTCCCCATTTTCGTTTCAGCCATCATGGGGTGTGCCTGTTATCGGATCTCTGCAAGAAAAGCTGTCGAAAGTCATCGAATCATAAGACTTTCACGGTAGCGGTCCTGTACCGTCACTCGGCGCGTCCTCCATTCAGAAAGCCTTGGCCCGATGTCTGATGATTTCCATCTAAATATTTCTGACTTTGACATAGATTTTTCGACCCCATCGGGATTGGGAAGCACGTCTGATCCCGTGCAAGAGATTCTGACGCTGTTGGAAGAGGATAAGACAGCCGAAGCGTTGGATAAGGTTGATGCCTATCGGTCTGTTGTTGGCGCGACCCCTCTCATGCGCCACTTGCTGGCTTTGACGATCTTCAGGCTGGGCCGTTTGCTTCCTGCTTTGAAAGTGATGCGGGCTGCCCATGAAGATTTGCCCGATGCCTATGAGCATGCCGAAATATTGTCTGTGCTTTACTCCTCTGTTGGAAAGCACAGTGATGGCGTTTTTTACGCGAAACTCTCTACCGCATTGAAGCCGTATTATCCACAATATCAATTGGTTCCGTCCTGGATGACGTCTGCTGGGACTGCGTTATTGGCGACAGAGGAAAATCCCCTCGTGGATTATGGCCATGGCTATCTGTCGAATGGCGATGTCACAAAGGCGACGGCCTGTTTCCTGGATGCAATTGAACTGGATCACCAGAACGCGTCGGCCTGGCGCGGATTGATCGAAGCAAAACAGCGAAATGGTCAGGTCGGTCACAGCCTTAAGGCAGCCGAAGCCCTGGTTGAATTAGATGATCATAATGCGGATGATTTGTTGCTATACGCACGTTGTTTGGTAAATGCCGGTATGACAGGGAATGCCTGGACCGCCGCGCAGCGGGCACTGCAGGCTGAGCAGGAAGATCCCGTTTCTATCGCAAAATGTCTGCCGGGGCTGGTGCGCTATGATGAAACAGTTTCGCCAGATCGAGCCTTGGAACTGGCGCGGTCCTGGAATACCCTTGCTGATCTTCCCAGAGAGCCATTGAAAATCACCACACGGAATTCCGATGATGAATTGTTCCGCGTCGGTATCCTCAGTGGGTCGATGCATATCCGCTCAGAACGTGCGCCGTTCCTGTCGACGATTGAGGAATGCCTGTCACGCACCGCGCATATTTACTTCTATGCAAATAATCAGGTGGAAGATGCCATATGCCGTCGCCTGCGACGGGGGGCGGCCGCGTGGCGCAATATCTATCGCGTGGATGATGAAACTGTCGCGACCATGATGCGCAATGATGAAATTCAGGTGCTGATTGATCTGGATGGGTTCGATTGGACGGGGCGCCCTGGAATTGTTCAACGCATGCCGGCCCCGGTGGTTCTGTCCGCCTTTGGCGCGCCGGGCTGTATTCCCGGGGCAGACAGGGGCGCTTTGGCATTAGGGGAACCAGATTTCCCGCTATATACCGACGCAAAACAGGCGGTTGATATCCCCACCGGTCTGTCGACCTGGCCCCTATACGAGGATATGGAAGAGGATATTCCAGACTCCAAGGTGACGGGCGCGATGCGTGTTTTAATCGATGCCCCGGTTGGTCGACTGTCCGAGTCATTCTTGCAATGCGTGGCGGATTCCGTGCGCCAGGGCTTTCATGGCACGCTGGTCCTCTATGGAGAGGGCGATAATGACGAGATTACGCAGGAGATACTGCGGGAGCGTTTTGCAAATGCTGGTCTGAATCTGAATACGGTTGAGCGTGTTTCAAGACAGAGCCCGTTGGATGAAGTGATTGATGGCGTTGATTTGGTGCTGGATACATTTCCACTTCCCAGTGTTGAGGTCGCGTTGACAGCGCTGCGCCATGGGGTGCCTGTATTGACCCTACAGCCGGATCGGCCCGAAAATGCGGCGGTGGTCAGTCTGCTGCGCAGTCTGAAACTGGACAGATGGGTTCAATCGGATGCGGCCGGCCTGGCAAAAGAGCTGGCAAATCTATCAGCTGATCCGCAATCCTTAAGATCTACACGGCAGGATCTGGCAAAAAGTGTGCTGGATGCAGGGACAGTTTTGACGATCAATCAGCGTGGCCGGGAATTTGCGGCCCTGTTCGATAAACTTCTGGCACAGGCGGCGGAGCAAGCATGATTAAGATACTGGATCTGACCAAGGACCCCGAAGCGTGCGAAAGATTTGAACGCAATCTTGCTGCCCTGGCGCGGCATGATCCGGACCTGGCACAGCAATTGCGCGCGATTGATACGCCTGTTTCAAAGATCGTAGAAGTCGGCGACGATCTTAATCTGGATATCGGTCATACGTTATTTTATGACACCGGCGTCCGACAATTCGTGGATGAACAGTATTCAGCCTATGCCGCCGATCCCTACCGCATTGAAATTGGCTGGCCTGTTCGGGATAACTTCCCCCCGCAATTGATGACCAAAATGGCGATTAAGCGCCTGACCTATGGCGCAACGGCGCTGGGCATCGAAAAGCAGAAAGAAAACAAGCAGCAGGGCATAACTGGATTTGCCGTCTCTATCGGTGTTGGTATTGGGGATCATATCGGCCGCATGCTGAATGATTATGAGGCGCAATCCCTGATCGCCGTGGAACAGTTCATCGAATTCCTGTGGCATTCCTTATATCTGAACCCCTGGGATGAATGGATTGAACTGGTTGAACGCCGTAAGGGTCAGGTTTTCTTTATTCTGGATGACAATGCCGTTTCCGTGTCTTCGGAACTGACAACCGCCTTGCGATCAGACAATGGCGGCACGCTGGATGGAACGCTGGTTTACACCCATTACCGGTCGCATCTGGTGCGGGAAATTCACAAGGGCCTGTCGGATCAGATATCCTATATCGGGTCCAATCGTGGATTCTTTGAAGACGAAAACATCATGATCATGAACGCAACGCGCAATTTCCTGGCGCGCGATTATGCTGTGTGGCGAACCCGGCCAAGACGGGAAAAATTATGTCCGGCCTTTGTTGTGGCGGCGGGGCCATCGGTCGATATGGCGCTGGATACGATCCGCAAATACAAGGATCAGGTGGTCCTGATTTCCTGTGGGTCCGGCCTTAAGGTTCTGCTGTCTCAGGGGATCCGGCCAGATTATCATATCGAGGTCGAAAACACCTTCGGTCAGGCGGAAATCTTAGAGCGTGTTGCGTCCCAATATGACCTGTCGGGCATAACCTTTGTTGGGGCCGCGACGGTTAACCCGCGCACCGCCGCTGTTTTTGACAAGGCAATATTCTTTCATCGCGACACGGTCTGCTCGTCTCGTTTTTATGAAATGAACGAAGAACCGATGTATCTGGCGGTGCCAACGGTTTCCAATGGGGGCGCCCGTTTTGCCTTGGGGATGGCGTTTAAGGAGGTTTATCTGTTCGGCGTCGATTTGGGCAGCCGGATACCAGATTATCACCATTCCAAGTCGTCTGGGTATTACACGGATAAAGACTTCATGTTCTCTTTCCATGGCACGAAAGAGTCGACCGAAATGAACCTGACGATGGACGGGAATTTTGGCGGCACAGTAACCACCCATGATGGGTTCCTGCTGAGCCGCCTGTTCATGCAGAAACTGACAAAAATGTTCAGCAGTTACACGGTTTACAACTGTTCGGATGGTGTCGAGATTCCGGGTGCCATTCCAAAACTGCCCCAGACGATTAAACTGACATCTACGCCCAAGGACCGGGAAACCGCCTTAATGTATGCGGATCGTGAAGTGGAAAAATTTGCCAAGGGTGAAGGCGTTCCCCTGGATCGGTTCTATGATCTGCGGCAGAAGACGGTCAATTGGTATCAGGACATTTACGCAGCCATCGCTGAGATGAAGACCGTGACCAAACCGGATCCATTCGCATCCTATGGAACTTTATGGAGCCTGTTTCAACCAAAGCCCGGCGAAGGGTTTGACCCTATCATGGCTGTGATCTGGCAGAACAATTACGGGACTTTGATGACCCTTTTTAATGTGTATTTCCGAATGCACCGTCGGGTGACGGAAGAGGAAGCACCCGCCATTTATCAGCTTTTTCTGGATGAGCTGAAGGGGTTCCTGAACGATATGGAAGTTATCCTGTTGAGCGTCCTAGATGAGTTGATTGGCGAGGTCGAGGCCGTAGCGGCAGAGAAGGTCAAAAGTGCTTAGGCACGGAGAGCGGGATTTAAAATGCACCTGTTTGGAATTGATCTGGCGGAACGACCGGCCCTGATTGCGGAAATTGGCGTCAATCATGAAGGCGATGTCGATAAAGCGGTTGAATTGGTGCGCCTGGCCGCGACGGCAGGGGCCGATGCCGTAAAGTTTCAAAGCTATACGCCAGAGCGCTTTATCGGCGCGGCGGATCCAGATCGCCTGGCCCGTGTCACGCGCTTTGGTCTGGATGAAGCAGCGCATCTGCGTTTGAAGGCGGAGGCACAACAGCACGGCGTCGCGTTCTTCTCCTCTGCAATCAGCGAGGATTGGGTGCCCTTTCTGGCACAGCATTGTGCCGCGATAAAGATCGCCAGCGGGGATGTGGATTTTGAACCGGTCATCCGTGCGTCTGCGGCCACAGGATTGCCGGTTATTCTGTCGACCGGTACGGCGACATTGGAAGAGGTCCAGGCAGCGGTGGATTGGGTCATTTCCGAAATGGGGATGGAGGCAGCGTCGGCGCGACTGGCCCTGTTGCATTGTGTTTCTGCCTATCCAACACCCCTGGAACAGGCGAATTTGTTGGCGATTTCGACACTGAAGGCAGTATTTCCGGATGTCACTATCGGCTATTCCAATCACGTCATGGGACCAGAGGCCCCGATTGCCGCAGTCGCCCTGGGCGCACAGATTGTCGAGGTGCATTTCACGGATCAGAAGGAGGGAAGGGCATTCCGCGATCACAGCCTATCTTGTGACGCAACGGATCTGGCCTATCTGGCCCGTATCCTGCCGGGCGTGGCGGCAAGCCGGGGCGACGGCGTGAAGCGACCACAGCCCTGTGAAGACGGGGTTGGGCCTGCCATCCGCAAAGGGCTGGTCGCGGCAAGAGATCTGCCCGTGGGGCATGTTATCACGGGTGCTGATATCTTCTTCGCCCGGCCTGCGACGGAATTTCCGGCGTCCTGCTATCACGACGTATTGGGTAAAACCGTGACAGAAGCGGTGGCCAAGGGGCATTCCTTGCGCCGAACCGCCATTTCGGGATAGGGCATTATGTGCGGCATTGCCGGGCGCCTTGCCACATCGCCGCTGTCCCCAGATCGGCGCGCTGTTGCCATGTCACGCATGACCCAGCGGGGACCGGACGGCAATGGTGTATTCGATGTGCAACGCCCGGATGGTCAATTCCTGGATCTGCTGCACAGTCGCCTATCGATCATCGATTTGAACACCAGATCCGATCAGCCCTTTCGCAAGGATGGCTGGGTTCTGATCTATAATGGCGAAATATACAATTACCAGGAACTGCGGGCGCAATTGCAGCAGAAGGGTCACAGATTTCAAACCAGCGGCGATACAGAGGTTTTGTTGGAGGCGTGGCGCGCCTGGGGCTTAGGCGCGCTGGACCGTTTGGTTGGCATGTTTGCCTTTGCGATTTATCAGGAAGACAGCGGGACCCTGACCCTGGCCCGGGACCGGTTCGGGGAAAAACCCCTATACCTTTGGGATCGGGGATCAGAGGGGCTGTTTTTCGCATCAGAGATCAAGGTTCTGACCGCGCTGGCCGGGGCTGTACCCGCCATTGATAGCCTGCATATGCAACGCTATCTGGTGAATGGCTATAAGGGTCTGATGAAAGACCATCGGACATTTTTTGCTGATGTTCGGGAAGTGCCCGCCGCCCATGCCCTGGTGGTCGAGGCCGGCGAAGCCCCGGTTTTGCAGCGCTATTGGCAACTGACCTATCAGCCACAGGATATCAGCGCGAAACAGGCGCAAGAGGCTGTGGATGCCGCGCTGGAGAATGCGATTTTCCGAACTCTTCGGGCCGATGTCCCCGTGGCTGTCCGGCTGTCGGGCGGCATTGATTCCAATGTGATTGCGGGCATGGCGCACCATCGGCTTGGTCAGGATATAACCTGCTTTTCGATTATCGAAGAAGACTGGCGCTATGATGAATCCGCGATGATCGCCGAAGGCCTGAAAGGGTTGGGCGTGCCCAATCACCAGATATCCATTCCACGGGAGGGATTTCTGGATCGATTGCAGGACATGATCGCCTATTTCGATGGGCCGCCTTTGACGATTTCCTATTATCTGCACTATCTGGTCAGCCAGAAAATTCATGACGAAGGGTTCAAGCTGTCCCTGGGCGGGACCGGCGCGGATGAAGTGTTCAGCGGCTATTATGATCATTACCTGTTCTGGCTGGCAGAAATGCAGGATGAACCGGATTTTGGGGATCTAATAGCCGGGTGGCGCGGCAGCTATGGGCAATTCGTGCGTAACCCATTCCTGCAAAACCCACGGGCGTTTATTCAGCATCCCGATAATCGTGACCATATCTTTCTGGGCGCGGAGGATTTTTCGGAATTCCTGACACAGCCCTTTTCGGAACCGCATCAGGAAGATGACCTCTGTGCGGCAATCCTGCGAAACCGCATGATGAATGAATTGGCGCGGGAAACCGTTCCGGTCATGCTGCACGATGATGATCTGGCCGGGATGCGCTGGTCTGTCGAAAACCGCGCACCCTATCTGGATAAGGATCTGGTTGAGTGTCTGTTTTCCATTCCCAGCCAGCATTTGATCCAACAGAATTTGCCAAAGTATCTGTTGCGTCAGGCGGGACGGGGAATGGTGCCAGACGTCATTCTGAACAATCCGCGCAAACAGGGAATCAATGCGCCGGTGACATCTTTTGTCGATTTCACGGACCCTCAGATAAAAGAAACGTTGTTGGCTGACAGTCCGTTTTTTGACTATGTGGACCGGGATCGATTTGCGGCATTTCTGGGGTCTGACATTGCGCGCAATAGTGACAGTAAGTTCCTGTTTTCATTGCTGGCTGCGCGCTTGTTTGTGGATCATCATTCACGGTTGAAGGAGTAAGCCGATGCGCTATTGCACCCAGTGTATTTTGCCCGATACGCGCCCTGGCATAAGCCTGGATGCGAATGGTGTCTGTACGGCCTGTCACGGCCACAGGGATAAGGAAACCAGGATTGATTGGACGGCGCGCGAGGCGGCGTTCCAGACCCTGGTGGAGCAAACCAAGGCGCGTTCCCAAGGCTATGATTGCATCGTGCCGGTCTCTGGCGGCAAGGATAGCTGGTATCAGGTGATCATGGCAAATAAGTATGGTCTATCGGTGCTGGCGGTGACCTGGCGGACCCCGGCCCGAACCGAGATTGGTCAGAAAAATCTGGAAGGAATGATCCAGAATCTGGGCGTCGATCACATCGACTATACTGTGTCGCCTGATGTAGAGCGCCGCTTTATGAAGGCCGCGTTTGAAGAGCGCGGGACGACAGGGCTGCCGATGCATATGGCCCTGTTTGCGATCCCCATTCGACTGGCGGTGCAACTGCGTATCCCGTTGATTTTGTGGGGTGAAAACCCACAATTGGAATATGGCGGCAATGAGCTTGAGCGGCTGTCGGATACGCTGGATTCGGATTGGCTGGCGCGGCATGGCTGCCTGGAATCGACAGATGCGGATTACTGGTGTGGCAAAGAAGGGCTGACGAAAAGTGACCTGCTGGCGTATCAGGTGCCAAAGGATACCGATTTTACAGTCCGGTCTGTCTTTTTGGGAGCATTCTTTAAATGGAACAGTTACCAGAATGCCCGTATCGCGCAAGATTCGGGATTTGAATATGGTAAACAGGATTTGAAAATTGGAACCTGGGACTTTGCCGATATTGATTGTGACTTCATTTCATTGCATCATTTTTTAAAATGGTACAAATTTGGATTTACGCGTGACTTTGATAACCTTTCTGTGCAAATCCGCTATGGCATGATTGACAGGGGGGAAGCAATTGCCCAAATCAGGGAAAAGGGGTGGCAGGCACCTGAACAAGATATTGCCGCTTTCTGCCGGTTTCAGGGGAAACCGGAATCCTGGTTCTGGTCTGTATGTGAAGGCTTCAGGAACACGGATATTTGGACGAAAAGGGCTGGCGTTTGGTATATCCCGGACTTTCTGATACCAGACTGGCAATGGACTTAAACAGATTTGATTGGTTGGATATTTTGCGATGATGGAGCCTAAAAACCTGCGTGTGGGGATACTGACAACAGATACTCCCCATCATACGCATTTCGTCGAGGCCCTGTCCAAGAATTGGAACATCGTCCGCGTTTTTGAAGAAAAGCGAACGACCAGCGCGACGTTTGAAACCAATCACCAGTTGGAAGAACAAGGCGCGCAATACGAAATTGAGTGTTGGTTTGAGGGAAAATCGCGGGGCTTGTCTGATGTCGCGGACGTACAGACATTCGCTGATTTGAACGATCCGGACGCGCTGGATGCAATGCGCGATGCCCATTGCGATGTGCATCTGGCATTTGGCACCGGTCGCCTGGAACAATCGGTTATAGACATCACCCCGGATCGGATTGTTAATCTGCATGGCGCAGATCCAGAACATTATCGCGGGCTGGATACGCAGTTATGGGCGGTTTATCACCGTGACTATCGGGGGCTGATCACCACCTTGCACAAGGTCAGTCCGAATCTGGATCGGGGCGGCGTTATCATGAAAATGCCCCTGCCGTTGACCCGCGATATGCAACTGTATCAACTGCGCAAGGTGAATACGGAAGTCTGTTTGGATATCTCGCATCGCGGTCTGGACATGATGGCGACCTATGGGCAGTTTATCAGCCAGCCACAATTGTATATCGGGCGGCATTATTCCTTCATGCCCGCCGTGCTGAAGGATCGCTGTATCAAACAATTCGCGGAATTCACGGCAACGCTGTGACCCAGGAACCCCCGCAATTCGATCCCGCCTGTTTAACCGACATTAATTGCCCGGTGACCGGCGCGATGGATTGGGAAGTGGTTAAATCCTATACGGCTCCGCCCGATGGTGAAACGGACTTTGGCATCACGCCCTATCGGCGCGATCTGTTACGCAGCCCGTCAACGGGGCATGTTCTGAACCATCACCATTTTGATCTGTCCGGTCTGTACAGCGGCGACTATTGGGATCGCACCTATGGCGGTGGTCGTATGGCCCAGACCTATGACAAGATCATGGCGCTGCCCCCTGAGCAATCCGACAACCGTCAGCGCGTTGCCTATGTGCAATCGGTTTGGTCCACCTATGGGCCCAGGGGAGGGGATCGCACCGTGCTGGATGTCGGGTCCGGCCTGGCAGTCTTTCCATCGGCAATGGCCCAGGCCGGGTGGACCGCAACAGCCCTGGACCCGGATCCCCGTTCCGCCCAACACGCAATGGAAAAGGCCGGCGTAGAGGGTATGGTCGCAGATTTCATGACGGACACGGTCTCTCGTCGTTTTGCGCTGGTGACATTCAATAAAGTCCTGGAACATGTGCCAGACCCGGTCGCCATGTTGCGCCGCGCCCGCCCGATCCTGCTGCCTGGTGGCGGAGTTTATGTTGAACTGCCAGATGGGGAGGGGGCCCTGGCCGCCGTTGGACCAGACCGGGAAGAATTTTTCGTGGAGCATCACTGCGCCTTCTCGGCCCTGTCATATGCCATGCTGGCCCGAAAAGCTGGCTTTAGAGTGCAACGATTGGACCGGGTGATAGAACCCAGCGGCAAACTTACTTTGCGGGGGTATATGATGCCTGAGGAGACCCCCCAATGACCCCTGTGGGCTTTTCCGAACGCCCTTTCGATGCGTCTATCCTGGGCAGACCGGTATGGTGCCTTGACGATGTCGCGCAGGCAAAAAATGCGGTGACCGATGCCCAACGAGAGTCTATCGGCCTGATGTTCCGGCGGGGGGACGCCTCTGAAGGGGGAATTCTGGAACCCCTTGGTTTTCGTAAGATTGAGACATTGATAACGCTTGGCTGTGCGCTGCCGGGTCAGAAGCAAAGGCTTCCAACTGGGATCGGTATCGCGCAGGCCACGGATGCAGATGCAATCGCGGATCTTGCGGCAAGGGCCTTTCGCAGTGACCGCTGGCACAGTGATCCTGAAATTCCAGATGATCGCGCGGATGCCTATAAGGCGGCCTGGGCCCATAATGATGTTTTGGGCCGTGCGGGTGTCACGCTGGTTACCCTGAATGCTGCTGGGGAAATCACGGGGTTCAACGCCTTGTTGTTTCGCGACGATGCGCTGGTTGTCGACCTGATCGCCGTTGCACCGGATCATCAGGGACATGGAAATGGCAGCCGTCTCGTTACAGCCGCAATCGCATATGGGGCAGGGCGCTTTAAGACCCTGCAGGTTGGCACTCAGTCCGCGAATACTGCGTCATTACGTCTGTATCAGAAACATGGACTGCAAGAGATCAGGCGTGCCGATACCTGGCACTGGACACCTTCATGAACAAAGGGGCAATGATCAGCCCCTTCATTCCTTCTGTGGCAGGCGCGAGAGCAGGCGCGTGCCAAGCCCGCTGGGTAAGGCCCGCAATATCCAGCCGATACAGCGCATTTGCCAGGGGAAGGATATCTTTGCCGTTCCCGCGCTCAACCCTGCCAGTATGATCTGTGCGGCACGGTCCGCTTCCATGAAAAAGGGCATGCTGAATGTGTTCTGATCCGTGATGCGGCTGCGCACGAAGCCTGGACAGATCACGCATATCGTCACGCCGTGATGCGCGTAACGCCCCCGCAATCCTTCGCCATAGGCCAAGACAGCGGCTTTGGCTGCGCTATAGGCCGGTGCGCTGGGCAAGCCGCGATTGCCTGCAATGGAACTGACCATCCCAATCGTACCGCGCCCCCGCGTCCTCATACAGTCCAGGGCCGGATGGACCGTGTTCAGGACACCGGTCAGATTGACATCGAATATACGGCGAATGGTGGCTTCATCCTCGCCCCCTGAAATGCCTGCATTTGCCAGCACGATATCCAGCGGTGCAGCAATGTCTGCATCAATGATCCATTCACGCATCGCAGTCTGGTCCGTGACATCAACAACCGTGGCGGATACGGTGGCACCCTGATCCCGGCAGGCTGTTGCGACAGCCTGCAAACGATCCGAATCGCGCCCGGAAAGCGCAAGCGTGCAGCCCCCCTGACCATAGCGTTGGGCATAGGCCAGGGCGACAGCTGCGCCAATGCCGCTGGACGCGCCGGTGATCAGGATCGATATCATAGTTGTAGTGTGGCGATGGCAGGCAGGGGCTGCAAGCGTCCCATCATGCTTCCATAATCATGCGGATCATGACAAAAGACCCTGAATTACAGAAAGGATGCCCGATATGACCGTATCCAGCATGACTGGTTTTGCCCGGACGGAGGGGGAAGACGACCTGATCCGCTGGGTCTGGGAAGCACGCAGTGTGAATGGAAAATCGCTGGATGCGCGCATCCGGGTGCCGTCCGGCTGGGAACGGTTCGACCCTGTGATCCGCAAGGCAGTTCAGGAGCGGTTTAAGCGCGGCAATCTAACGATCAATCTGGAAGTAAAGCCAGTCCTTGGAAAATCCACGGTGCGCATTAACGACGCCTTGTTGGATGATCTGATTCAGCGGTGCGAGGCATTTGGGGAACGCCCGCGTCTGGATATGCTGTTTACCGTGCGGGGCGTCGTAGAGGCTTCGGAGCAGGATCCTGGTGATCTGGCCAGTGATCCAGATCGCCTGTCGGCGGTTCAGGGCGGTCTGGACGATGTTCTGGCCCGCCTGTCGGACGCCCGTGCGGAAGAGGGCGCGCGGATCGCCGCGGTCCTGAGGGATCACTTGGGGGAGATTGAGACCCTGGTCGAAGATGCCGAACGGTCGGAAGAGGCAACACCTCAGGCCATTCGGGATCGACTATGGGCCCAGATATCAGACCTGTTGCCCCAGGACGGCGCGATCCCTTCAGAGCGGCTGGCGCAAGAGGCAGCCATTCTGGCGACAAAGGCAGACGTGCGCGAAGAGATTGACCGCCTGAAGGCACATGTGGATGCGGCGCGTGACTTGTTGCGCGATGGGGTCGGCATTGGGCGTCGATTTGACTTTTTATGTCAGGAATTTAACCGCGAGGCCAATACCCTGGCGTCGAAATCCGCCTCTCTGGACCTCACCCGAATCGGACTAAACCTCAAAGCCGTTATCGACCGCCTGCGCGAGCAGGTCCAAAATCTTGAATAAGGGTGCCAAGCCTATGGCCGAACCATCGCACGACCTTTTCCCCATAAAGCGGCGCGGCCTGATGCTGGTGCTGTCCTCCCCGTCCGGGGCAGGGAAATCGACGATTGCCAGGGCCATCCTGGACAGCGATCCGGAAATCGATATGTCGGTGTCTGTTACCACCCGCCCGAAGCGCCCAGGTGAAGTGGAAGGCCGCGATTATATCTTTATTGATCGCACGGAATTCGACCTGATGGTCAATCGCGGTCAATTGCTGGAACATGCAAAGGTTTTCGACAATTACTATGGCACACCAAGAGCAGCGGTGATGGACGCCCTGGCCGAAGGCCGTGACGCGCTGTTTGATATTGACTGGCAGGGCACACAGCAATTGGCAGAAAGTGCCATTGATGATTTGGTGCGCGTCTTCATCCTGCCACCAAACTCTCGGGAGCTGGAGCGTCGCCTGAACACCCGCGCCCAGGATTCCCAGGCCGTCATCGCCGCGCGCATGGCCAAGGCATCAGATGAGATGAGCCATTATGCCGAATATGACTGGGTTATCGTCAATCATGATATTGAAGAAAGCGTTGAACAGGTCCGCGCCATCCTGTGCAGTGAGCGCCTGAAGCGTAAGCGACAAGTCGGCTTGGGTGAGTTTGTGAAGGGTTTACGTGCCGGGTGAAGCCTCTGCTTATGAAAGATCGCGCAGCGCCTTTCTAAGAACGTCCCGCTGGATCTTTCCTGTCGCTGTGCGGGGGATTCTGTCCAGGAAAACCAGTTGTGTCGCCCCAAATGCCGACGGCAGCAGGGGCGTTAGTTTGGGGGTTATGGCGCTGATTTCCGCTTCGGTCATCTTATCCTTGCCGCCGGTTACGATAGCCAGCCAGACCTTATCTCCCTTGTCAGCATCCGGCACCATACACAGCCCGACATCCTGGAAGTCAAAGGCATTCAGGATTGCTTCTTCAATGGGTTGAGGGGCAACCTTTATGCCGCGTATGTTTAGCTGATCATCGGCGCGCCCGATCAGTTTCAGGATGCGACTTTGGTTCAGGATTCCCAGATCACCGGGATAGAACCAACCCTGCTTGAACATCCGTTTTGTGGTGGCGGGGTCATCGCGATACCCCTGAATTAGGGTCTCGCTGCGCATCCGGATCACGCCCGGTTGGTTGTAAATGGGGTCTTCCGCATCATTGACGACTTCCAGGTCGACACCGGGCAGGATTGCACCAATGCCATCGGCCTGCATCGTGCAGATATAGGCGGCCTCGTTGGTTGCGTAGCTTTCAATCAGGCTGGTCGCCAGCCTGTCCTGTACCCGCTGGCGGATTGACGCGGATACCTGGGCACCGATCGTGAAGATGCGCAGATTGGTCGGCTTCTGATACGCCGCTGGCAGGCGATCCAGAATATCGATCAGCGCATGGGGGATCAGCGTGACATGGCTGGCATCGTGCTGCTGGATCACATGGGCAAGGGGTTGGCGGCTGTCTGCTATGCAGGTGCCGCCCGCACGCAAACAGGCCGTGCAATGGGTGTGATAGGCCTGAATGGAAAAACCCAAAGCGACGGCATAGCGCGTGGCATCGTTCATGCCGGCCAGAAACTGGAATTGGCGCAGGCGACGATTCTGCATGTCCCAGGTTAGTGTCAGGGTTTTCAGGCTACCAGTGGTGCCTGATGTCTTGATAATGCGGTACGGGGCGTCAGGGGCAAATCGGGTCTGGATCAGGGGCTGTTCTGGCGATTGTTCGCTCAACATGGTTGCCCAAGCCTGATCCAGGATTACCGTGTTCTTTGATTGCGTCGGTGCGTCCTGGGCGGTGCATAAAACAAGATCGAAATCTTGAACAATTGGTTCAATGCTGGCCGCTTCATTGGCAGCAAATGACATTGAACAAATGCCCAATGCTTCCAGCCCCAGGGTCAGGACCAGGTGCATATACAGGTTCTTTACCTCCACCGCCGCCTTTGGGTTTTCGCCCAGGTTCAGACTGCGCAGGTAGGTGACTGATTTACACACATCCAGGTAAAGCTGGGCATAGCGATAGGCGACGCCATCTTCCAGAACTGCAACATGCTCCGGGCGGGTGACCGCATAATAGGCCAGGATATCGATTGTGCTGGCGGGGGGCGGTGTATAGGGCGTTTTGGGGCTCACGTCACCTGTCCGGCTTTATGCGCTTCATAGCGTCGTTTGTTTTCCTCATTGGCAGGATACAGGCCGGGCAGCTTTGCGCCGTTTTTCACTTCGCCTAAAATCCAGGCTTCAAGAGTTTCCTGTTCCTGGGCCAGGGGCAAAACCTCGTTGACCATCGCCTGGGGAATGATGACGGCACCATCCTTGTCGGCCACGATCAGATCGTCCGGATAAATCGCTACACCGCCACAGCCAATCGGTTCCTGCCAGTTCACAAAAGTCAGGCCTGCAACAGAAGGCGGGGCGGCCGCCCCAGAGGACCAGACCGGCAGCCCAGTTCCCAAAACCCCCTCCAAATCCCGCACAACGCCATCGGTGATCATGGCGGCAACGGACCGGACCTGCATGCGCTGGCACAGAATATCGCCAAACACACCGGCATCCTGACAGCCATCGGCAGCGATGACGGCGATACATCCATCCGGCATCGCCTCAATCGCGCTGCGGGTGGAAATGGGGGAGGACCAGGATGCAGGTGTCGCCAAATCCTCTCGCGCCGGAATAAAGCGCAGGGTGAAGGCTGGCCCTGCGACGCGCTGCTGCCCCGGTGTCAGGGGAAATGCGCCCCTGATCCAGACATTTCGCAATCCCTTTTTCAACAGAACGGTGGTCAGGGTCGCTGTCGTAATTTCCCGGAATTGGGCCAGCAGGTCAGGCGAATATATGGACATAATGTCTGCTTTCTGGATTAAGCATTAGGATAGGGTGGCGCGGATCCAATCGTGGAAGCTCTTCACATACTGTTCTTCCGGCATCAGGACACCGTGATCATAGCGCATAGACCGCAATCCCTTCTGGTTCAGTTCCGACGCTTTGGCATCCTGATCCATCACCATGATCGCGAAATCGGTGATATTCTCCAATCTGAAATCCGGTCGTTCCAGGGTTTCCGGCAGGAACAGCCATTCCACCTCAATCTCCGTCTCTTCCGGTCCTGTGGGCAGGACACGCACAGTGCGCATATAGTCGCGATGCCCGGCAATGAAGACCGATGGCAGGCTGATGAAATAAACCTGCCCACGGTCTTTTTCCGCCTGAGTCAGGGTCTTAAACCCATCGGGCAGGGCGGTGCCATCGCAAGACCAGCTTTCCGCGCCCGGTCGCAAGCCACCGCGATAGCGCGCATCGGGGTCCGATTGATGCTGGGACCAATCAGGATCATCCCGAGGGCCGGAGATACGCCGTTTATAGATCGGTACCAGATCACACAATTCCGGATGAATATTCGGGCAGTGAAGACATTCATTGAAGTTTTCCCAGAAGACCTTCCAATTGCACTGCATTTTCTTGCGCCAGGTATGCCCAACCTTCAGGGATTCCAAGGGCCAATTGTCGATGCGGTCGCTGCCCCGGTCAAAGCTGTCTTCCAGTTTCGGGGGATCATCGGCCAGACAGACAAAGACACATCCGCGCCATTCCCGAACCGCGACCGGGTGCAGGGGATAATCCGCCTTGTTGAAATCCGGTGCCTCGGCCAGGGATGTGGTCGCCAACAGGCGCCCGTCCAGCCCATAGGCCCATTGGTGATAGGGACAGCGAATGCTGCGGGTTTTCAGCTTTCCCTGTGCCTCCTGACACAGGATCGAGCCACGATGGCGGCAGGAATTGTGGAATCCCCGCAGGGTGCCGTCTTCGTCCCGGACCAGAAAAATTCCCTGCGTCCCGATGGTGAAGCTGCGAAAGGCGCGGGGCTCGCTGAGGCTGCTGGCGTGGCACAGATACAGCCAACTGGTATAGAAAATCTGATCCAATTCGCGCTTGTACCAACCGTCGTCCCAATAGGCAGCGCCAGGCAGGGTGGCCACGGTTTGGGTCAAACCATCAAAATCTTCTTCACCGGTAAGGATGCGCATGAAACTCTCCTTTCACGCATCAGTTTGCCACGGGAAAGGATGGGGTGTGCAACCCCTTTTATCGATGTGTTTAGTCCTTCAAAAAGGCATGAATCAATTTTCGTGCCCCAACCGGGGCAGGGGTTTCACCGGCCGCAACAGCCTCTTGTACGGCAGGCAATAGGTCGCGCAGTTTCGGGTCCTGACGCAGGCGATGGGCAAATTCCGCTATCAGTTCATCCCATAGCCAGGTTTTGGCCTGATGTGCCCGCCGTTCGGCCAGGGTGCCTGCCTTGGCTAAGGATTCGTGGAAGGTGCCGATCTTTTCCCATGCTTCTGGAATGCCTTGGCCGGTCAGTGCGGAACAGGACAGAACTGGCACGCTCCAACTATTTCCACCCTTGCTCAATAGGCGCAGCGCACCATGATAATCTGCTGCTGTGCGCTTGGCCTGATCGATCAATTCACCATCCGCCTTGTTGACCAGGATCATATCGGCCAGTTCAACGATGCCTTTCTTCAATCCTTGCAGTTCATCCCCGCCGGCGGGCAACAGCATCAATAGGAACATGTCAGTCATATCCGCCACGGCGGTTTCGCTTTGCCCGACGCCAACGGTTTCCACCAGGATGATATCAAACCCGGCTGCCTCGCATAAAAGGATGCTCTCCCGGCTGCGTCTGGCGACGCCGCCCAGTGTCTGCCCGGCGGGAGAGGGGCGAATGAAGGCATTTGGGTTGCGCGACAGGTCTTCCATTCGTGTCTTGTCACCCAGAATAGACCCGCCACCGCGCTTTGAGCTGGGATCGACGGCCAGTACCGCCAGGCGATGGCCCAGATTGGTGACATGCGCGCCAAAGGCTTCAATGAAGGTGGATTTCCCAACGCCGGGCACCCCAGAAATCCCGATACGCATGGCGGTGCCCGTATGGGGCATGATCTCCGCGATCAGGTTTTCCGCCTGGATGCGATGGTCGGTGCGGGATGATTCAACCAGGGTGACGGCTTTCGCAAGCGCACGCCGATCCCCGGCCAATAGTTTCGGGGCCAGGCTATTGGCAACAAGGTCGCTGGGAAGTTTGGATCGTGGGGAGGAGACAGCAGGTTTACTCACAATGGTACGGATCACTTCTTGGGCTTAGAGGAGACGCCAAGCGAGGTTTCGGCCATCTGGCGCAAACGGTCCCGTTCTGCGGGGCTCAAGTCACTTAAGGCATTTTGTTTGAAACGATGAACACTCAGTGCAGCATGGATCAGATGGCGTTTGCGTTCAACCGCGGCGGCGGGATCTTCCGATATGCCGCTGCTGTTGGATCTGGCTTTAGCCTGTGCGCGGGCGGATTGCTGTAATCGTTCCTCCCGGTCGGCTAATTCTTTCTTGGCCGTCTCAATGGCGGCCAACACGGTCAGCGCATCCATTTGATCCTTGCTGGGCTCGTTTGATCGCCCGGTTGACTTGCCGCGCGGGGGGGCTTCGACGCTTTCATCGGGGGCCATGATGGGCGGCATTGCAGCCTTTGCCTGTATTTTAGCGGACTTTTCGGATTTTTTCTTGCCACCAAATAAGTTCCACGCCATTGGTCCCTCCAACAGAATTGATGCAAAGCATCATGCATTTACACAGGATACTCTCGCCATTCACTCTTTCTGCTAATGCGTCATCGCAAATGTCTTCGTACCCGCGGATTTACTTTAGCATTCCGGGTCAATGCAATCTTTGGGCCCAATCCATTTCGCCATATGGATTTCATCACCATAACGGATCCGCGCGGATGACGATTCCGGCCCATACCGTACTGAACGTCGACGACGACCTTCTTCATAATAGCCGAGTCTCTTATAGAAGTCCCGTGCACGTCGATTATGCGACAAGACAGTGAATTCCAGCCGTTCCAGGGAATCTTTGCGGGCGCGGTCTTCCAGATCCGCCATTAGAATCTGGCCTAACCTTTGGCCCCAATGGCGGCGCAACACACCAATTCCCAGAATTCCGATATGGGCGGTACGATACAGGGGCCCGGGCACAAGAATGCCTTCAGCTATGGCCTGATTGCCGTGCCAGATATTGATCATGTGCCATCCCCGTCGTTCCTTGTAGGTGGCGGCAATTTCCGCCATGCCCTGAGCATTAATGGCGCGTTCTTCGGGTAATCTGGTGTAGTAATCTGTTTCCGAGAGTAATGATTGGCCAAGCAACAATAATTGCGCGCTGTCCTGTGGCTGGGCTTCCCGCAGGGTCATGGAGGCCGGTAAACTGGAGGGGGAGGATTGTGTCAAATGGCATCTGCCTTATCGCGAAGAAAGCCGGGTGCCGGCAATTATAGAACAATCTGTTATTTCTACCCAAGAGATGATTATGGTAAACAAGTGACTTGCGGTCTGGTAAAAATATACTTTACCTAGGGCGGGGCAGTCATTGTGATAATGTGGGTCGTCTTTAGAATGACGGGCCATGTTTTTTGATAAGTTATTATCATTGTGAGGGTTTGTTACGCATGTCTACCCCGCCAGAAAAAGGTGTGACGAACAGAAAAGCCAATAATCCGTTGCTTCCGGAGACATTCGAGCAACGAGGGGTTTACGTTCCCTTTACCACGCCCATTCTGGCCTATGCACGGTTGCGCCGCCCGATCGGTGGGTCGCTGGAAGTGCTGATTCCCGGTCTGGCGGGGGGATCTGAAACCTATATTATTCCATATAAGGTTCTGCCCGATGTCCTTAATCTGCTGGTACATGATCGCGCCTTGCATGAGGAATTGCTGAATCTGCGCAAGATTTCACCGGGCCGGGTGCGTCAGTCCGCCAACCTGATTGCGATGACCGGATTGGGTGGTCCGGCCCTTGCGAAACGTGCAAAGCAGGACAAACAGTCGGAACTGGAATTGCCGACATTGATCCTGTTTAGCTTAATCCGTAATGCAATCAGCCAGTTGGCCGCCAGTCATCCCGGTGTTGCCGAACTGGATGGCCGAAAAATTGCGACGCCTGAAGGGTTGAATTTGGCCCGTGACGCCTTGAGTGGTTATGGTCAAACCATTGGCGAAAGCGGGAACAAGATATATGCGCGCCTGGAACGCTGGGCAAATGCGCTGGCGCCCCTTGGCTTGTCGGATGGGTCGATCAAGGGGCCGTTGATGATCCTTTTGACGACGCTGGAAGACTTGACGGTGGAACTGTCAAAATGGCTGATTCAGGAACCTCCAGATACTGCAGAAATGGCACAGCGCACCGTCACCGCCGCCCGAGCAGCGGCGCAAAGGGCCCGGGATCACTTGAATGCGATTGCGGAGCTGGAACAGGACATGGCGGAACCGCTGCGCAGCTTCGATGAATCGGAGAATAAGATCACACAGCATATCGAGCGGATTTCCTTGATGCTGGACGGGTGGCAACGGGTCATCGATCTGTGGGAAATGGGTCGCGATGGGGACCGTTTCTTCCAACGCGATACATTGGAGGGTTTTGCGCAGTATCTGCCGATCCTGCCAGTGGAGGCTGTCGGGGAGAACGTAGAGTTGTGGGAAAACCTGCGGGAAAGCCAAAACAGATGGAGCAGGACCAGCGAACACAGTATTGATGCCGGAATGGACCAGGAGACAAAGACCAAATTGTCCAAGTTCCGAAAGGAACCGGTATGAGCAACGCGGGAGAGCAATTACAGGGGTTTCTGAATCAACTTCCTGAGAAGGAGTTGAAGATTCTGGCGGCAAAGATTGAACTGGATCGCGGCGAAAACAGGTTCGGCATTCCCCATGATGCAATAATGGCGCTGTTGCGCCCCCGCCTTGCTGAAATGCGGGCGCCGCGCATTTTTACACCGCAACGGGTCTTGTGTCTGCCGTTTGAAGATATGCTGATCTTTAAGGACCCGGATCCAAAACAGCCTGGAAAAATAGCGCGTGCTGCCATTGGTCCGATGTGGAACCTGTTGATGGACCGCGTTAAGCCAAAATGGGACCCGATTGCAGACGCCTTTATCGCGGCGCAAAAAAAAGGCGATGAGACCACGAAGAACCAAACCGCATCGGCTTTGTGGGCATTGGCCGCGCAAACGTTGAAGGAATGGGATACAGAACTTGGCACCGATGCCGGTGAAATTCGCGCGGCGGCCAAAAAGATCGGCGGCACCAAGCGGCTGGAAGATTTGCGGGAAATGATGGCGATTCTGGCCATCGCTGATATTGTCGAATCCCTGAAAGAAAAGCTGCCCCGGAAACCGATCCTGAATTTCACCCCCGAACATGTGACAATTGTGAAGCGCCATTATGACATGGTGGGTGATCAGGCGGCAGACCACGAGGTCTATCTGTTATTGGCCCTGATGGGCCGGTTGCTGCAGCCCTTTCCAATCTTGAAAGTGTTCCGGGCCTTATCGCGCAAGCTGGATGATACGCTGACCAGCAGCACGGATTTGGGCATTGCGGGAAACATTGTTATAGAGGCGTTAGAGCGCGACGCTGATGCTGTTGCCGAAGCCGCCGACGCCCCCAATGCTACGGAAACCGATGTGATCGCCAAGGCCAAACGATTTTCGTTGGCGTTCAAAGGCATTACGGCTGATATCGGCATCCGCCGGGATGGCGATTGGGGTAAGCGCATGTATGGATGCCGCGGCAAAGTCAGTCACGCCATCGAAAACCTTGTTCTGTCAAATGCGCAGGACGTGATCCTGAATATGCTGCCCAATAAAGGGAAGGGCATTCCGGACTTTTCAGATTTCCCTGATGAAGCGAAATTCGAAATGGCAGAGCGGCGGGCGCGGGCCTTAGGAGAGGCTTCCCGCATGGCAGAACAGATCGGGCTGCAATCCGCCTGTCAAAGCAAGGTCAATCAACTGCGAAAGGACCTTGAGCAATATGCGGCCAAAATCATTGAAAAGCTGCCAAAGGTTGGCCCTGATAACAAGCCAGAGGCTAGTGCGCATCTGGCAACGACCGTGCGATTGGTTGAACTGATTACCAATTCTGATACGGCGGATTTGCTGCGGCGACGCGGCAATGCCGCACTTACGGGCAAGACATTGAATTAAATTCCTTTTCGTGGTGTTTTAGGTATCTGGAATATCTGGTGGATCGACAGTTTCGTGCGGGCTAGTATGCGCCTCTTCCTTGGAGGACGACCTCCCCCATATTGGGCAGTAATGACCAGGACGACCTGGACCCTTTAGACTTGGGAGGGGTCAATGGCCTGGTTCTACCTTCTTGTTGCCGGCATTCTCGAAATTGTTTGGGCGTACACAATGAAGCAATCTCTTGGCTTCAGTCGGCTCATACCATCTCTCATCACAGTGTCTACGATGGTGGCCAGCTTCTGGCTGTTGGCCCTTGCCATGCAAACCATTCCGCTTGGAACGGCCTACGCGATCTGGACTGGAATAGGCGCGGTAGGGGCCTTTCTCGTCGGGATAGTCTTTCTGGCTGAACCTGTTAGTGCATTGAGACTGGTTGCTATTACCCTTATTGTTTCAGGGTTGGTGCTGTTGAAGGTATCGAGCGACTGATCTTTCATGCTTGTTTCCTGGTGGTCCGCCGCTGAAACACCTGCCGGGTTTGCCATTTAATTTTTAAGGGGCAAGTCGTGCATTTTACGCATAGCTCCCCTGCGTAATGAAGATTACTCGTCAGCGTCACTTGGCTATATATCGAAATTCAGAAGACAGACGCTCGAAGCACGTGCCACTGGCCCCTGCGATCGGGAAAGGCCTCCCAAGAAATTGGATATCCCGGCCCCACCGATCCTGTCCCCCCTCGGCGAAAGCCGTTTGAGGATGGGTGTATGTAACGACGGAGGCGTCCTTTTTGGACAGTTTGGGTAAAGCGGTTCCAATAGTGGGATCGTCCTACCCCATCCTTAAGGGAGTGCCGGGATATGACTATCGTACACGGCGGCCTAGCGGTCGCTGAAACCTCTGCTATTTCTATCGACAATGTGCATGCCCATGGTTTGCATCTGGTGGATGCTGGTACACCGGCTCCAACCGCGCTGTCCGGGCGTTTGGCGGATTTCGTCGCCAATGCGCGCTTTGACCGCCCGACCCTGGTGATGGACCTGGATGCGGTCGCCGAACGCTATCGTGTGTTGGCTGCGGCTTTGAGCCCTGCCCATATTCACTATGCTGTTAAGGCGAACCCGGCCCCGCAATTGCTAGCCCGCTTGGCTGCTGAAGGCTCAAATTTTGATGTCGCCAGCCGTGGTGAAATCGAACAGTGTTTGGCGCTTGGTATCCCGGCCTCTCGTTTGTCCTATGGCAATACGATCAAGCGTCGCGCCGATATCGCCTTTGCTGCGGCTGCTGGCGTGACCATGTTCGCGTTCGACTCAGAAGCGGAATTGACCAAATTAGCTGATGTCGCCCCGAACACGACGGTTTATTGCCGCGTTTTAGTGGATGGCACCGGCGCTGAATGGCCTTTGGGTAAGAAATTCGGTTGTGCCGATCAAATGGCCGAAGACCTGCTGATTCGTGCAGTGGAACTTGGCTTCCAGCGCCCCGGGATCAGCTTCCATGTTGGTTCTCAGCAGACCGATCTAGGGGCCTGGGATCGCTGCTTTGGCCGTGCCCGTGCCTTGATCGACCGTTTGGCCGCACGTGGCGTTGAAATCGGCCTGATCAACCTGGGCGGCGGTTTCCCGTCCACCATGACCCGGTCCAAAGCTCAGGAACCTCGCCAGTATGCAGAAACCGTTCGTGCCCATGCGCTGCGTCATTTTGGTGATCTGAATGTTCACATGATTGCCGAACCTGGCCGCGGCCTGGTAGCGGATGCAGGCTGTATCGTCAGCGAAGTTGTTCTGGTCTCTGAAAAAGGCGATGGCGACGACCGTCGTTGGGTCTATCTGGATATCGGTAAATTCTCCGGTCTGGCAGAAACCATGGACGAAGCGATCCGTTATCGCTTTGAAACCCCTGACAATGGTGGCCCAGAAGGCCCGGTTGTCATCGCAGGCCCTAGCTGTGACAGCGCAGACGTAATGTATGAAAAGAACGCCTATAGCTTGCCGATCAGCCTGCAGGAAGGCGACCGGGTTCTGATCCTGGCGACCGGTGCTTATACCACCACCTACAGCTCCGTTGGGTTCAATGGGTTCCCTCCGTTGGATGCCGTCTGCCTGTAATCAAGGTGATTGTTAACCCGTCCCTATACGGTGCTTGCCGATGGGGACGGGCTGCATTTTGAGATAGAGCGTTAAATTTGCTCTAATTCTGGTATTTTTCGCCAACGCCTGCTATCTGCTAGTCCGCAGTCACGCCAGCGCGGAAGGAACAGCAAAATGCGGCAGGCATCGGTTGAGCGAAATACAAAGGAAACCAAGATATCCGGCACCGTTGGAATCGACGGGGAAGGGCGATATGACGTCGCCACGGGTATTGGCTTTCTGGATCATATGCTGGAGCAACTGTCCAAGCATAGCCTGATTGATCTAACGTTGCGCGCCGACGGGGATTTGCATATTGATTATCACCACACGACGGAAGATTCCGGCTATGTGGTTGGCGAAGCCCTGATCAAGGCCCTGGGCGATCGCAAAGGGATTGAGCGGTATGGGCATGCCTATATCCCTATGGATGAAACGCTCACACGCGTCTCCATTGATCTGTCCGGCCGCCCCTATCTGGTGTGGAAGGTGAATTTCACCCGCCCGAAGTTGGGGGATTTCGATACAGAGCTTTTCAAGGAATGGTTCGCCGCCTTCGCGCAATCGGCGGGGGCGACGCTGCATGTCGAAAACCTGTATGGGGAAAACAATCATCATATCGCGGAAAGCTGCTTCAAAGGGTTGGCCCGCGCCTTGAAGGCCGCGGTGACGCTGGACCCGCGCAAGGCGGATCAGATCCCCTCGACCAAAGGCACATTGGGCGGGACCCTGTAATTGATGCTGACCACAATCGTTGATTATGGGTCAGGGAACCTGCATTCCGCCGCAAAGGCGTTTGAACGCATGGCGGGGCCGTCTGATCGGATTTGTGTCACGGACGATGTTTCTGTAATCGCCACGGCAGACCGCATCGTATTGCCCGGAGTGGGGGCTTTTGGTGACTGTCGTGCAGGCCTGATGAAGGTTGAGGGACTTTACGAAACCCTACAGACAGCCGTGATTGACCAGGCCCGCCCCTTTATGGGTATCTGTGTCGGGATGCAGTTGATGGCCACCGTGGGGGAAGAGCACGGAACACATGATGGCTTCGGATGGATATCAGGCACGGTGACCCCGATCCGGCCGGATGATCCTGCGCTGAAGGTTCCGCATATGGGGTGGAATAATCTGGTGAATTGCGCGCCGCATCCTGTTTTGGACGGCATATCAGCGTCGGCTTACTGTTATTTTGTGCACAGCTTTCATTTGAAGACGGACAAGGCCACAGACTGCCTGGCACAGGTCGACTATGGTGAAAGGCTGACGGCGATGGTGGGGCGCGACAATATGGTCGGTGTCCAATTCCATCCAGAGAAAAGCCAGGCCCCTGGATTGCGACTGATTTCAAATTTCCTAACCTGGACGCCCTGAGTGGCAAAGTGAGTTATCAATGATTCTGTACCCAGCGATTGATCTGAAAGACGGCCATTGCGTGCGCTTGTTGCGCGGCGATATGCAGGCGGCAACGGTTTTTAATGAAGACCCTGCAGCCCAGGCCATGGCTTTTGTAGAAGCTGGGGCAAGTTGGATCCATGTCGTGGACCTGAATGGTGCATTTTCCGGAAAATCAGAAAACGCGGATGCCGTGTCGTCCATCCTTAAGGCCGTTGGCAGTCGGGCAAGGGTTCAACTGGGCGGTGGCATCCGGTCGGTTGGGCATGTATCCGCCTGGTTGGACCGGGGCGTGTCGCGGGTTATTTTGGGAACAGTTGCTGTCAAGGACCCCAGTACCGTCCGCGCCGCCTGCGCGGCTTTTCCCGGCTGTGTCGCGGTTGGCATCGACGCGCGCGACGGCAAGGTCGCTGTTGAAGGCTGGGCAGAGTCGACAGAGATTGAAGCCCTGGATCTGGCCCAGAAGTTTGAGGACGAAGGGGTCGCTGCAATCATCTATACCGATATTGATCGCGACGGGGCCTTGCAGGGCGTCAATGTCACCGCAACCAAAACTTTGGCAGATGCCCTGTCGACGCCGGTTATCGCATCAGGCGGGTTGTCTTCATTGGATGATTTGATGGCCTTGAAGGCAGTCGGGGGTATCGCTGGGGCGATTTCCGGGCGGGCTTTGTATGACGGGCGCATGGATCTTGCCGAAGCCCTGGCCGTCTTGAAACAGAAGAAGGATTAGGCGCGATGCTGACCACCCGCGTGATACCTTGTCTGGATGTGAAAGACGGCCGCGTGGTCAAGGGTGTGAATTTCGTTGATTTGCGCGATGCGGGCGACCCGGTGGAACAGGCCCGGATTTATGATGCGGCTGGCGCGGATGAGCTAACCTTCCTGGATATCACGGCCAGTTCTGACAATCGCGAAACCATCTATGATGTCGTTTCCCGCACGGCAGAGGTTGCCTTCATGCCCCTGACCGTGGGCGGTGGGGTGCGTGTCGTCGAAGATATCCGCAAATTGTTGTTGGCCGGGGCCGATAAGGTATCGATCAATACCGCGGCTGTGAAGCGCCCCGAATTTGTGGCCGAGGCGGCGGAGCGGTTCGGGTCGCAATGTGTTGTCGTGGCGATTGATGCCAAGGCCGTGGCCCCGGATCGATGGGAGATTTTCACCCATGGCGGGCGAGAGGCAACGGGCATTGATGCTATTGCCTTCGCACAACAGGTCGTCGACCTGGGTGCCGGGGAAATCCTGTTGACGTCGATGGATAAAGACGGAACCAAGAGTGGTTTTAACATTCCGCTAACCCGCGCTATTTCCGATGCTGTATCCGTGCCCGTCATTGCATCAGGCGGCGTTGGCACCTTGGATCATTTGGTGGAAGGCGTGCGCGATGGGCATGCCTCTGCGGTTCTGGCTGCTTCCATCTTCCATTTCGGTGAGTTCTCCATTGCCCAGGCCAAGGCGCATATGGCGAAGAGTGGCATTCTGGTGCGCCCCGTGGATGGCGGCAGCGCCGCTGTTACAGAAAGGAAGTAATACAATGCCGATGCCCGCAGATTCGACAATTCTGGACCGGCTGTATCAGCGTGTGGCAAGTCGCAAGGGGGCGGACCCAACGACGTCTTACACCGCCAAACTGTTTTCCAAAGGCCGCCCAAAGATCGCCCAGAAGGTGGGGGAGGAGGCGGTGGAAACTGTCATTGAGGCGCTGGGCGGGGACAAGGATGCGCTGGCCTCGGAAAGTGCTGATCTGCTGTATCATCTTTTGGTCCTATGGGCCGATGCAGGCTTGAAGCCTGACGATGTTTGGGCGAAGCTTGCCGCGCGTCAGGGCACATCCGGCCTGGCGGAGAAAGCCGCAAGGCTGAAGGAATAGCGGTTAGAGATGGGAATAGGATCACGATAATGGCCTATAATGATCAGAATATATTTGCGAAGATTTTGCGGGGCGAGATTCCGTGCAACAAGGTCTATGAAGACGATTATGCACTGGCCTTTCATGACATCGCGCCTCAGGCCCCGGTCCATGTTCTGGTGATCCCGAAAGGGCCTTATATTTCCCATGCGGATTTTTCAGAGAAAGCCAGCGATGCCGAAATCGCTGGTTTCTATCGCGCCGTTGGCACTGTGGCGCGTCAGTTAGACCTGGATGAACCTGGCTATCGCCTGATTGCCAATCATGGCGCCGCAGCCTTCCAGGAAGTCCCGCATCTGCATGTCCATATTTTCGGCGGACGTCCGATGAAGGGCATGGTGCCAAAGGCAAATCAGTAAGGGGTTTATTTGAAGATCCCCTCAAAGACAGGCTTGCAGAAGCTGTCCCTTGGATTCGCAAGGCAATGGGTGACCAGTTTTTCGGTGGTTGCACGTTCAAAGGCTGCGGTCTCTATATTGCGCACAACGGTGCTTCGAATTGCGTTGCCATAAAAGCCCATCCATACGCTGGACAATGACAATGCGATCAGGATCGTGATGCCAAACTTTTTGGTATTCGGATCAGGCGCTGGGGCATTGTCTGAGGCCTTTATCGTATCCTTTCCAATGATATAAGTCACAAAGCCGCCAACCAAGGTAAGCAATGCTGGTAAGACAGCACCCACGACGGGTGATTGGCTTGCGCCGGTAAACAAACCGATGGTCCCACCGACCAGACCAAACGCAATAGCCAGTAGAAAGGCAGTTGAAGCCCCCGTCACGAATTTAAGGAATGGGAGGAGACCGACGACAGAGGAGATCAGGACTGCGACAAGCAAGGGAGCCATTATATCGCCGCCAACAGAAGCCAATGTTTGCCAGGGATCAAAGGCGTTTGGATTTGTTGCCATGGCTGACGAGTCCTACCCGCGGAATTCTTGTCTGTTCAGTTGGTTCGTCATGTCTCTATAGACATCAATCCCCTCCCGATATTTTTCAATTCCTACAAAGTAGTTGCCCAGATTTTCATTGTATTTCTGCAGGTCGATATCGCCGGTGGCAAACAGTTGATCCAGCTTTTCCCGGTAATTTTCAACAACCTCAACACGCAGGGATTCAAGGCCTTCCCGATAGTTTTCCAGTTCCGCCTGAGAAGCCTCTTCGGGAATGTCGATGTTGAAAACCTTAGCCAGAATATTAGGATTTTCGGCTATGGCCGCTGTGACATCGATATCTGTTGTTAAGCCTACAGCCTGCCAAATTTGCGGCAGGGACGCAAAAGCGCCCGGACCGCCCGTCCGTTCACAGCGGGTGACGCAGGGTTCGTCGCTATAACTAAAGGAGCACAGGCATAACGTTAAATCAGTGTCATCGCTTGCATCAACGGCGACGTCGTTCGCGCCGGTGGATTGGGATGAAGTTTCTTGCGCAACTGCGAATTGAGGCGGCATAAACCCGGCGATTAGTGCCGTGAAGACAAGTATTTGCACCGTCTGTTTCATATCTGCGTCTCCCAAAACGATTCGTTGGAAGTATAGCGCAGAGAAATGCAATCAGCAATTGGCAGTTGTGGCGGGATTTCTGTGGCCAGCCCTGGCGGCTGGCTATGCGCACAGACACAGATACTCCTGGGATGCCTTGTAAAGATAATAGATCGGTCCACTCGATCTGCTGCTATTCCGCTGGTTGCGCTAGGGGGCGAGAGGCAGACAAGGTGGTTTCATTCCCTTCATGCGGATCCCTTGGGATCAGCAGGGCCAGCAGCAGTGAAATCACAGCCATCCCAGCGCCAATGAAAAAGACCATCGATGGATTTCCCAACCAGATAAATCCAAAGACAGCAGGCAGGCCTACAGCGGCGATATGGTTGATTGTGAAACTGACCCCCGCGGTCGATGCGATGTCCTTGGGCGCGGCGATCTTCTGGAAATAGGTCTTGATGGAGATCGCGAAGGCAAAGAACAGGTGATCTATGACATATAGGGCTGCGGCGATGATATGATCGTCTACGAAAGCATACCCTGTGAAGACGCAAATTAGACCGATATACTCAAAGATCAGTGTGTTGCGCTCCCCAAAACGGCGGATCAGCCGCCCCAAAGTCGGCGCGATGAAAATATTGGCAATCAGGTTAATCATATACAGAAGCGTGATCGCGGTGACGTCATAGCCGAATTTCTCCACCATCAGGAAGGCGGCAAAGACCATGAAGATCTGGCGACGCGCACCGCCCATGAAAGTCAGCGCGTAATACAGCCAGTACCGGCTGCGCAGAAACAGGGTTTTTGTCTGGATCTCTGGCCCTTCATAAAAGGGATAATAAGCCTTGCAGAAAACGGCGACAGCCAACGTGAAAATACCAGCCCCAACATACAGCGGCACATAGCCCAGATTGAACCCGGGAAAGGGGTTTTCGACACCAAAGAAATCCTGCACCAACAGCATAAGCTTTTCATCAAAGCAGATCATGATCACGATGAAGATTGCCAAGGTGCCCAAAGAGGCGGCTTTCAACTGAGTTGCCAGATGAACAGCCGCATTTTTCTTGTCGATTAACTGCAGTGTGAGCGACTGGTTCATGGTTTCGTAATAGTGAAATCCTGTCGACATCAGCAGCGTCGTGGCATACAGCCCAAATTCAGTGGGGAAATAGCCAGTAAGCGCGGTCCCGATGCCCAGCAAAGCCAGTGACAGAAAGGCTAGGTTCTGTTCCCGAATGAAGGGCAGCAGCAGCACGGCTGCAAAGGACAGAAAGCCTGGAATTTCTCGAATAGACTGTAAGAAGCCAATCTCTCGCCCGGTAAAAGCAGCCCGTTCCACCACGAAATTGTTCAGCAGCGCGAACCAGGCATTCATGCTGACCGCCATGGCAAAGGCCATCAGGATTAGCATGCCGCGTGGGCCTTGCAGGAATTTGGGAACGTAACGAGACATAGGGGGCTCCAAAGAAAAGTGTGGAGACAGATATACGCCCCACTGGATCGGCTTGCTTGCGATATAATGACATTCGATATTTAGAAACAGCCAGATGATCTAATTAAATATCCCGAGCAATTCGACGGTCTCTCCCCCCATGCCTTCTTTGAATTTTTTTACGGCACGGGCGGCCCCGTCGCTGACGCCCCCCAGGTCAAAATCTTGTATATTACGATCCTGCAACACTTGCAGGGCATTCCATAACAATAGGTTATGCGCATTGCAGGCGCGGCCTGCGGGTGTTGTCCAGCCGGTCTGATAGGTAGCACTGCGCCCATGACACAGGATCATGATGGCCGCGACGGTTGTCGCTCCTTGCAGGGCCCGCCCGATAAGAAGGTTCTGTTTGACACTGAAATATCGGGCCAGGATTTGCAGCAGCTTTGACGAAGGACCCTGATACCCCCGGTTTCCTTTATCGGCGACATAGCCGTTTAAAAGCATTGGGAAGGACGTGCCATCACTGTCCCACTGAACCTCCAGATCGGATCGTTCTGCCTTGGATAGAGGGCCGCGCCATTTGCTCTTGAGGTTCCCGCGCAATACGTCAAGGCTTGGGCGCAAATCCAGCCAGATGGTTTGATAGCCTGGACCGGCAAGGCGCTTGAATCCCAGCCCCTCCATATCTGCCACTGATGCTTCCCGCATGGTCAATTCCGGAAAAATGCGTCGTTTGCGCCCCAATCGGCGTTTATACAGGCGATCAAATTCCTGCCAGAATGCGACCTGGTGGTCCTTTGTACCAAATCCGTCCAGCCACAGCGGCCCCCGATCCACGATGATGGCATGTATCGCATTGTTCAGCACACCGGCCTCCATTAACTGGCATATACCAGCGGGTTGTCCATCGATCTGGATGAAGGCCTGACGCGGCTTCTGACCCATGAACTGGCCATAGGACAGGCCGTATTCGATGCTTTGCAACAGGTTGGCGCGGCGAGCTTGGGCGAAGCATGATTGCCATTTCGCCATATCCCCCAATGTTTTGCAGATCATAATCGATATCATGGGCGCGGCTGAACCTTGTTGTCTTTATGCGGACATGTATCGGACAGTAGCAGCCTGTCGCTGAAAAGAAATATCGCTTTCTGGGCGGTTTTACGATATATAATTAAATTATGACGCAAAAGAGACAAAGTCCACGTTCGCCGGTTCCCACGGCACTGGCCCGCTCCGTAGAAGTCCGTGCCTTTGATATGGCACGAGAGGAACAGTTTAACATCCATGCCCATGACTGGGCGCAATTTACCTATTCTGCCGAAGGGGTTTTGACTGTCGTGACGGATCAGGGGCGGTTTCTGGCCCCACCCGCCATGGCGGTCTGGCTGCCGCCCGGCGTCATGCATACGATTGAAACCGTCAGTTTCGCAAAGTTTCGCAGCCTGTATATTGCAGCGGATCGGATTGGGGGAATGCCGGAAACCTGCACGGTTCTGTCCGTTGACCCGCTGCTGAGGAATCTGATCCTGGCGGCGGCGGCGCTGCCCCGTGATTGGGATGAAGAGGGGGCAGATGGTCGTCTGATGGCGTGCCTGTTGGACCGCATTCGCGCAGCACTGCCCGCATTCCTGCATCTGCCATTGCCCAACGATCCCCGGCTTAAGGCGGCAACAGATGCATTGCTTGCCGATCCGTCGGATCGTCGCCCGCTAGAGGAAATAGCCCACAGCGTTGGTGCGGCGGGCCGAACCTTGGCGCGATTGTTTCAGCAGGAAACGGGAATGACCTTCGGGGCATGGCGCCGACAGCGGGTGTTGTTATCGGCGTTGGAGCGCCTGTCTGCCGGAACGCCTGTGACAACGGTTGCACTGGATTTGGGGTATGAAAGTCCGTCTGCTTTTATCGCCATGTTCCGTCGGACTTTGGGGGACACGCCCACACGCTATTTGCAGGCAGGCTATCATTGAAAATCCGAAACGACCAAAGACGGTTAGCTGCGATGCAGCCACCAGCGTCCGTCGGTGATTGAGAAAATGGGCTTGTAATGTTTGATGCGGGTTGAATCGATGACCTGTGGAATCTGGTTGTCCAGCACAAGGGCCTGATCGTTAATATACACAACCAGGATGGCATGGGCGACATTCAGGTTCTGATCCTGCAAGACGACAATGCGCATATTTTCCTTGGGCCATCCCAGATGAACCAGGGATACATATTTGCTGATGGCATAGTCTTCACAATCACCGGTGCGATACATGAATTCCTTTGGGGTCGCCCAGTAATCTTTTTTGCCATAGTTGATGGGATCCAGAAGATAGGCGTATTGGTTCAGGTACTTATTGACGTATTCCAATTGATCCAGGGGCGCCAAGCCCTTCAATTTATTCAGGAATATTCGCCATTTGGCGATATGACAGGGTTCCGATGCGGTGATCTGGCATTTTGCCAGTTCATTGGGTTCGTCCTTGGCATAACGTTCCAGCACGCCGGTCCACTTTTCAAACTTTTCCAGTTTTGTGGAACTGAGTTCTTTGCTGCCAAACAAATTAACAGCGGCCGATGCGCCGCTTGTCCAGATAAGCGACAGCGTCAGTTGGGCGACCAGCAACCCTATTATGCACATCCAATTTGATCTGTTTTGTGCCATAGAGGCCTCTTAAAGTCGAACCGACAACGGCGCGACTATAGGATCAATCCGTCGGGCCTGCAAAAATTTTGCATGAAAAATTGCTCGAATGTCAGGGACCTTTTAATTTTTACTGTAAAGGGTGTACGAGCGTTCGGTTTTTGGGCATTATCGGTCCGCGAAAAAACGCGAATTGGTCTGAGCGCCGTTGGTGAGAAACGTTTCAGGCTTTAAGGTATTTGACCGGGGGGAAGGTTTTGTGAGCAGCACGACCAAAGACGATAGTAAAGCAGGCAAGGCAAGCATGAGCGCCGGCCTGAAAATGGCTCTGACGGGGGGCGGCGTTGCGATTTTCATCGCCGTTGGCGTCTTTCTGATGATGCAGTTCGCGACGTCTGAACGGGATCGCGAAATGCGTCAGTGGCAAAGCCGTATGTCTATCGTCATCGACAGCCGTTATACGGACATTAATCGTTGGATTGACCGGCAATTGGCAGATTTGCGCGGGATTGCGGATAATGCGTCTGTGCAGTTGTATCTGACCGTTTTCCATGAATCCGGCACCAGCGCCAGTGCAGATGATGCCCCGCCAGAATTAGGATATCTGGGCAATTTGTTGGAAGTGGTTGGAGAGCGCGCGGGTTTTAAAAGCGATGTTCAGGGCCCTCAGGTGAATGCCAATGTACAAAAGGCGGGCGTCGCTGGCTTGGCCCTGATTGACATGGACAATTTCATCATCGTTTCCAGTTCAGGTTTCCCCCCTTTGCAAGGGCCTGTCCGGGCCTTTTTGGAACAGGCGGAACGGGGTGTGACCTCAGTTTCCGATGTATTCATTAACGAGCGCGGAAATTCTGCCATGGCCTTCCTTGTGCCGGTTTATGCGGTACAGGCCGATGAGTCAGCGGAATCCCAATTGGGGTATGTGGTTGGCGTTAAGGAAATTGCCGACGAACTGTATCCCCTGTTGGAACAGCCAGGCGCGACCGAAGAAACCGCTGAGACCATGATCGTGCGTCAGAATGGCAACAAGATCGAATATCTGACACCGCGCGCCGATGGGACGGCCCCGCTGCAGAAAAGTCTGGCGGCTGATACGCCCAATCTGGCGTCGGCCTGGGCGGTGCGCACCGTGGGGGGCTTTGCGACCGTTACCGACTATGCCGGGAACGAGGTGCTGGCAATCTCCCGGGCCTTCAATCAGGTACCGTGGACGCTGGTCTATAAGGTGGATACCGCAGAAGCCCTGAAGGAATCGGAAGACCGACTGCAATTGCTGATGATCGTTTTCGGGGTGATCATCATCCTGGTTCTGATCGGGATGCTGGCGCTGTGGTATTATGGAACGTCCCAGCGTGCGACGGAAGCGGCGGCCAAGTTTGAAGAACTGGCAAACCGTTTCCAGGGTCAGCGGAACTTTATGCACACCGTGACCGACAGCCAGCCCAACAGCATCGTGATCCTGGATGAAAATGGTCATTACCGCTGGTTTAACAAAACCGCGCTGCAATTGTCCCGCATGGATCGGTCTGACATGTTTGACAAGCACGTCTCCGCCATTCTGGGGCCAATTGAGGGCAAGCGTATTCATGCCTGGGTCAAAGAGGCATTGGCGAAGAACGAGCGTCTGACCGTCACCCATGAAATGGAATTGGGGAATGATGGGCCCAAGGTCTATCGGACGGATTTCCAGCCACTTCCCGCACGGGAAGATTTCCCGCCGGGCGTTCTGATGGTCAGCCAGGACATCACTGAAAGCGTGCTGGAACGCGAAAAGCGCGAAACCGTTATGCGACAGTTGGTCGGTACATTGGTGTCAGTCGTGGATCGCCGCGATCCATTCTCTGCCAATCACTCGGTTCGTGTGGGTGAAGTATCGCGCGCCGTTGCGCAGGAAATGCAGGCCGAGCGGGTGATGATGGAAACCGCTGCGATCGCGGGCAGCTTGATGAATTTGGGCAAGATCACGGTACCCGAAGAACTGTTGACCAAACAGGGTAAGCTGACCGATGAAGAGGTCAGGATGATCCAGGAATCGGTGCTGACCAGCGCTGAACTGGTGTCCAA
This sequence comes from Hwanghaeella sp. LZ110, assembly GCF_048892525.1. Lineage (NCBI taxonomy): Bacteria > Pseudomonadati > Pseudomonadota > Alphaproteobacteria > Rhodospirillales > Aestuariispiraceae > Hwanghaeella > Hwanghaeella sp. LZ110. Next base: position 250,188 of record NZ_JBLZHT010000004.1, on the reverse strand, counting down.
GATCGACTTTGATGGGCCGGTTTATGATACCTTGCGCCACTTGCAGGAACACTATGACGGCACGGGCACACCTGATGGTCTGGCGGGCAAGGATATTGTCATTACGGCGCGCATTGCAGCCGTCGCCAATGCCTTTGTCGGCATGGTCAGCGCACGGGCCTGGCGGTCGGGCATGAGTGTCGATAAGGCACTGGATATCCTGCTGGCCGATGGGAACAAGAAGTATGACCGCGCCGTTGTGGTGGCGCTGGCCAATTATCTTGATAACCGCGGCGGTCGCGAAGAATGGGCCAGCTATGGCGAGGCCCCCACGGAAACAGGAGCTTAAGGCATTCCGGACCCGGACCATGCGTCGAAATATTATGCACCGCAGGGTGAATGCCTGATCGCGGTGGGTGATGTTCATGGTCATTTGGACCTATTGAATGATCTGCTGTGCCAGATTTCTGATCGCCCTGATCGAAGGAGACAGGGCAGGACGGATCGTTTGATCTTTCTGGGGGATTATGTGGATCGCGGCCCGAATTCCGCTCAGGTCATTGATCGCCTGTGTCGTGTGCAACAGGATGATCCCACCGCAGTCTTCCTGAAAGGCAATCATGAAGAAATGATGGTGGCATTCCTGCAAGCCGGGGATTTGACCAAGGGGTATCATTGGCTGCGTAATGGCGGTGACATGACATCAGCAAGCTATGGCGTTGAGACACCAAATGATCTTGATGACACCAATGCACTGATTGAATTCCGCAGTGTCTTGGCCACCGTGGTGCCCGACGCGCACTGGCGGTTTCTGGAAGGCTTGCAGGTTTCCTATCGGGCTGGGGATTATATCTTTGTGCATGCAGGTTTACGGCCCGGCATTCCCTTTGCGGATCAACGCGATGAGGACATGATCTGGATTCGGGACCGCTTTCTTCACTCTGATGCTGATTTTGGGGGATGTGTCGTTCATGGTCATTCGCCCAGCCCCAAGCCGGATATTCACCCCAACCGGATCGGTTTGGATACCGGCAGCGGGAAGGGGGGATATTTGACGGCGGGACTGTTCTGGAGTACCGAGGGATCCTTCCTTCATGCCTATCCAGACAGGATTAAACACCAATGAGAGATACCGATCTTGCGGCCATTCTGGAGCAGATAAGCGCAGCGGCTGTGCTGTGTGTCGGCGATGTGATGCTGGACCGGTTCGTTGAAGGGCAAGTTGAGCGAATTTCGCCTGAAGCCCCGATCCCGGTCTTGAGTGTAACGCGCGAGCGCGCCGCTCTGGGTGGGGCTGCCAATGTGGCTCGAAATGTCTGTGCCCTGGGCACACGCTGTGTTCTTGTCGGTGTGGTAGGGGATGACAGTGCTGCGCAAGAGGTGCAGGGGCTGATTGATGGTGTCGTGGGGGCGACGGCCCATTTGATTCCTGCCAGCGACCGCCCGACAGCAGTCAAGACGCGGTTTATGGCCGGGCGCGCGCAATTGTTGCGTGCCGACCAGGAACGACGCAGCCCCTTGGAAATCCCGACGGCGGATGCGGTGCGCAATGCGGCCTTGTCCGCCCTGCCTTCTGTCGGTGCCCTGATTTTGTCTGATTATGGCAAGGGGGTGCTGTCTGACCGCCTGATTCAGGATTTGATTGCGGCAGCGACGGCCCAGGGATGTCCGGTTATCGTGGATCCGAAGGGGCGTGATTTTTCTAAATATCGCGGCGCGGATCTGGTGACCCCCAACAGGGCGGAACTGGCATTGGCAAGTGATGCACCAACCGACAGTGATCCGGCTGTCATCGCGGCGTGTGAAAGCGTTGTTCGCATCAGTGGGGTGAAGGGCGTGTTGGCGACCCGGTCCGAACAGGGCATGACCCTGTATCGGCAGGATCCATCAGGAACGGTTTCCGTGGACCATCTGCCAGCCCGCGCACGGGAAGTGTTTGATGTGGCGGGGGCCGGTGACACGGTGGTTGCGGCCCTGGCGGCGGGATTGGCCGCAGGCCTGTCACAGAAAGACGCGGCAACGCTTGCCAATCGGGCGGCGGGGATTGTCGTTGCGAAAACCGGCACCGCCGTTGCCTATCCCGGCGAAATCTTAAATGACAGCCATGAAGAAAGTTTCGCACGGGGGGAGGCCAAGGTTCTGACCCTGGCGGAGGCACAGGATCGGGTTGCCGCCTGGCGACGGGCGGGGAAATCCGTTGGCTTTACCAATGGCTGTTTCGATCTGCTGCATCCAGGCCATATCTCCCTGATTTCTCAGGCGCGGGCGGCGTGTGACCGCCTTGTGCTGGGCTTGAACAGTGATGCCTCTGTCGCGCGCCTGAAGGGCCCCAGCCGCCCGGTTCAGGCAGAGGTCGCCAGGGCCAGTGTCCTGGCCGCGCTGGCCGATGTCGATATGGTCGTGATCTTTGGTGAAGACACCCCCATGACCCTGATCAAGGCGCTGGAACCCGATGTTCTGATCAAGGGGGCGGACTATACCAAGGAAACCGTGGTCGGCGCGAAAGAGGTAGAATCCTGGGGCGGGCGGATCGTTCTGGCCCAATTGGTGGAGGGGCAATCCACCACCAACACCATCGCCCGTCTGTCAGGGAAGTGACCAGAGCAACCATGAATGATTTGAGTTTGCTCTAGCTGCCACTGGCATCCTGCACATAAGCCGTGATGGCGGCTGCGATCGCTGAAGGATCGCTGTCATGGGGGAACAGGGTCAGGAACCCACCATCCGGCCCCATCAGATAGGCATTTGGGGAATGGCTGACAAGATAATCATCGGGCGCGGCCCCTTCCGGGAAAACCTTTGCCCGATGGATGCGATAGGCGATAACTGCCTGCTTCACAGCGTCCGGGGCGCCCGACAGGCCCAGAAATCTTGGATGAAAGGCGGCGGCATAAGGGCCCGTAATGTCCGGTGTGTCGCGTTCCGGGTCGACGGTGATGAAGATCGGCTGCACCCGATCAGCATTTTCTGGTGGCATGCTGTCCAACGCCGTTGCCAGTCTGGATAAATCGCCGGGACAGATATCCGGGCAAAATGTATAGCCGAAATAGATCAGCATGAATTGACCGCGAAAATCCGCATTCGTGACCGTGTTTCCCCTTTCATCTGTCAGGCTGAAGGGACCGCCAAACAGATTGGGGGGAAACACGGTATCTGCCCGGGCCGTTCCAATCCCGATAAAGATTAGAACTGCTGTCAGAAAGGCCTTATTGCGGGACATAAGGTACGCCCGGCAGACCCAGAATACCGGTTCTTTCTAATTCGGCCTTAATCGTTGGATCTTTTTCAAACCAGCGATCCGCATCCTGACCATTGCGTTCGGCCCAGTCTTTGGTGAACCAATTGGCGCGGCTCCATTTTCCATCAGGCAATTCCCGTTTGAACTGCAGCGCGAACATGGTGATCTGATCTTTTTTGATCAGTAGGCCGTCTGCTTCGATCTTCTTGCCACAGAAGGGGATCAAATCCGCCGTTGCGCCTGCGAAAATATCATTATTCTTGGCTGGCAGCAGCAGGGTTCCATCATCCTGCAACAGGCCAAGTTGACGTGTGCCGTCACCGCAATTATCAGCGCAGTTTCCTGTCAGCTCACATAACAGGTCGACCACGGTGACTTGAATGCGGGCCTTTTCCTCACCATTAATGCCCCACGAATCGGCGGCCTGAATGGGGGTGGAAAAACCTGTAAGGCTGAGCATCAGGAAAGGAAGGAACCGCTTCATCATCACTTATTCTCCTCCTCAGAACGGCTGAATGCCAAAGTCTTCATGATTTACATGGACGATGCCATGATCATCGGCGACCTGATCGACAATCAGGTAATTCACACCGTCACGGGCATATAAGTCGGCGTTCACGGTGACCTGATGGGTTTGAATCTGCACCAGCCGAGGATTGGCGACGCTGGTGTCATCTTCTTCCACCTTCAGGATCACATAAACCTGATCATCGTCGGTGCGAATGCTGACGGGGATGCCGCCCACGGCACACCACACAGCGCATTTGTGATGGGCGGTGCCCAGCGCATACATGATTTCAGACGTGTAGCACCAGGTATCAATCAACTCCCCTGTCAGGGTGACGCGCTGCCCTTCGGCTGCGTGGGTTGAGGATAGGGCGAAGCTGGATAGGGCGAAACACAGTGCAAATGTCAGTTTCTTCATCAAACCTTACCTTATCTCTTGGTGTGTTGAACCGCCGTTAGAATAGGGCCGGGTTCTTGATCCGCACAAATCACAGTCGGTTTATCACAAGGTGACCGCATGGAACGGATTGACCCCAGGGCCAGATCGTCCGAAAGAGGATGACCATTCTTTTTAGCTGAGGCCGTATGACCCAAACATCCCGACTGTCGGCGTCACAGCGCGTCATTACCCCACCGCCCTTTGCCGTTGCGGGCTTGATCTTGTCCATGGCACTGGTGGCGGTTGGGAATGGTCTGATATTCGCCTATGTGCCGACCCGGTTGGGAGGATTGGGCTATCCCCCCTCGATGGCGGGATGGATACTGACAGGTATGGCGGCAGGGGGATTCCTGGGATGTCTGGCCGTTGGGCGCCTTGTGAAGCGGGTAGGGCATGCGCGGGCCTTCATGACATTGGCGTCGGTCATGTTGCTGACCCATCTATTGATCGGCATGACCCTTGATCCAATCCTGTGGATCGGGGCGCGGTTTGCCTATGGATTTGCTGTGACGGGCCTGTTCATCATCGCGCAAAGCTGGATGAATGATTCCTGCCCCAATGAGTGGCGCGGCCGCGTTATGGCAATTTTCTATATGTCCTATGTGCTGTGCATCGGACTTGGTGGGTATCTGATCGCGTGGATTGACCTTGAAACACCGATTGGCCCGATGATCGCGGTGCTGTTTGGGACTTTGGCTATTTTGCCGGTGGGGTTGACCAATTTACCCACCCCGCCGCCGCCAGAGGCCGTTAAGGTCGCACTGCGCGCGGTGTGGCGCATATCCCCTGTGGGTCTGGTTGGGTTGCTCGCCGTTGGTGGGTTGACCATGATGGTGCAAGGCTTCGCCCCAATTTATGCCCAGGAAACAGGGTATTCCCAGTCTGATATCGGGCTGCTGGTTTTCCTGATGCAGTTTGGCATGATTGCGGTGCAGATGCCGTTGGGTGCCCTGTCGGACCGAATGGATCGCCGGATCGTTCTGATCATTGCCTGTGTGATCATCGTGGTTTTCGCATTGATCTGTACGCGGCTGGAAGGAATGAACCTTTGGCTGATGATTGCCTTGTTTGGGATCTGGGCCGGGGCAACGGAAACGATTTATGCTGTCGCTACTGCCCATGCCAATGACCGGGCAGAGCCGCAATATTATGTGTCACTGTCCATGACGATGTTGTTCGCCTGGTCCGCATCGGCCTTTGTTCTGCCTGGCGCGACAACAGTACTGACCAGTTTTCTGGGCGTTACGGCCTATATGTATGTGGCAGTGGTGATCGCCTTTAGCTATGGGCTGTTTGTCGCCTATCGTATTATGCGCAAAGAGCCGGTGCCGGAGGAGGATCAGGAAGCCTATGAACCCCGCGCTGCCCAGGCCGCCTATGCCCCGGATTTAGCCGCCCCGGCTATCGCAGAAGAAATAGACCAGGAGGTTCCCCGCTAAAGCATCACGCGGACGCGTGAGCTTAATGCAAAACCGCAGCATCATGCGCCCGCGTGATGCTGGTGTTAGGCGCGCAATCCTGCGACGGCGGAAAACTGTGCCGAGTCTTCCAGGGCCTGGGCCGTCTGTAGCAGGGTTTCCTCATCAAACGGTTTGCCGATCAATTGCAGGCCCAGCGGCAGGCCCTTGTGGTCCAATCCGGCAGGGACGGCAATTCCTGGCAGCCCCGCCAGATTGACGGTCACTGTAAAGACATCGTTCAGGTACATCTGGATTGGGTCGTCCTGCTTGTCATCTATGCCAAAGGCGGCAGATGGTGTTGCAGGCGTCAGCATGACGTCGCATTGAGACCAGGCATTGCGGAAGTCTTCTGCAATGCGCGCACGCACCTTCTGCGCTTTCAGATAATAGGCATCGTAATACCCGGCAGACAGAACATAGGTGCCAATCAGAACCCGGCGCTGTACCTCATTGCCAAAACCATCGCGACGGGTGTTCGCGTACATCTCGTCCAGGGTCTTGCCCTCGCTGCGCAGGCCATAGCGTACGCCGTCATACCGCGCCAGATTGGATGAGGCCTCCGCCGGGGCGATGATGTAATAGGCGGGCAGTGCATATTTCGTATGGGGCAGGGAGATATCCACAATTTCCGCACCAGCCGCCCGCAGCCAATCAATGCCGCGTTGCCACAGATCGTCGATTTCATCGGCTAGGCTTTTCAGGCGGTATTCCTTTGGAATGCCGATACGCAGCCCTTTAACGCCTCGTTTTAGGGCCGCTTCGAAATCAGGGACAGCGATATTGGCGCTGGTTGAATCCTTCGCGTCATGTCCGGCCATCGCGCCCAGCATAATCGCACCATCGCGAACCGTTCGTGTGAACGGCCCAGCCTGATCCAGTGAACTGGCAAAGGCGACGACACCCCATCGGCTGCACCGGCCATAAGTCGGTTTCAGGCCCACAGTACCGGTTAGGGCCGCAGGCTGGCGGATCGATCCGCCGGTATCTGTACCAATGCTGGCCAGGGCGGAACGTGCGGCAACGACAGCCGCCGACCCGCCGGACGACCCTCCGGGCACCAGGGCCTTATTCGGATCGGTCTTATCCTGCCAGGGATTGCGGACGGGCCCATAGAAACTGGTTGTGTTGGACGACCCCATGGCAAATTCGTCCAGATTGGTCTTACCCAACATCACTGCACCTGCCGCCCACAGCTTGCCGCTGACCGTCGATTCATACGGGGGCTTAAACCCGTCTAGAATGTGAGAGGCGGCTGTCGTCAGCACACCTTCGGTACAATACAGATCCTTCACACCCAAGGGGATGCCTTCCAATGGCCCCGCCGTACCTGCAGCCAATCGCCTGTCGCTGTCTTCAGCCATGGCGCGGGCCTGGTCCGGTGTTTCGGTGATATAGGCATTCAGCGCCCTGGTCTTATCCATGGCGGCCAGATAGGCCTCAGTCAGTTCAACAGCGGTGAATGCTTTCTTACGCAGGCCGTCTCGGGCATCTGCCAGGCTTAAATCCAGAAGGTCGCTCATCGCCCCCAGCTCCTATTCAACAACTTTGGGGACGGAGAAGAAATCACCGACCGGGTCTGGTGCATTGGCGACAATCTTTTCCGGATAGCCACCATCTGTCACTTTATCCTCCCGCCATTGGGCGGTCATCTCAACGGCCGATGACATGGGTTGCACACCGTCCGTATCCACTTCGGACAATTGCTCGACCCAGGCGACGATCGTATCCAGTTCTGCCGCCAGCGAGTTCTGACGGTCTTCTGGCAATGCGATGCGCGCCAGATGGGCAACGCGGGCGACGGTTTTGGTATCAATGGCCATGTGCGGCTCTCTGCGTTGAATATCGGGATGAATTTGTGCGCGGAAACTATCACCCGCCTTCCAGCGCGGCAAGTCGTCAGGCTTGCCCAAAGGCTGATCGCGCCCTATGCACAGTCATGATCTTAGAAACCGTCTATGACCTGCCCGCAGGCGTTAGCCTTTTAGGCCTTGATCTGGGGGAAAAAACCATCGGGATCGCCATTGGGGATCCCGCCGGCAGCATTGCGTCGCCCCTGGAAACCATCCGGCGCGCAAAGTTCACGCAGGATGTCGCGCGGCTGGCTGAAATCGTGGCGGATCGCCGTATTGGCGGCCTGGTCATCGGCCTGCCGGTCAATATGGATGGAACGGAAGGTAAGCGCTGTCAGTCGTCACGCCAATTCGCCCGCAATCTGATTTCCGTCGCGAAATGGGACATGCCCATCGCCTTCTGGGACGAGCGCCTGTCGACCAGCGCGGTGGAACGGGTACTGATCGAACAGGCCGATATGACCCGCGCACGGCGCGGTCAGGTGGTCGACAAAATGGCAGCCAGCTTTATTCTGCAGGGCGCATTGGACGCACGGCGGCTGCGGCCCTTATAGCATGCTGGTATGGCCGTCCACGCTGATGGCCTGGCCGGAAACCCGTGCACCTGCCTTTGAGCACAGGAACAGTGCCATTTCGGATATGTCTTCTGCGGTCACGAAACAGCGCATGCTGGTATCTTTCACATAATCCGCACGGATCTGCTCAACACTTTTTCCGGTCGTTAAGGCTTCGTCCGCAATTACCCTGTCCATGCGGTCGCCTTCGACGGAGCCGGGGCACAGGGCATTGACCCGCACACCGGATGGGCCAGCCTCTGCAGCTGCCGTTTTGGTCAGGCCGATAATTGCCCATTTCGCCGCACAATAGGGGCTGCGTTCCGGATAGCCATACAGGCCGCCTGTTGAGGAGAAATTGATGATCGAGCCGGAGCCCTGCGCCTTCATTGGGCCCAATACCCGCCTGAGGCAATGATAGGCACCGGTCAGATTGACATCGATGCAGGCAGCCCAGGCGGAGGGATCGGTATCTTCAATGACGCCGGTTGGTCCCTTTATTCCCGCAGCATTGATCAGGATATCCACACCGCCCAGATGGGCTAGGGCGGCATCAAAGAACGCATCAACTTCTATGCGGTTTGAAACGTCACAGCGTTGATAGGATATCCCATCGGGCAGACTGGACAGGCCCTTGATATCAACATCGCCAGCAAAGACCGCAGCGCCCTCGCGATGTAATTGTTCCGCGATGGTCCGTGCGATGCCGCCCCCAGCGGCGGTCACGATGGCGCGTTGTCCATTAAATCTGCTCATTTTTGCTTGCCTCATAGGGTGGGGACTCACACTGTTTGCGCACCATGCTGGACACGGAACAAAGCGACAAGAATGAAGTGCAGGAAGGGCAGGGCGATGATCGTCTTTTCTGTGCGAAATGCCATGCCACAGTGACGCGGCAATGTTTCGCCATTCATAGGCGCGGCGCACATCAACACACGGTCTTCAATCCGGCAGGCCACGTCTTCACGGTACAGTGTTTTATTCACGCACCAGGCGCGGGTATGTTGGGCCGGCCCAGCACACAATTTTCCTGGTTTCCGGGACTCGCATGGCGGGTTGCGCTGTGTGTTGAATGCGGAACCCATATCGGGTGGGAATTCAGTGGGCCTGAAACGTTCTTTGGCTTGATCAAACCCGCTTTGACGACCAGCCCAAATCCCTAACCTCTTGATCCTTCCCGGCGGGACAGGAAGGCCAGACGCTCAAACAGATGCACGTCCTGTTCATTCTTCAATAATGCGCCATGCAGCGGGGGGATGGCCTTGCTGGGGTCTGTTTCACGCAATGTTTCGGGGGAGATATCTTCCACCATCAGCAGCTTGATCCAATCCAGCAATTCAGAGGTTGAGGGGCGCTTTTTCAGGCCTTGAACCTCGCGCACCTGGAAGAACAGGGCCAGGGCCTCACTCAACAGCCGCTTCTTGATATCGGGAAAGTGAACCTGAACGATCTGTTCCATGGTTTCAGGGTCAGGGAAGCGGATGAAATGGAAAAAACAGCGTCGCAGGAAGGCGTCGGGCAATTCTTTCTCATTATTCGACGTGATGATCACGATGGGGCGCTTTTCCGCCCGGATCACTTCCTTTGTCTCATAGACATGGAATTCCATGCGGTCCAGTTCCAGCAACAGATCATTGGGGAATTCGATATCGGCCTTGTCCACCTCGTCAATCAACAGGACAGGGGCCGGATCAGTCGTGAACGCCTCCCATAGTTTTCCTTTGATGATGTAGTTGCGGATATCGTGGACCCGTTCGTCGCCCAACTGGCTGTCGCGCAGGCGACTGACGGCATCATATTCATACAGACCCTGCTGCGCCTTGGTGGTGGATTTCACATGCCATTCGATAAAGGGGCGATCCAGGGCGGTTGCGATTTCCCGCGCCAATTGCGTCTTTCCGGTACCGGGCTCTCCCTTGACCAGCAAGGGGCGTTGCAGTGTGACAGCGGCATTCACGGCGACGGCAAGATCTTCGGAGGCGACATAGCTGGACGTGCTGGTAAAGCGCATTGAGGATAATCCTGAGGGCAAGGGTTACGGATGGTCACTGACCCTAGTGTGCCCCCCTTGCGCAATCAAGACTCTAGCCTTGAAGCGCGATCAAAGTCCGCAATGTTCCAGAAGCCAGATTTGAGGAAAACCCTGCATTGATTTGCGCGGTTCCTGCGGAATTTGCTGCTGCCAGATTGGAGAGTAGGGAAACCTGGGACGCCAGGGATTCTGTTGGCTCTCCAGCCGCCTGTGCCTGTGACAGGGCCGATTGCATGAATCCGAGCAGGTCGGTCTTTTCGTCAAGTTTTCCGCCAGAGTAATAATTGCCCGGCAGATTTGACAGGAACTCTGCGCCCTTGGTCTGTAACTGCAGGATATCCTGATCACTGGCAGCACCGCTGTCTTTCAACGCGCCTGCCAGTTGGTCAATCTCGGTTGGAGATATGCCGGTGACATCGAACATTTTTGCGATGTCGGCAAAGGACAGGCTGGTTGACTTTATCTCTTTGTCATTTGAATTGAAGAGGTTGGCGATAAAAGAGTTTGCGTTAGAATCGGCAACGTCCTCCTTTTCCGGACGCTTTTCTGTTCCCGTTAATAGGGAGGCTCCAGCACTGAAAAGGCTAAACGCTGCGGCTTCCAGCATAACCCAAATCCTCAATCGGTTTGCATTGAGGGTATTTATGCAAGCGTTATGCCAATGGCGCGCGGATCAGCTGGGCTTTTTAATGGCCGAGTGCTCTCGCAGGGGTTCGCTTTCTACAATCAATTGCGTGCGGTCACTTGCATAATAGGACAGGCCGTACTCAATTGCCCGCCCGTCCAGATCAACATTGATGCTTTCTGTCTGCAGGACGGGGCGTGTTGGCGGTTGCTGTAAATGAATCGCCAGTTGGCGCGTTGGCATTGTGGCGGTGATGCGTGTGGAAAACCTTTTGTAATCGTGCACGCCACAGGCATCCAGGGCGGCGGTGATCGATAAAGTGTCACGAAAGGCTGCAATCATTCCCGCAAATCGTTTTGCGGGGAAGTAATGAGTGGCAACACTGATCGGGCGACCATCAACTTCACTGACCGCTTCCAACAGCACGACGGGGGCACCCTTCCGCAGATCCAGATTTCGGGCAATGACCGCGTCGGCACGGACCTGTTCGGTCCGCAGCAGCGTCTTGCTGGGCATGCGGTTGCCACTGGTGATGTTTTGGGTGAAGCGGGTACGCTCCCCAATGGGATATTCGATCAGGTCACTTTGGACAAATGTGCCGCGTCCTTGTTCAATTCGGACCTTGCCAATTTCCTGAAGGTAACTCATTGCGCGGCGAACGGTGTGGCGATTGACAGCAAAACGACGCGACAGGTCGGCTTCTGTGGGAAGACGGTCCCCCGGCTCATAGACGCCCTGGTCGATTTCGGCCTCTAATGAGCCGGCAATCTGTCGCCAAATTGGTTCTCCATCAGAAAGATACACGACTTGCCCCTTTGGTTATGCCACCCGTCACAAGAATTTCATCATCAATGCCATGCTTCGATCTTGCAATTGGGTCTAAGCTTAGGCATCTTATATTTGTCTAGACGTCTATACGAAAAATTGACGACTGTCTAGACCTTTGACTGGTTTGTTGAGTGTCGTGGCATCTTTGTCTTAACAGGAGGCGGTTTGTGAGGAATGAAAATTCCAACCCAGATATAGAGGATGATCGGTCCTGGCGGGCGCCTTTGTCTGATGACCAGCGCGCCCGGCAAGCCTGGATAGGGGTCTTGTCCATGGCCCCTTCCGCCCGTTTGTCAGACTTGTTCGAAGCGGTACCTGAAAAACCGGATTATGAATTTCTTCGGAAGCCGGAAAGCGGGTTGATCATGACCCAGGGCCGAATCGGTGGGGCCGGTGGAGCCTTTAACATGGGCGAAATGACGGTGACACGCTGCAGTGTGAAATTGTCTGATGGGACAGTCGGGCATGCTTATCAGGCGGGCCGTGACAAGAAAAAGGCGCGCTGCTGTGCCCTGTTGGACGCGATGCTGCAACAGCCTGATCGCCAGGCGGAAATCATGAAATCAATTATAGAGCCGTTAAAGGCCGAACAGGCGGCGCGGGATATGGCGCGCGCTAAAAAGGTTGCGGCGACGAAGGTTGATTTTTTCACCCTTGTGCGGGGGGAGGATTAAACGATGACCCTTACCGATTTGGCCCCCGGCTTTGCAGATCCGGTTCGCGATGCTGCAGTCAGTTTTCGCACCATTCTGGATGCGATGGCCCGGCCGGGTGAATTGAAATTACTGCCTGTGAAGGCCCCGGTTCCTGCCCCCTTGAATGGGGCGGCGGTCTGCATTGCCTTAAGCCTGATGGATCCAGATACGCCCTATTGGTTGGCGCCAGATCTGCGCAATGACCGTATCATTGGACATTTCAGCTTCCATACCGGTGCCCCCTTTGATGCGGATATTGCAAAGGCACAGTTCGCTTTTTTCCCGGTCGCGGATCTGCCGCAAGTTATGCTGGATTTAGCGATTGGCACGGATGAATACCCAGACCGGTCTGCGACAGCCATAGCATTGGTGCCCGGATTCGATGTGGTCGGGGGCGCGCGTTTGGCCGGGCCAGGCATTGAAACAACGTGTGATTTTGCACCTGGTGGAATGACCGCGGACGCCTGGGACGCCCTTGAGCGCAATGCGATGCTATTTCCATTGGGGGTGGATACCATTTTCGCGGGACCAGACAGTCTTGCCGCGATCCCCCGCAGCACACGCCTAACCCGATTGGAGGCTTAGACCCATGTATGTTGCTGTAAAAGGCGGTGAGCGCGCGATTGATAATGCCCATCGCTTGCTGGCCGAAGATCGGCGCGGGAAGACGTCCACCCCGGACTTAACGGTGGATCAGATCCGCGAACAGATGAAGCTGGCCGTGGGGCGTGTGATGACCGAAGGGTCCGTTTATGATCCAGATCTGGCGGCCCTGGCGCTGAAGCAGGCGCGCGGAGATATGATTGAAGCGATTTTTCTGGTGCGTGCCTATCGCACGACATTGGCTCGTTTCGGCAATAGTTTGCCGGTCGAAACTGGCGCAATGAAAATTGATCGCCGTATCTCTGCTGCATTCAAGGATGTGCCGGGCGGTCAAATTCTGGGCCCGACCTTCGATTACACGCATCGGCTGATTGACTTCAAACTGGCGGCAGATGGCGGCAGTGCAGAGGAAGCGATTTCCATGGATGAAGCGATGCCTCAGGCGCGGCACGTGCTGGACCTGCTGGCAGGCGAAGGGCTGGTGGAGACACCTGAAGCATCCAAGGATCAGGCACAGCCTGGGGATATTACCCGTACCCCGGTCGAATACCCGATGGACCGATCAACCCGGCTGCAAAGCCTGGCGCGGGGGGATGAAGGGTTCCTGCTGGCCTTGGGATATTCCACCCAACGTGGCTATGCCAAGAACCATCCTTTTGCCGGTGAAATTCGTGTCGGGCGGGTAGCGGTTGAATTTCAGCCAGAAGAGCTGGGATTTCCCATCCAGATCGGCGAGATGGAAATGACCGAGTGCAATATGATCAACCAGTTCAAGGGCTCCAAGACTGCGCCGCCGCAATTCACGCGGGGTTATGGCGTCGCGCTGGGACATGGGGAGCGCAAGGCCATGGCCATGGCGCTGGTGGACCGATCACTGCGGGCAGGGGAACTGGGAGAGGAGCGCACAGCGCCTTCCCAAGATGAGGAATTCGTCCTGTCCCATTGTGACAACGTTCAGGCAACGGGCTTCGTGGAGCATTTGAAGTTACCCCACTATGTGGACTTCCAGTCGGAGCTAAATCTGGTGCGGAAAATGCGCAAACACGTGGAAGAGGGTACAGCCTTCGAAGCAAAGGAGGCCGCAGAATGAGTACGGAAACACAAGACGATGAGCTGGAATACAATTTCGCCTATCTGGATGAACAGACCAAGCGGATGATCCGCCGCGCCTTGCTGAAGGCCGTTGCCGTGCCGGGTTATCAGGTTCCTTTTGCCGGGCGTGAAATGCCCATGCCCTATGGTTGGGGCACGGGCGGTATCCAGGTCACGGCCTCAATTCTAGAACCTGACGATGTTTTGAAGGTGATCGACCAGGGGGCCGATGACACGACCAATGCGGTTTCTATCCGTAAATTCTTTCAGCGTGTCGCCGGAGTCGCGACGACAGAAAAGACCGAGGATGCAACCCTGATCCAAACCCGTCACCGCATCCCCGAAATGCCGCTGCATGAAGGGCAGATTTTGGTCTATCAGGTGCCGATCCCGGAACCGCTGCGTTTTCTGGAACCGCGTGAGACCGAGACCCGTAAAATGCATGCGCTGGAAGAATACGGCCTGATGCATGTGAAACTGTATGAGGATATTGCGCGCCACGGTCATATCGCGACGACCTATGCCTATCCGGTGAAGGTGAATGATCGCTATATCATGGACCCATCGCCGACGCCGAAATTCGATAATCCGAAAATGAATCGCTGTGCCGCCCTGCAATTGTTCGGCGCGGGTCGGGAAAAGCGGATCTATGCAGTACCGCCCTATACCGATGTGGTCAGCCTGGATTTTGAGGATCACCCCTTTGAGATTCAGGCCTGGGATGAACCGTGCTCTTTATGTGGGGAAACCAACAGCTTCCTAGATGAGGTGATCATGGATGATCAGGGCACGCGGATGTTCGTCTGTTCTGATACGGATCATTGTTCGACACGTCAGCAGCAGGGCTATCAAGGCCCAGGGCAGGAGGCCGCAGAATGACTGAGACCGAAAACGCCCAAACGCCTTTACTATCGGTCCAATCCGTTACCAAGACATATGGGCCGCATCTTGGCTGTTCTGATATCAGCTTTGATCTGTATCCAGGGGAAGTGATCGGCATCGTCGGAGAATCCGGGTCGGGTAAGACAACGCTGTTGAATTGTCTGGCCGGTCGACTGACGCCGGATTCAGGGGAGATTCTGTATACAGATCGCCTCGGCTCCGCATTGAATGTGCATACCGTATCAGAGCCTCAACGCCGTATGTTGATGCGCACCGACTGGGCCTTTGTGCATCAACATGCGCGGGACGGATTGCGCATGACAGTCAGCGCTGGCGGCAATGTGGGCGAACGGCTGATGGCAGGCGGTGCCCGCCACTATGGCAATATTCGCGAACAGGCACTGGATTGGCTGGAAAAGACCGAAGTGGATGTCAGCCGCATCGATGACCGCCCGGACACATTCTCCGGCGGCATGCAGCAACGATTGCAGATCGCACGAAATCTTGTGACCGGTCCGCGTCTGGTCTTCATGGATGAGCCGACAGGGGGGCTGGATGTTTCAGTTCAGGCCCGATTGCTGGATCTGTTGCGGGGGCTGGTCTCGGAAATGGGGCTCAGTGCGATCATCGTCACCCATGATCTGGCCGTGGCCCGGTTGCTGTCCCATCGACTGGTGGTGATGCGGCGTGGCCTGATCGTTGAAACGGGACTAACCGATCAGGTCCTGGATGATCCGCAAGATGCCTATACCCAGCTACTTGTATCCTCTGTCTTGCATCCATGAGACGGGGAGGGAGCTTTTATGACTGATTTACTGCGCCTGACCAATGTTGAAAAATCCTTCACTCTGCACAATCAGGATGGGATCACATTGCCGGTTTTCAAGGGATTGACCATGCAGGCCCGTGCCGGGGAATGTGTTGCCTTGGCAGGCCCATCGGGCATGGGGAAATCCACACTGATGCGCATGATCTATGGCAATTATCTGTGCCAGGGGGGACAGGTAGAGGTTTTGCATAAGGGGGGCTGGGTCGATATCGCAAAAGCCAATGCACGGGACATCTTACAGGTGCGGCGCTGGACATTGGGCTATATCAGCCAGTTTCTGCGGGTCGTGCCCCGGGTTTCGACCCTGAATGTCGTTGCAGAACCATTGATAATGCGCGGCGTTGATGGCGCAACGGCTCGGGATCAGGCCGCCGTGATGCTGACCCGGGTCAATTTGCCGGAATCCCTGTGGCACCTTGCCCCCGCGACATTTTCCGGCGGGGAACAACAGCGTGTGAATATTGCACGGGGATTTGTTGCAGATTATCCGGTAATGCTGCTGGATGAACCAACCGCATCGCTGGATCAGGCCAATCGCGAGGCGGTACTGGATTTGATCAGATCGTCAAAAGCGGCAGGACGGGCTTTGGTTGGCATCTTTCATGATGCCGATACACGAGCGGCGGTCTGTGATCGGGAATTCTCGATTGGCGATTTCAAGGTATCCGCCTGAACAAAAGATATGGAATGGGACATGAACGATATTCGAAGCACCACCAGGAACGCCAATCTGCACGATGCAATCGGGACAACCATTTTTGCCAATGCGCGGGTAATTCTGGCCGATCGCGTGATGGGGGCCGGGCGTGTGACCGTGACAGATGGTCTGATCACGGCCATTGAAGAAGGAGACGCGGTTCCGTCCCTGCCGGGTGCGCAGGTCATTGATTGTGCGGGTGATTATCTGATGCCTGGCATGATCGAGCTTCATACCGATAATATCGAAAAGCACATCATGCCCCGCCCCGGTGCGGTGTGGCCGTCTGTTGCGGCCTCTATCGCCCATGACACGCAAATCATATCTGCGGGCATCACGACGGTTTATGACAGCGTTTCAGTTGGGGCCTTTGACGAAGGCGATATTCGCCTGAAGGCGTTGCAGGATATTTGTGATGCGCTGGAGACGGGCGAAAGGGACGGCCTGTTCAAGGCGCGCCATCTGGTGCATCTGCGCTGTGAAATATGCTTCCCGGATCTGGAAAATTTACTACAGCCATTGATCAACCGCCCCTTGACCGGACTTGTGTCGATCATGGACCACACACCCGGACAGCGCCAATTTGTCGATGAGAGCAAATATGTCCAGTATTACAAACACAAAAAGGGCTTCAACGACGAACAGATGAAGGTCTATATGGATGAGCGCCGGGTGGAACAGGGCCTGTATGGCGAAAAAAACCGTCGCTATGCCGTCGATCTGGCCCATCAGCACGGGCATGCCCTGGCCAGCCATGACGACGCGACCGTAGACCATGTTGCCGAGGCCGTATCCGACCGCATGACGATTGCGGAATTTCCCACCACAGTCGCAGCGGCGGAAGCATCCCACGCGGCGGGTCTGGCCGTTCTGATGGGCGCGCCGAATCTGGTGCGTGGCGGGTCGCATTCGGGGAATGTGGCTGCGATTGAATTGGCCAGACTGGGACTTCTGGATATTGTCTCCAGCGATTATGTCCCGGCCAGCCTGGTCCATTCTGCCTTCCTGCTTGTCGATCAGGCCGACACTATGGACTTGCCAGCGGCTGTGGCGACAGTGACCCGCAATCCTGCGCGGGCCGCCAAACTGACAGATCGTGGAGAAATTGCGGTGGGGTTGAAAGGGGACCTGGTGCGGGTTCATGACCATCGGCACCATCCTATCCTGCGCGGGGTCTGGCGCGACGGCATTCGGGTTTCCTGACCCATGACGCGGGGGCGTTTTATTGGCGTGGTCGGCCCTAGTGGCGCTGGCAAGGACAGCCTGATTGATGCCGCCCGTCGCCATTTCGGGGAGCATGGCCCGGTCCGCTTCGTCACACGGGCGATTACCCGACCCCAAGATGCGGGCGGAGAGGCCCATGAAGCCCTTTCTGAAGCTGAGTTTCAGGCCAGAGCCGCCGCTGGAGGGTTTACCCTGCATTGGCAGGCGCACGGTTTGTCTTATGGTATCCCGATTGATATCGAAGAGACTCTGGCTCTTGGCCGCTCTGTCCTAGTTAATCTGTCGCGCAGTGTTATCGATGATATCCGCACGCGATTTCCCAACCGCCTGATTCTGGTTGTCACCGCCAGCCCCAACATTCTGGCACAGCGGCTGAGTGTGCGCGGCAGAGAGTCTGCGGCTGATATAGAAGCCAGATTGCGTCGGGCGCCCCCGCTGTTCCCCCATGGCCCCGACGTCGTCACCATCCAGAATAATGGGTCTTTAGCGGACGCAGAAGCAGCATTCATCGCCGCCTTGAATCAGCGGGCGTCACCCTAAGGGGATGCGCGCGACTATGCGGAACGGGCTGCCGTCTTCCGGTTCCCCATAAAGGCACAAATCCTGTAACACAGTAGGCGCTGTCAGTATTGGGCTCACTCTGGGCGACAAGGCCGCAGCGACTGTCTGTCTCTCCTTGTCTTGTAACCGGCTGGTTAGGGTGATGTGGAAGCGGAAGTCATCCAGCACATAGGGATAGCCCCAGCGCAGCAGGTTTGAGTCCTGATTGGGCGTCAGTCCGGCAGCGCGTCGCTTTTCAATTTCACCTTCCGATGCGGGGCGTCGAAAGGTATCCAGTTCTGTGACACAGCGTCCTGCCAGAGCGCGCAAAGAAGCCGATGGTTCCATGGGACACAGGGCCAGGAACCCGTTTAAATCTTTCAGATATAAGGGCGACAGCGTTACTGGGCTTAGTGTTGCGGCAAGGTCTGATACCGCCTCTTTCAGGGCGCCATACTCTGTGCCATCAGTTAAGACAAAAGGCGGCTTCAATGTTCCGTGCAGGGCATAGTGCCTGGGTGCCTTGATGATCGCTGAATGCATATCCTCGGAATGTCCGGGCAAAGGACTGGTTGGCAGGGACGCGCCGGTTTCGGGATCGATCCCAAACCAGAATTTCCCAAAATCATGTAAAGGTTCATTCGGCCTTGGCCCAAAATAGACGGCATAGCGCTTGAAGCCCATAGGGTGGATCCTAGCCAGTTCTTTTTAGGGACTTATAGAAAACGGTCCGATCACTCTCAACAAAGTCCAACGTCGTGTAGAATTTCTTTAGATTTTGTTCCAATCCATCGGGGGTTACAACCACACTGACCATTTCTGCCCCCTGATCCTGACAGAAATCAATGACCGTTCGCATCAGGTGCTTTGCCAGACCTTTCCCACGATGGGCAGGCAGGACAAAAAGATCTTCCACCTCTGCGCAGGCGCCAAATTCCACGCCCCAGGTAATTGTGGCGGTAACAAGCCCGATAAGGCTGCCATCGGGGGCGACTGCCACCAGCATTTTGGATCCAGGCGCCCGGATCATGGCCAGCAGGTTTTGCCATTGGCGATCTGGGTCCAGCACAATGCCTTCTTCCGCGTAAAAGGCGGAATACAGCGACTGAAGCGCGGGACCATCCTGTTCGGTCGCATCGCGCAGGGGAAGGGTGTCTGTTTTGCTCATGGAACTGTTTTAGGAAGACTTTGTAATAAGGTCAAACTGTTCAATTTGCGCATCGCGCCCTATATGATCTCTTGAATTTCTCGACTAATCCAGTCGGTGCTTACATCGGTGTTGAGCAGGAATTAAATTCACATACAGTCGTGTGGTCATTCTGTGGCTCGACAATGGGTTTCATTTCAAATATCGGTAAATTGAATTCATTGATAGGACTCTCTGACAGTCAGGGATTTCCTTGATCCGTTATGTTTTCGGGGATGCACAAGGTGACAGAAACTAACACAAACACGCCAATCAGCCGTCATCGGCGTCTGCCATCTTTAAGCGCCTTGCGGGCGTTCGAGGCGGCGGCCCGCCATAGCAGCTTTCGGATGGCTGCGGATGAATTGAATGTGACGCATTCCGCCATCAGTCATCAGGTCAAGGCATTGGAGGATCATTTATCCGTTCCCCTGTTTTCGCGCGGGGGGCGTGCTGTGCATCTGACGGAAGAAGGACGAATCCTGTTTCCCATCCTGCGGGAGGCGTTTGATAACATCATTGCTGGGACGGAAATGCTGCGCCGTCAGCACAGTTCCGGCCCGTTGACGATACAGGTTTATGTCACCCTGGCCGTGAAGTGGCTGCTGCCGCGCCTTCATGCGTTTTCGAAGGAACATCCCGATGTTCAAATAGCCCTGGCGACATCTTATACCGATTGGGATTTTGCGCGCGGAGAGGTGGATGCGGCAATCTTGTTCGTTGAGACAAAACACGCAGACCTGGACTATACATCCCTGGGAAAGGCAAAGCTGTTTCCGGTTTGCGCGCCCAGCCTGTTGGAATCCGGCCCGCCCTTGAAGCGGCCTGAAGATTTGCGTCATCACCGATTGCTGGAAGTCTATCCGGCAAAAAATGACTGGCCTGATTGGTTGAATGCAGCGGGTATATCCGACCTTAGCCCATCCCCGAAAGGATCGCGCTTCGACAGTTACCTTCTGGCCTTAGAAGAAGCCGCCGCTGGCGAGGGCGTGTCCCTGGCGACCCAGGCTTTTGTGGCGGATGATCTGGATCGTGGTCGCCTGGTAAAGCCCTTTGAATTTTCCGTCGAAAGCCGCGCACCCTGGTATTTCGTATGTCCGAAAGAGCGTCGGAACGAACCGCGTATCCTGAAATTCAAGGATTGGTTACAGGCTTGTCTGAAGACATCGGCCGAAGGAGCCGGGCTTGATTGAACGTGGTTAAATCTAGACTCGCATGACGCGCTTTCATCGGGTATGTATTGATGGCCCAGAAGGGTGTTAGGGGACTTAAAAGCCATCAACGCACTGAGTCGATTGACGGCGCATCGCTGAGCCAAGAACCGGCAGATGCGCCACAATCTGAGTCACTGGTATTCAGTAATGGGCAGGTATGACGGATTTCCAGACACGGGCGGGCCAGACAGGTTCGGGAACAGGCAAATCTATTAAAGCGAAGCTGGCGCGGCTTTTTCGGGAGCGTGAACTGCTTTTGCGGTCTGAAGGGCAAGTCCGCTATTTGCGGCTGAGGCCCGTTCCCCAGATGGTTATGACGGCAGCGGTTTGTGGCACATTTCTGTGGCTTGCCGGTGCCAATGGTTTTGTCTGGCTGCAGAACCGACATCTGGATAAAAAGCAGATGGAAATTCTGGAGGCCCGTGTTGCCTATGAGCAATTGCGTGGTGACTTGCAGAATTATCAGAGCCAGATTGCGGGTCTGGCGCAGGGTATCTTGAGCCAGAATAACAGCGCGGCGCCTCAGGGGGCCGTCGAATTGCAGGAACTGGCAAGTGTCACGACTGGTATTGAAAGCGCATTCGATCAGATCAATCGTGACCTGGATCTGACACAGGCGGATCGGGATCGTATTATCCAAAGCCGGGATGCACTGCATGCCCGGATTGCAGAATTGGAAGATGCGCTGAAGGGCAGCCAGAATGCCGTCGCCAGTCTGGAGCAAACCGTATCCGAGCGCGATGATGTTCTGACCAGGGAACGACAGAAAATCGTATCCCTGACCGATACGGGCGAGGTATTGCGCGATAAGGTGGCGGCGCTGGATCATTCATTGATTCAGGCAAATGGTAAGATTGATACGCTGGAGACCCGGCTTCAAATCACAACGGCTGCCTTGTCGGAGGAACGATCCCGCGTTGAAGGGCTGGATGACATTCGCGCCCGTTTGGCGCAACAGGTTGAAACCCTGCAATCAGGGCTGTCGGCGGCAGAGGCCCGAGGCGAGCGCCTGACAAACAATGTCGCGAATTTAACTGAGAGTTTGAAGGAACTGGAAACCGAACGTGTTGCCATGGCTGGGGAGCGGGAGGCGTTGACATCGGATCTTTCAGTTGTAGAGGCGGAATTGAACCTGCATCAGGCCGCAACGGATAAGACCCGCCACCGCCTGGAAGTGGTTGTCGCGCGGTTGGCGGAACTGACCAATGACACCTATACCGGACCAAAGGATGCGGGGGATGTCAGTGCATTACAGGCACTTGAATCCCAGATCGGGGATTTGTCAGCGGAACTCCGCACGGCGCGCAATAATGCGGTGGATATGGAAACCGCGATTGGTGAGGTCGTCGTCGGGTTGGCGCAGGTTGCGGGCGATTCTCCCGCCCGTTTGGATTCGCTGAATGCTCCGGAGCAAAAGGTTTCACTGACCCGTGAATTGTTGGATGAAGTGACCAGTGTGCAGCAGAATCAGGCCGTTCTGATCTCTCGCCTGACGGACGAGGCAGAGCTTGGCATTTCGCGCAATGAGGCCGTGTTGGAAATGGCCGGTTTGGATGTTGATCGGCTGTTGCGCAGTGCGGGTTTCGAGGCCGGGACGGGTGGGCCGTTGGAAATTATCCCTGAGACGAATGGGGCGCTGCCGGATCATGGTGTTCAGGTGGCCAGCGCCGACGCTGGGGAGGCGATTGGTAACCCAGGTGCCGAATTGGCAGCGGATGTTGATATCCTGCAAAGTCGCCTGGCGCGTATGTCAGCCTTGAATGACCTGATGCGTTGTGTGCCTTTGATCTCTCCGGTCGATAACTACCAACTGACATCGCCCTTTGGTCAGCGGAAAGATCCGATTAATGGAAAACTTGCGATGCACAGTGGCATTGATATTGGCGGATGGGCCGGTATTCCGGTTCATGTCTCTGCGCCAGGCAAGGTGATTTTCGCAGGGCGCAATGCCGGATATGGCTATATGGTTGAAGTCGACCACGGCTGTGGCATCAAAACCGTCTATGCGCATTTGCGGCGCATTAAGGTCAAGGTGGGTGAGGTCTTGGAACATCGCACCGTAATCGGTACACTGGGCAGCACGGGGCGTAGCACGGGACCGCATGTCCATTATGAAATTCGCGTTGACGGCGCAGCCATGGACCCGGTCGGCTTTATTGAAGCAGGGCGTCATGTTCACAAAATCTAAGCGTAACAGTACTATGTCAAAGCAACCCTCTCACACAGCAAACACCGGAAAGCCGCAGCGTCCTGGGCCGCCCTCTATTGTGGCCGCAGATATGCGGATTGTGGGTGATCTGGAAACCGAAGGCGATGCTCAGATTGATGGCCGCATCGATGGTGATTTACGGACCCGCACGGTCACGATCGGGCAGGGCGCGACAATAAACGGCTCCATTTGTGGTGATACGATCAAGATTTCTGGCACCGTGAATGGGGAGGTCCGGGGCGGCACAGTCATCCTGACATCGACGGCAAAGGTGATAGGGGACATCCATCACAAAAGCCTGTCTATTGACGCCGGGGCGTTCCTTCAGGGGTTGTGCAAGCGGATGGTCGCAGATGCGCCAGATGCGCCAGGGAATTCCCCGAATCTGGTGACGCATCAGCCTGAAAAATCAGGCTCAGAGCCGGCATCGACTACTGCAACGGTAACAGCGCTTTCTTAAAGCAACGCCTGCGCAAACAGACCCGTTGGCAATGTCGTATTATCTGAAAAATGTGGTAAGGGCACCCTGTGTGATAACATGATGTTCTGGCGTCATTTAATTTTGGCTGACCCTGGCGCCGTCAGCGAACCCAGCTGTCATCGGGTGCGCGACGCCATGCGGCCAGAACACGCCCCGCCCCTGAAGCATCGATGCGTTCAAAATAATCGATGATCTTTGTATAGGCAGATGTTTGACGGAACTTGTCAGGCTCCCCACCACCCTGCAACAGAGCCAGCAGATCCCCAAAATTTCGTCGATCAAAACCACAGGCCTTGCAGGCAATGGCGATCGCTTCCGGACCGGAATCATACAGGACACGTGTGGCGCCTTGTTCGGTCAGGTCGGTCAGCTCCTGAAACAGTTCCTCAAACCGGAACAGGTCATTCTGCTGTAGCGCGCCCACCAATTGCCGGGGATGCGGTCGCAGGCCGGATCCCGCCGTTTCATTATGCCCATCGGGTTGATCCAGATGCGATAGAAAATCTTCCTGTTCCAGGGCTTCGGCGATTGCCTGATCAACAACCTGTTCTATGTCCATTTCGACATCGCTGCCGCTGGCGACGATTTTCTCTTCTAAGCCTTTGCGCATGGCCTGCCCGACGAATTCGTACATCTTCCGGGCCTGGGCGGTCGATAGTTCCTGGCGCTGAATCAATAGACCTTGCAGCCCTTCATGTTCGCGCGACAGACCGACAACATCTTCAAGTACACGTTCGGAAAATTGCGCCCCTGTGTTGGAAAGCGCGGCGGCGATCACCGAAGAATTTTCTGTCCGGACCAGGGATTCAGTAACATTTTGCGGCAGGCTTTCCCGTTGCGCCACGGCTACCTGATGGGATTCCGCCTTGCTGACGATCATATCGATCAGGTCATTATCCTGCAAAACAACACTGCGCATAATGACGGGGCGGGCGACTTCTATAATGTCATTTGCCAATGTCACGATCAGGGAATGCGGCGCGTCTTTCTGGTCTGCCAACTGATGCGACAGCGCGGCCCGGACCTGCGATTCAACGTCTCGTATCAGGGCCGATATGATGTCATAAGCCAGCGCCTTTTCTTTGTTGGACAGGTTGCGCCCGGTCTTAAGGCACAATTCACCAATCGCTTCCGCCAGAGCAGAACGATCTTCCCGCCGCCCACTGCGTGCGACATCCACCAGATTTTCCACCGGAATGTTTCTCATCCCGCGTTCCTAATATTGGATAGCTTTTCACCTGGATGCATTTGAAAAAATCCCGAATCCAAGCGCATATCCAATCGCTAAAAGGTCCAGATTTATTTCTTCTTAAGACCACATATGAGAATAAGATAATGTGATTCTGGGAGCAAGTCTGATTATTTCGTGCTTCATTTGAAATATTCTGAAGCGTTTCGATTATTTGGATTTTTTCATAAATGCTTTTGATCCTTGGATCATGTCCTTTTGACCGTTAGTATTCCTGTGTAACATCATAGAGGCAGTCCATGTTTCCCACGCTATTCTACAAGCTTAAATCTGCTGGTGTGCCGGTTAGCCTGCGGGAGTATCTCAGCGTTCTAGAAGGGCTGTCTCAGGATATTTGTGGGCGTGAGACAGAGCAGTTTTACTATTTTGCGCGCGCGGCCCTGGTGAAGGACGAACGCTATCTGGATCGGTTCGACCGTGTCTTTTCAGAGGTCTTTCAGGGTGTCTTATCAGAAGGTGGTCCCGAAGCCATGGCGCTTCCTACCGAATGGCTGATGAAACTGGCAGAAAAGCACCTGACCGACGAGGAAAAGGCGATGGTTGAGGCCCTGGGGGGCTTTGACAATTTGATGGAAACCCTGAAGCAACGCCTGGAGGAACAGAAGAAACGTCATCAGGGCGGCAGCAAATGGATCGGCACGGCGGGCACCAGCCCGTTTGGCGCTTATGGTTATAATCCCGAAGGTGTCAGAATTGGTCAGGATGAGAGCCGCCATCGCAAGGCGGTGAAGGTATGGGATAAGCGCGAGTTCAGAAACCTGGACACTAATGAACCCCTATCCAATCGCAATATGAAAGTGGCTTTGCGCCGGTTGCGGCGCTTTGCCCGCACGGGGTCGGGCATGGAATTGGATATGGATGGCACCATTCGCCGCACGGCTGACAATGGCGGCTATGTTGATATTCAATGGCAGCGCGAAAAACGTAATGCGGTGAAGATCATCGCCCTGTATGACGTGGGGGGCAGCATGGATGATCATATCCTGGACAGCAAAAAGCTGTTCGATGCCATGGGAACGGAATTTAAGCATCTGATATCGCTGTATTTTCATAACTATACATATGAATATCTATTTTCTGATATGCGCAATCGCCATCGCAGTCGGATCTCGACTTGGGAGTTCCTGCGCACCTATCCAAAGGACTATAAGGTCGTCTTCGTAGGGGATGCGACCATGTCACCCTATGAGATCGTCTATCCAGGTGGCAGTGTTGAACATTGGAACGAGGAGGCAGGTCAGGTGTGGATGCAGCGCATTCTGGATCATTTTGACCGGTCTGTTTGGATCAACCCGCAACCACAGGCGCGCTGGGGCTATCACCAGTCCATCAAATTGATTCAGCAGCAGATCGAAGGTCGGATGTTTCCAATGACGGTGCAAGGTCTGGATGACGCTATGAGGGCTTTGGTTTGATTTGATGAAAACAGACTTGGTTCGTTTGGAAAAATCATGCCATAACCGCGATATGAAAATGATCGTGACAATTGCCCCCGGTAAGCTGCTGATCGCCGTCGCGCTGTGCGCGGGTGTGCTGTCGGCCTGTGCGGAACCGCCAACGACAACCGGGACATTGGCGACACCTTTATCCAAGGACCCGCGTGTCGCCCTGTGCTATTCCGCCAGCAACACAACACGGGAAGCATTGGCGGAACTGGCGCTGGAGGCTTGCCCGGATGAAACGCGGCGGGTTGAGGTCTGGGACCACGACACATTTTTCAATGATTGTCCCATCAACAAAAAAAACCGCGTCACCTATCGCTGTCTCAAGTGATAGGACGGTTGTGGTTTAGGATTTCCTCAGCGGGTGAATGGCAGCACCATTCTGATCAGATGCGGAGTCTGTCTGGTTAACCGGGGCATCGGCCTGCAGGCGCTCTGCTTCGCTTTTTAGGCGTCGATAACTGGCAAGTGATAGAGGGATCGTGGCCAGATAGGCAAGGCCGACCAGGCTGAGAACCTCCCAGGGGGCACTGGCAAGACCTGCAATCAGCAAACCGATCAATACCATGAAGGGCAGGACAAATTTGGGGGCCAGTTTGAATTTCTTGAAAGAATAGGTCGGGACTTCGCTGACCATCAACAGGGCCGCACAGACCATCCAAATGCCGGCGGCCCAGGCCGGAATGGTGCTGGGGTCACCCAGCGTGAAGCCAATCGCCAACGGCAACAGAGCAATCGCTGCCCCCGCCGGGGCGGGAACCCCCTGAAAATAGTTGAAAGCATAGGGGGGCAATTTATCCAACCGGCTGTTGAAGCGCGCCAATCGCAATCCGCCACAGACCGCATAGAACAAGGCAATGCCCCATCCAATACCGCCCAGTTCTGACAGGCCCCACAGCCAGACGATCAAGGCGGGCGAAACGCCAAAAGCAACGAAGTCGCTCAAAGAATCCAACTGGGCGCCAAAGTCACTGGTGGCGCGCAACAACCGCGCCATGCGCCCATCCAGGGCATCCAGCAGGGCGGCAACCAGAATGGCGGCGACGGCAAATTCCCATCGTGCCTCCAGTGCATATCGGATGCCCGTTAGGCCGGCACAAGTCGACGCCACCGTAATCATGTTGGGAATCATGCGCGCTACCGTTGTGCCCTTGAACCGGGCCGGGCGATCCTTATCGGACGGGCGTTTCCTTAACATGAATAAGCCTCTTTAGTGGCCTTGGAATGAAATGACGATATCATCGGATGGCGCCTTCCCGAACGCCTTCCTTCCCCTTTACCCCGCCCATATCCGCCAGCACGGTTTCTCCAGCGACGGCGCGTTGGCCTTCACAGACCATTGGGACCACATTGGGCGGCAGATAGACGTCGACGCGACTGCCGAAGCGGATCATGCCGATGCGCTGCCCGGCCTGAACATCATCCCCGGTTTCGACATCGGCCAGGATGCGCCGCGCGACCAGCCCTGCGATCTGAATAACCGCCAGTTCCTTGTTCGTCGGTGTTTCAATGCGATAGGACTGACGTTCATTGTCGACGCTGGCCTTATCCAGGGAGGCATTGAGAAATTTGCCAGGGCGATAGTCCATTTTGGTGATTGTCCCATCGACCGGCGACCGGTTCACATGGACATCAAATACATTCATGAAGACACAGACGCGCCAGACGGCCTTGTCGGGCATGTCCAGTTCAGCAGGGGGAACCGCCTTGCCGACGCTTTGCACAACGCCATCGGCCGGGCTGATGACCAGGCCTTGCCGCGTTGGGGTAACGCGGTTCGGGTCGCGAAAGAAATAGACACACCAGGCTGTCAGGACGATGCCCACACCCCATAGCGGGGCCCACAGCATGCCGATCCCTAATCCGAATACGGCAAAGAGCAGGATGAACGGATACCCTTCACGGTGAATGGGCACCATAACTGTTTCCAATGCACTCTTCATCATTTCAATCCTTGCCAGTCGATTGCTGCGACGGTGTTGTCAGGAACAAAAGGTTCACCCGCCTTAAAATGGGCGCTCTGCCTGGAAAATCAAATTGAATTCCAGGCGGTTGAATGCTCCCGGTGACCTTGCTTCAGTTCTTTGGAACCTCGAAAACCTGTCCTGGATAAATCAGATCCGGGTCGATGATCTGGTCACTGTTGGCCTCATAGATCACCGTATAGTTATAACCGCTGCCCAGGGCCCGTCGGGCGATCCGCCACAGGCTGTTGCCGGGTTGCACGATGATGAACGCATCGCCTTGCAGATCCGTCAGCGGGGCCGCGCGGCTGAATGGAATTTCCAAGCGGGCAATCACTGAATTGCCGCGCACCGCGTCAAACCGCATCGTGTAAATGCCAGGGCTGATTTCCTGGCTTGGATTGATGCGCCATTTGCTGCTTTCATTGACATGGCCGCTGCCAATCAACCGATTGTCCAGATAGCCTAAAATGACCGATTCCAAGGGGCCTTTGCCCGCAACAGAAATGTTCCCGGCCGAGTCATAGTCGATGGTTTCAACACTTAACGTGCCATCTGCATTCTGCACGCCGCCCGGTTCTGACAGGCCGCTGCTTCTTGGCGGGGCCTGCAACAATTCCGCGCCCGGCTTGTTCTTGTCGGGGACCAGCACGACGACGGGCGCTTGCGGTGTTTCGCTGTCTGTGTCGCGCCCGGCGATATCTTTGCCCGGTGCAGGAACCACCAGAACCACCTTGCCGTCACCGGTAACAGGCTCATTTTCTGGCATTTTCGATCGCAGGGTTAGTTCATGTGGGCCAGGGTCCAACGGGCTGCCGGGTAAGAAGACCCATTCCCCGCGACTGTCCGCATCAACTACCCCCAGATCCTTTTCATTGTCGATAATGGTGACTTTGGACCCAGGCTGAGCACGACCAGCAATGACCGTATCCCCATTGGGATCAATGCGAACAACGTCGAAGCTGGGCGGGCTAACCGCAGCGGGTTCAGCGGGTTGCGCTGCGTTGGGAGTCTCAGTGGATGTTTGCTGAGTGTCCGTCACAGTTTCACTGGCAGCCGACGCGTCAGCAGCGCTAGAGTCCGCCTTGGGGGGTGCCTCAGTGCTGGCCGCATTGCTGTCTGACGCCGCCGTGCCAGTATCCGTCCCCTCAGATTGCTCCGTCGGGGTAGCGTCTATGGGCGGCGGTGTGCTGTCCGTGCTGAGCCATGTCAGAAGCAGGGCGAGCAAAACCAACACGCCCCCGATCACGCCGATCAATACTGTTCGGTTCACGCTAGCCCCCACTTTCATTCCACACTCACATCTATCGTGAGTGCCTGTTTCGTGCCGCAGCATAATGCGCCACGCCGTTTCGTGCAATTCCAACGCTGTCCCTGACAGGATCACGGAAAATTCGGCTTTTACCCGTCTGGTCAGGGGCGGTACACTGCCAGCGTTATCAATCAGACGCCCCGTGCGGCAAAAGGATATTGAACCAGTGCATTCTTCAATCGGATCGGTTTGTGTTTATTGCGGTTCCAGTTTCGGCGGAAGACCGGCCTTTACAGAAGCGGCCAGACATTTGGGAACCTTGTTGGCGCAGTCGGATATCCGGCTGGTCTATGGCGGCGGCGCGGTTGGCCTGATGGGGGTCGTGTCCCAGGCCGTTCTGGATGCAGGCGGGCGTGTGACGGGGATTATTCCGCATTTTCTGGATCAGGCCGAAGTCGGTAAGATGAATGTGACAGAGCTGATTCGCACGGAAACCATGCATGATCGCAAGGCTCGCATGGCGGAAATTTCCGATGGTTTCGTGGTATTGCCCGGTGGATTGGGAACCCTGGACGAGACTTTTGAAATTCTGACCTGGAAGCAGTTGAACCTGCACACCAAACCCATCGTTCTGTTAAACAGCGAGGGCTATTGGGACCATTTTGTGCATTTGGTCGAACATCAGGTTCGCGAAGGATTTGTGCGCGAACAATATTTGCGGCTGTTTCGCGTCGTTGATCATGTCGACGATGTCTTGCCGACCCTGATGGAAGGCGCGGCTCAGGCGCGGACGGGTCAAGACCGTCTGGATCGCGCCTGAGCCGGCTTCAGTTCGAAAAATGCGGCGGGGTTATTCTGCCGCGTTCAGTTTATCCTGGGTCTTGGTGTCAAAATCACTGGCATTGTGACGTTCGTGCAGTTGCTCTGATGGATCTCCGGACATCCGGTTGACCATACGCCCACGCTGAACTGCGGTACGCGCGGCAATTGCCTTTTGCCAGCGACCGACATGTGTGTAGCTGTCGGCTTCCAGGAAGGTGGCGGCGTCACCATATTGCTTTCCAGCCACCAGATTTCCGTACCAGGGCCAGATCGCGATATCAGCAATCGTATAGTCTTTACCGGCCATGTATTCGTTTTCCGCCAGATGACGGTCCAGGACGTCTAATTGACGTTTCGTCTCCATGGCGAACCGATCAATGGCATATTCAATCTTGATGGGGGCATAGTGATAGAAATGTCCAAAGCCGCCCCCCAGATACGGGGCGCTGCCCATTTGCCAGAACAACCAGTTCAGACATTCGGTACGGGCGGCAGGATCAGACGGCAGAAACGCGTCAAACTTTTCCGCCAGATACAGCAGAATCGCACCGGATTCAAAGACCCGAACCGGTGGATTCGTGCTGTGATCCATCAGGGCTGGAATCTTGGAATTGGGATTAACGTCGACAAAGCCACTGCCGAATTGATCGCCATCGCCAATCTTGATCAGCCATGCGTCATATTCCGCGCCGCTATAGCCTTGGGCCAGCAGTTCTTCCAGCATGATCGTGACTTTTTGCCCGTTGGGCGTCGCCAGGGAATACAATTGGAAGGGGTGTTCCCCAACCGGCAGGTCCTTATCATGGGTCGGCCCGGCAATGGGTCGGTTGGTGCTGGCAAAGGCACCACCATTTTCTTTTTCCCATTTCCAGACTTTCGGGGGTGTATAGGTCGAAGTATCAGTCATGATCACCTTTCGGGTTGGTTAGACGGCGCCGTTATATTCTCCGCGCGCCGGATAGTTGTTCTTGATGGCAAAATCCAGGGCGCCAACCAGTTCGGAAAAATGTGGCCGCACGAAGGGCATGGTCTGCACGGATCCGTAATACAGGGTTTGCTCTGGGGTCACCATAAACAGGCCTGGTTCAGAGAACAATGCAGGCTCTTCAATCCCTATTGAGGTGGTGCCGCGAGAGGTAGAGATGTAAAGCCCCCATTCTCGTGCCTTTGCCAAGGGCAGGTCATAGGCGAAGCGCAGGGCCTGGGCGCCGATCTTATCAGCCATTGCCTGGCTGCGCTCCCTGGTATCGGAACTGATCGCGATGGTTTTCACGCCACGTTCCGCGAAATCAGGAACGCGCTTTTCAAACTCTGCCAGATAGTTGGCGCAGATCGGACAATGCAGCCCGCGATAAAAGCAAATCACAGTACCGCGTTCACCCCCATCGCTGGCCAGATCGAATTCACCATCTTTCAGGGTCTCAAGGGTCAGGGACGGGGTCTTTTGTCGGGGCAGCAGCATCGTCGTTCCAATCTGTATTTGCGTTGATATGGGGATGAGTATAACAATATCAAAGTCAGAAAAATCCGAAATAATCGATGGTTTACCCGAAATGTGCCCTTACGATCGCCTTGCGACCTTTTTGAAACGGTTCAGTCTGGATGTCCGCCCGGCACCCTTGGCGCAGGCGACACTGGTATTGCTGGCCGGTCCGGATGGTCTGCCCAGAATGGTCCACTATCGTCTGGACAAAGACTGGTGTGATATTGACGAGGCGGCCCTTTTGTTCTGTGCCGCGATAGAGTGGAGCGGCCTGTCCAACCCCTTGATCGCGGCTTTACCGGATTGTGTCACGCTGGACCTGAAGCAGGATTTGGAAAGTGCCAGCCTTGCCGCCCTGATCCAAAGTGAGCTAACGGGGAAACGCTGTGGCGGAGATCCGGTGATCAGTCGCCTGTGTGAAGTGCTGATCATTCGCTTGATGCGGATGCAGATTGAGCGGGGGTCAGATCGGTCTGGCTTGCTGGCCGGTCTGTCAGATCCCCGGTTGAGTCGCGCACTGGTCGCGATGCATGACAGGCCAGGGCGTGATTGGCGCAATCAGGAACTGGCGGAAATCGCCGGTCTATCGCTCAGTCGTTTTACCGAGATTTTCGCTCTGACAGTCGGCCAGCCTCCCAGTGCCTATCTGCGCAGTTGGCGCCTGACCCTGGCGCAGCAGGATGTCGCCAAAGGCGATCGGGTCGATACCATCGCACGGCGCTATGGCTATAAATCATCGGAAGGCTTCACCCGTGCGTTCAGGCATCGCTTCGGACAGAACCCAATCGCCCTGCGTGGCCAATTCGTCCGGTAGGGGTCTTTCCAGCCGTGCATGCGGGCGCATGATGGTTTTTGTTGCGCTCATGCGGGCGCATGATGGCTTTTTATCGCGCTCATGCGGGCGCATGATGGTTTTGTTGCGCTCATGCGGGCGCATGATGCGTGGGCAAAATTATATGACATATCCACAATCATGTGCGGGATGATTGCGGGTTCCGGGGCGGTCTTGTATGGTCCGCGCCGAAAGTCATTGGGGCCGATGCCGGGCGCGCGATGCGGCTTGGTCTGCGGTCCCTCCTATCACTGACGTTGAGGGGAGCCCCACGCATGTCAAAGATTAAGGTCGCTAAACCGGTTGTAGAACTTGATGGCGATGAAATGACCCGGATCATCTGGCACTTTATTAAGTCCAAACTGATCCTGCCCTATCTTGATATCGATCTGAAATACTATGATCTTAGCATTGAAAAGCGCGACGAGACGGATGATCAGATCACCATCGATTCCGCGAATGCGATCAAACAGTATGGCGTTGGCGTGAAATGCGCGACGATCACCCCCGATGAACAGCGGGTGGAGGAATTCAAACTCAAGAAGATGTGGCGCTCTCCCAATGGTACGATCCGTAACATTCTGGATGGCACCGTCTTTCGCGAGCCGATCGTCTGTCAGAATGTGCCGCGTCTGGTAACCAGCTGGTCCAAGCCCATTATTGTCGCGCGTCATGCCTTCGGGGATCAGTACAAGGCAACCGACTTCCTGATCCCAGGTGCTGGCCTGCTATCGATCACCTTCACCCCGGAAGACCCGGATGGGGAGACCATTCGCCACCAGGTCTTCAAATTTGAAGGCTCTGGCATCGCCATGGGCATGTATAACCTGGATGAATCGATCCGCGGTTTCGCTCGGGCCTGCATGACCTATGGTCTGGATCGAAAATTCCCGGTCTATTTGTCGACCAAGAATACCATTCTGAAAGCCTATGATGGCCGCTTCAAAGACCTCTTCCAGGAAGTCTATGAACAGGAATTCGAATCGATCTTCAAAGAGGCTGGCATCTGGTACGAGCACCGTCTGATTGATGACATGGTTGCCTTTGCGATGAAGAGCTCTGGCGATTTTGTCTGGGCCGCGAAGAACTATGACGGCGATGTTCAGTCAGATTCTGTGGCCCAGGGCTTTGGCTCCTTGGGTCTGATGACCTCTGTCCTGATGACACCAGATGGCAAAACGGTTGAGGCGGAAGCGGCCCATGGCACGGTGACGCGGCATTATCGCCAACACCAGGCTGGCAAGGAAACCTCCACCAACCCGATCGCGTCCATCTTTGCCTGGACACGCGGTCTGAAAGCCCGTGGTACATTCGACGATACGCCCGATGTCATTAAATTCGCTGAAACGGTTGAGCGCGTTTGCGTTGAAACCGTCGAAAGCGGCCACATGACCAAGGATCTGGCGCTGTTGATCGGTGAGAACCAGAAATGGCTGACCACAACCCAATTCCTGGATGCCATTGATGGCAACCTGAAAAAGGAAATGGATACCTGGTAAGGGCGCATCATGGCGGGACTGACCTATCGCGATATCGGTCCCGCCGACCTGACCACGGTCATTGCCTTGCTTGCGGATGATGATTTAGGCCGGATCCGGGAAAACCGTGATCCGGCTGATCCGCTATATCTGAAAGCCCTCGCTGAAATCGACGCAGACCCCAACAACCGTGTCCTGTTGGTGGAGCGCGATGGGGAGGCCGTCGGTACGTTTCAATTGACCCTTATTCCCAGCATCAGCCAGCAAGCCAAAAAACGGCTGCAGATAGAAGCCGTGCGCGTTCGCAGTGATTTGCGCGGCCAGGGGATCGGCCAGGAAATGATGCTGTGGGCGATTGATCAGGCGAAGGCGGCGAATTGTGGGTTGGTACAGTTGACCACCAACACCGCTCGTCAGGACGCCAAGCGCTTTTACGAACAGGTGGGCTTCGTCGCCAGCCACCATGGCATGAAATTGATGCTATAGAGGCGGGCATTTAGGTCGCCCGAAAATGTTCGATGAAAACGCGGAGTAAACGAAGCGACCTGAGTGGCTTGGAAAAATATAGGAAGAAGCCGGGGCGCATCGGCGTATAATCCGCTAAGACTTGGACCAGTCGGTCTGTATCAAGGTCTTCCTGGACGCCTCGTTTAAGGGACCAGCCAATACCAAACCCACGAGATGCAGCATCGACAACAGACCTTAAATCATTGAAAATAAGTCCACCTTGTGGGGATACCGTGTAGTTTTCTTTCGTGCCCGTAAACTGCCAAGTCGCAATGCGTCCAGAACTCTGCCATCGATGCCGTATGCAATGATGGGTCAGCAGGTCCTGGGGTCTGTTTGGTGTTCCGTGTTTTTCGAGGTAGCGGGGTGACGCGATATAAGCGGCCTCCTCAGTTGCGGAGAGTCGTGTCGCAATCATGTTCTCTTGCAGATGGTCGCCCAGACGAATTCCTGCGTGAAATCCGCCTTGAATGATATCTGTTAGTGATTCTTCGATTGTTAAGTCCAGTTCAATACCTGGATAGGTATCTTGGAAACCGGCGAGTTTTGGCGCCACGATCAGCTGCCAGGCGCGGAATGGCAGCGTTATGCGAAGCTGGCCTGTCTTAGCCTGCGCGGCATTTCTGGTGTTATCGACTGTATCTTGAATCGCTCCCAACAGATAGCGACTACCATCATACAAAGTCTGCCCGGCATCGGTGAGTGTGACAGACCGTGTCGTTCTAACAAATAGCGGCGTTCCAAGGCGATCTTCAAAGTTCTTTAATTGATGCGATATGGCCGGTGGATTGACGCCAAGAACACGCGCCGCCGCCCTTAGGGACCCTTGATCCGCAATGGCTAAAAACGTTTGCAGGGCGTGAAGATCAGATCGGTTCATTGTTCGATTTTACCAAACATTAAAGTAATTTTGAGCTTACTATTCGCTATTATCTAATGCTGATAGACAGTGGGCAAGCCTTTAGGAGATCGGCCATGCCCCATTCTATTTCTGTTTCTAAACAGACTGTTATACCGCTTGCCATTGGTATCGCGACAATTCTCGCGACGGTTTTCGCAATGGCGCTGGCGGATGCGTTCGTTAAAAAATCCAGCTCCGACATGACGCTTTGGCAGATATATGTTCTACGATCTGTGATCGTCGTCCCAATCCTCTTTTTGATCACCAAAAGAAAGGTTTATGTAGCCGGGTTTGGCTGGGTGTTTTTGCGCAGCATCGCACTCGCCCTGATGTATCTCAGTATCTATGGTGTGCTTCCTGTCCTGGACCTGTCAGTGATTGCCGCAGCACTTTATACGGCCCCACTCTTTATTACGGGATTGTCTGCATTTGTTATGAAGGAGCGTATCACCAGCAGGCATTGGATCGCTATTCTGACCGGTTTTGCCGGTGTGTTGATTATTGTAAAACCCACGACCAGTGATTTTTCACTGTTGGCCTTAGTTCCGGTTTTCGCGGCCTTCATGTATGCCATTGCGGCCATTCTAACGCGGGCAAAGTGCAGTCACGTCTCGGCACCAATACTTGCACTGTGGCTCAATATGACGCTGTTCACCGTTGGATCCGTGGTCAGCTTGCTAATGAGCTTCATTGGCGACGTATTCTGGTCGGTGAATTATCCATTCCTATTGGGCGCATGGAGCTTTATGACGGCGCAAAACTGGCAGGTGATTGGGATTTTAGCCGTGTTGATGGTCGGGATTAGCATCGGTCTGGCAAAAGCATATCAGTCACCCCATCCGCAAGTGATAGCAACCTTCGACTATGCCTTTTTGATCTTTGCTGGTTTCTGGGGATACGTTTTCTTTGGAGAAATTCCAGATGCGGCCACACTGGTTGGAATGGTGTTCATTGCGTGCGCGGGCATAATTGTTCTCTTCACACGGCCGCTGGATCGGGCCCCTGTTATCGCCCCTTGATGATTTGTGCCTTTGCAGAAACTGGGGTTCCTCGGATGTTTTCGCGCCAGAAGGAATACAGGCCACTGGCGACGATCAACAAAATGCCACCGATGGCGACTTTGTCTGGAAGCTCGCCGAATACGACCACACCCCACATCACGGCCATGGGCATGGCGATGTATTCGAAGGGGGCGGCGATGGTGGCTTCGACGGATCTGTAACCCTGTGAAATCAGATAGGCGCCACAGGCTGATAATGCGCCAACACCAAGCATCACCAACAGATCATCGGTGCTGGGCATGCGCCAGGCCCTTAAAAGGGCCAGTAAACTTGGGTCTTCCAACCCTTCTGCGAGGCGGCCATCCCCAACGGTAAGCCCGGCCAGCGTGCAAAAACATAAGAAGGTTAGCTGAATATAGAAGGCCATGACCGAAGCCTTTTCGGTGACCCCCAATCGTCGTGCCGTGATCTGCATCGTCGCATAGGCCAAAGCGGCCAGAATTGGCGCAAGCGCGGCCCATTTGAAGGCATCGGTGCCCGGTCGGATGATGATGATGACGCCCATCAAACCGACACTGACCGCTGCCCAGCGACGAAACCCCACTTTTTCACCCAGAAAGGGCACGGATAAGGCCGTGATGAACAGGGGGGCGACAAAGAAGATCGCCGTTGCATCGGCAATGGGCAAGGATGCAACACCGGTAAAAAACGCCATATTGGCGATAATGACACTGCAGCCGCGCAGAATATGCAGCGGCATGCGCTTGGTGAGCAGATTGCGATAGCCGCCTTCCAACGGCACGAAAAGACCTGCGATAATACACAGTGCGACGAAGGCCCGCACAAAGATGATTTCATGCAACGGATAGGTGCCGCCCAACCATTTGATCAGCATGTCGGAGGCGGAAAAGAACATCACCGCCAGCAGGACACATACTATGCCCAGTGTGTTGGGACCTTTGAGTTTAAATGCCACGAACCATCAAGCCTCTATTGGAAAAACACGGAGATCTGCTCCGCCTCAAAAGCGGCCTGAACCTCCGGCAGGGCCTGACAGGCCAGCGCATGGCGTCGGATACTGACATTGGTGGAGGGCAGGGGTGAGATACCAAACTGTTCCCCCCAACCCGCCAACATCAATAGAAAATAGTCGGCGCAACTGGGCGCGATACCGCTGATCCAGGGCCCCGACGTTGCCAAATGCTGATCTGCGGTCTTGAACATCTCGACAAGTCGGGCGCCGGTCAGTTCGCGCAAGGTCGCTTTTTGCGCGTCTGTTTGTGCGTATCGAAAATTGTAGTTCCAGACCATCAGGTCGGCCTGCACCGTGTTGGTCAGGTATATCAGCCAATCCAGCGCAACGCCTCGATCCCGGCTTTTGGTGGGGGGCATCAATCCGGCTGCGGGAAACTGGTCATCCAGATACAGGCAGATAGCAGCGGCTTCCCGCACAACAGTGTCCCCGGTTGCAGGGTTTCGATGTACCAGCGTTGGAACGCGTTGATGGGGGTTTAGCGCCTTGTACCAATCGCTGTTCTGGTCACTTCTGGATTTATCAATCATCACCAAATCAAACGGGACGCCAATTCTGCGCAGCGCAATATGCGGGGCTAGAGAGGCATTGTCAGGTGCGTAATACAAGGTCAGTGACATAGTAGGGGCCCGAATAGTGAAAGGAACACAGCGGTATCATTCGTTTTTTATCCGCTGACGTAAGACAGTCCGAAAGCGTATTGGGCGAACCTTATCCTGCATGGTCACGTCTGGCGACCCTGCGTTGTGTCCATTTGTGAACAACTGTGGTGCTGGACAGACTTAAGCGCGGACTGGTTCCTGACCGGTCTGTTGTTGCTGAGTTTGTTGACTAACGATTGCCTTCCCGTATCCTGCGCACAAGCTCATTCTCGATGGTCTGGTGTAGGGTTTTCGATGGAAGATTTTGAAGATGTTTTGCTGTCGCAACGCGGCAGCGTCGGGTTCATCGTGTTGAACAGGCCAAAGGCCCTAAATTCGATCACGTTTGATATGGTGACCTGCATACAATCCGCATTGACCAAATGGGAGGCTGATCCAGGTATCAAGGCCGTGGTTATTGAAGGGGCAGGGGACCGGGCCTTTTGTGCCGGCGGCGATGTTATTGCGGTCAGTAAGGCCGGTCAGGCACAGGATCCTTTAAGCCGGGAGTTTTTTCAGGCGGAGTATCGATTGAACCGGGCCATTCACCTGTATTCAAAGCCCTATATCGCCTTTCTGGATGGAATCACCATGGGCGGTGGCGTTGGCCTGTCGGTGCATGGCAATTGTCGTATCGTCACGGAACGAACTGTTTTCGCCATGCCGGAAACCGGGATCGGCCTGTTTCCGGATGTGGGCGGCAGTCATTTCCTGTCACGCTGTCCCGGCCAGGTTGGGCTATATCTGGGTTTAACCGGCGCGCGTCTGGGGGCGGCTGATATGCTGTCTATCGGATTGGCCGATCACTACATGCCCGCATCGGCGCGAGAATCGTTTTTTTCAGCGCTGGAAGCGGTGGACTGGTCCGCCGGATCGCCGGGGGACATTGTTCGTGCCTGTGCCGCCCAGCATGTCGCAAAGGCGGAAGCATCCGCCCTGGATGCCTTGCGGGGTCAGATTGACGAGATATTTTCTGATGGATCGATGGAAGATATTTTGGCCCGCTTGCGGGCGGATAGTGGCGATATCGCGCAAACCATTCTGAAACATCTGTCGACAAAGTCGCCAACCTTGTTGAAGGTCACACTGGTCCAACTGCGACGGGGCGCACAGCAGGATTTTGATGCGAATATGCAGATGGAATACAGGATGGTTCGCCATGCCCTGCGACCGGGGTCCGATTTTCATGAAGGAGTCCGCGCATTGTTGATTGATAAGGATAAATCGCCGCATTGGGCGCCAGATACAGTGGAGGCGGTCCAAGACGCAGATGTTGAGGCATTCTTTCAGCGGCCGCCGGAAGGGGACTTGCAATTCTGAGTGTTTGCGTCGGCGTTTCGGAACAGTAAAATGAAGAAATGGACGCGCTAGGATAGGGCGCGCCACTTGTTAGGGAGAAGTGCCATGAAAATTGGATTTATCGGTATTGGGAATATGGGGGGACCCATGGCTCGCAATCTTATTGCGGCGGGCCATGATGTGACTGTTTTTGATTTATCGGAAGATCATGTCGCATCCCTGGTCAATGCCGGGGCGACAGGCGCTGGAAGCGCCCGTACGGCGGTAAGCGGGGTCGATGTAGTCATCACCATGCTGCCTGCCGGGCCGCATGTTCTGAATGTCTATGAAGGCACTATTCTGGGGTCCGCGCCGGCGGGCGCTTTGTTGATCGATTGTTCGACCATTGATGTGGAAACCAGCCGCATCGTGGCGAAGATGGCGGCCGATAAGGGCTATCCCATGGTCGATGCGCCAGTTTCTGGCGGTGTTGGTGGGGCAGAGGCCGGCACTTTGACCTTCATGGTGGGGGGCAGCGATGCGGATTTTGCCAGCGCCAAACCCGTGCTGGAAAAGATGGGCAAAACCATCGTGCATTGCGGTGGTGCCGGAAACGGTCAGGCTGCGAAGATCTGTAACAATATGATGCTGGGTATTCAGATGATTTCTGTTGCTGAAGCATTTGTTTTAGCAGAGAAATTGGGTCTCGATCATCAGAAGCTGTACGATGTTTCATCCAAGGCTTCTGGCCAGTGCTGGTCGCTGACAACCTATTGCCCGGTTCCAGGGCCGGTACCGACCTCTCCTGCCAACCGGGACTATAAGCCTGGCTTTGCGGCGGCCATGATGGTTAAGGACCTGCGGTTGAGCCAGGGGGCGTCGAAAAGCTTTCAGGCACAGACTGAATTGGGTGCGCGCGCATTGGAAATGTATGAGCGATTTACCGATTCGGGAAATGAGGGTATGGATTTCTCTGCTATCATAAAAATGGTGCGCGACAGCTAGGCCCATAAATCGAGGCTAGACAAAGCTTTAGCCCGTCGATTAAGGTTGCCGCTATGCGATGGGAGCAAATGGGTGTAACACAATTGTCGTTGGCGGTTCGGTTGGTCGGATACGCTGAGGCAATGCTAAAACGATAAAAGAGATGTGCCGGTGAAGGAGGAGTATCTTAGCGTCATCCGATTGATTGAACGGCTGCATCGACAGTTTCTCGAAGTGGTCAAAGGTGAAATTGATCGGCTTGGCATTCGCGACATCAACAACATTCAGGCGTTGATTCTCTATAATATTGGAGAGGATGAACTGACCGTGGGTGAGTTGACGCACCGTGGCTATTACCTTGGCTCCAACGTATCCTATAATGTGCGGAAAATGGTTGAGAACGGCTATCTAATTCAGGAGCGTTCAACCCATGACCGTCGGTCGATCCGGGTGCGGTTGTCTGAAAAAGGCCTGAATGTTCGAAACAAGGTCAATGACGTCATTGATGAACAACAGGTGAAGCTCAGCGAAAGCGGTATCAACGCTGAACAGTTGCAGTTCACCGCAACCGTGCTGAATCGTATCGAACGCTTCCTGCTGCATACCTACGGATACGGCCCGGTTCGCTGACGCAAATGTTGCCCATGGATGCCACTGGATAAGCAGCGCCAGGCAAATTAGCCGATCTTGGCCTTCACGTAAGACCCTGGCGCTGGCTCTATTGTCTTTTTGCCACAGCCGGGCGGGCGAGCGTCGATCTGGGCACCGTCGAATTTATCCAGCCAGTTTTTCCATTCCGGCCACCACGAGCCTTCATGATGCGTGGCTTTTTCCAGCCAGGCCTCTGGATCCTTCACCTTGCGGTTATACAGCCAATAGCCATATTTCTGCTTGTCGGGATTGGGCGGATTGATCACGCCTGCAATATGCCCTGATCCGGCCAGACAGAACTTCACGGGTCCGGAATAGGTATTCACGGCGGCGTAGGTCGATTTCCACGGCGCAATATGATCTTCACGCGTTGACAGAACAAAGGTCGGCGTCTTGATGGTCGACAGATCTATCGGCACACCATCCAATTCAATGCCACCCGGTTCGATCAGTTTGTTTTCCAGATACATCTTGCGCAGATAGAAGGAATGCATTGCAGCGGGCATGCGGGTTGAATCGCTGTTCCAGTATAACAGGTCGAACGGGAAGGGGTCTTTGCCCATCAGGTAGTTGTTCACCACAAAGGACCAGATCAGGTCATTGGCGCGCAGCATGTTGAACGTGGTCGCCATTTCCGACCCTTCTAGATAACCGCGCTCATTCATCTTCGCTTCCAGGGACGCCAATTGTTCCTCGTCGATGAAGACTTCTAGCTCTCCGGCTTCCGCAAAATCGATCATGGTGGTGAAATAGGTGACAGATTTGACCTTCTTTTCCTGCCCTTTCGCCTTTAGATAGGCCAGGGTCGCGGCGGTCAGCGTGCCCCCCAGGCAATAGCCGATCATATTCACCGCAGGTTCGCCAGTCAGTTCCGTAATCTTGTCAATCGCGGTGACCGGGCCTTCCAGCATATAGTCGGTAAAGTTCTTCTGGGCCAGGGATGCATCCGGGTTGACCCAGGAGACGACAAAGACCGTCAATCCCTGAGAGACAGCCCATTTGACGAAGCTATTCTTTTCCCGCAGGTCCAGGATATAGAACTTGTTGATCCAGGGGGGGACGATCAACAAGGGCACTTTATGGACGGTTTCCGTCGTCGGGGCATACTGAATTAACTGTATCAGGTCATTCTGATAGACAACTTCCCCCGGAGAAACGGCCAGATTACCCCCTACCTCAAACGCGTCGGCGTCGGTCATGGAAATTTTCAGCTTGCCTTTGCCGCGCTCAATATCGTCCAGCATGTTTTCCAGGCCACGAACCAGGTTTTCCCCTTTGGTATCCAGGGTTTCACGCAGAACTTCCGGATTTGTCAGGACAAAATTGGTCGGGGCCATGGCATCGGCGAATTGGCGGGTATAGAAATCGATCTTTTTCATCGCCTTCTCGTCCAGGCCTTCCACATCATGCACCGTTGACTGCATATAGCGGGCGGTCAACAGATAGGATTGCTTGATATAGTCAAACAGGGTGTTTTCGGTCCAGGTGGCGTCTTTAAAACGGCGGTCGTCATTCTCAGGTGTAATCGTTTCTTCGGATTCCTGCCCCAGCATTTTCCGCGTCGTTGCGGTCCACAGGTTCATATAGTCCGTCCACAGATTCAAATTCGCCTGCAAGACAGCCGATGGATTCCGCATCATTGCCTGGGTCATTTCCAGGAAGGTGTGACCGATATGCATTGGGTCGCCGTGACCAAAGGGGCTTTCTGTATCTTTTGCCTGGCGTTGCAGAAAATCCTGAACCAGTCGCTGGCTGCGTTCCGCAATGGCGACCATATTGTGCGACCACTCTACCGGATCACCCCAGTTTTGTGGATCGTCGGGTTCTGGCGTTTGCTGGCTCATGCTACACGATCTCCCACTATGACCACTCGTTTCAGGGTCGGCACATCGTCCAATAGCGCCCGAATGCGAAAGGCTGGACGGCGTGCGTCGACTCTCCGATAAAAGGCTATGCTGGTTATACTGAACTGCAACGTAAAACCCAAGGCCAGTGAATCCTGATACGTCGAATTTAGGGGTATTGGTTTGTAATCGCTCGGTTGCCGCTGGCGCCTATGGCTTCTATGATGCGCCGCTTGGGAAAAGGGCGGGATTTAAAAAGGGTGACAGGTCTGATGTTGGTTCTAAGAGCGATGGGTGACACGGTGATGCGGCGATCGATGCATATTCTATTGGTGGCAGCCGTGCCGGTCCTGTTGACGGCCTGTGAATCCAGCAAGGACGTTGTGGATGCCGTCAACCCCGTCAAATGGTTTGAAGGCAGTGACGCGGATAAGGCGGCTGAAAACACCGAACCCAAGCCGGTTCCAGGAGCCAACGGGCCCTATCCGCAGTTAGGGGCGGTGCCCGAAGCGCCGGAAGAACCG
The DNA here is from genome assembly GCF_048892525.1 of Hwanghaeella sp. LZ110. Taxonomy (NCBI): domain Bacteria; kingdom Pseudomonadati; phylum Pseudomonadota; class Alphaproteobacteria; order Rhodospirillales; family Aestuariispiraceae; genus Hwanghaeella; species Hwanghaeella sp. LZ110. The sequence goes on along the minus strand of NZ_JBLZHT010000004.1, from coordinate 207,138 downwards.
TCGATAAAGCGGGAATATATGAAGCTGTCGGATGTTTTGGCCGCAGATCGTGAAAACGCACTTTATACGGACGAAGTTATTCGCCGCGAAGCACCTCCGGTGCGCATTTCAGCCGCCCCATTACCAAGCGCGGTTCCTGAAGAACCGCCAACGGCGTCTTCTATCACACCACCGCCGGAAAGTTCAGCGCCAGCACCGGCCCCTAAACCGGCGCCAGCGCCAGCACCTTTGGCGACAGCCCCAACCCCAGCACCAACCCCGGCGCCAGCCCCCAGCGCATCGGCCAGCGCAACGGCCAGCCCTGCGCCAAAGCCTGCGCCAACCCCCCAGCCTTTGACATCATCTTCTGCCGGGACGGCTCCGGTGCAGCCTTCTGCTCCGCCGCCTTCTGCTGCGCCAATCGCCCAGCAGACAGCCAGCGTGGCCGCTGCCCCCACGGCAACACAGATGATTGCAACAATTTACTTTCCGTCTGGTGGGGAGGCTCTGACCGAACGGGACCGTGGAATTCTGAGGCAGGTCGCGCAGATTTATCAGCGTGATGGCGGCAAGCGGGTCGTTGTTGTGGGCCATTCCAGCCAGTCCGGCGCGCAGGGTTCGCAATCTCAACAAGCGCTTGTGAACTATAAGGTATCGCTGGACCGCGCCGCCTCTGTTGGCCAGGCATTGGTCGATGCGGGCATTCCCCTGGATGATATCGTCGTTGATGCCAGGGGCTCCACGGAATTGAAATATTCAGAGGAAACCGAGGCGGGAGAGGCTGGAAATCGCCGCGCCGAAATCTTCCTGCAATATTAAAAGCAGAGAATTTCAGTATGACCGTCTTGGCCTCATTGTAGGGACCTAGACAGAGAGACTGGTGTTCAGTTGTAGCATGAGGATGCGGTTGTAATGTCCGATTTTCACAGAATAAAACGCCTTCCCCCCTATGTCTTTGCAGAAGTCAATGCGGCAAAGGCCAAGCTGCGTCAGGCGGGTGTTGATGTGGTCGATTTCGGTATGGGCAATCCGGATTCCGCGACCCCCCAACACATTGTCGACAAGATGATTGAGGCGGTGAAAGACCCCCGCACGCATCGCTATTCCACCAGCCGCGGCATACCCGGTCTGCGCAAGGCATTGAGCGGGTATTACGAGCGACGCTTTAACGTGTCGCTGGACCCTGAAAGCGAAGTGATCGTGACGCTGGGCTCTAAAGAGGGGTTGGCGAATCTGGCTCAGGCGATTACCAGCCCGGGCGATGTTGTGCTGGTTCCAAACCCCTGTTATCCCATCCACAGCTTTGGCTTCATAATGGCTGGCGGGGCTGTGCGCAGTATGCCAGCGGGGGGCGAGATGGATCAGCCGCTGGACGTCTTTCGCCGCAGCTTCATGGAATCGCTGGCCCGCGCTGTGGCGCATTCCATCCCCAAACCCCTGGCGGTGGTTTTGAACTTCCCTCAGAATCCAACCGCGCAATGCGTTGATTTGGATTTCTATGCGGAGGTCGTTGATTTCTGTCGTCATCACGAAATCTTCGTCCTGTCCGACATAGCCTATTCTGAGATTTATTTTGGCGACGTACCGCCACCGTCGATTTTGGAGGTTCCGAATGCCAGAGACATCGCCGTGGAGTTTTCGTCCCTGAGCAAGACATATTCCATGCCGGGTTGGCGTATCGGCTTTGCGGCGGGCAATAAGCGGCTGATCGCGGCCCTGGCGCGGATTAAGTCCTATGTTGATTACGGGGCGTTCACCCCCATCCAGGTCGCAGCAACCGCGGCGCTGAACGGGCCACAGGAGTGTGTCGCCGAGGTTCGCGCCCTGTATAAGGAACGCCGCGATGTGTTGGTTGAGGGGCTGGCCCGCGCTGGGTGGGTCGTTCCATCGCCGGAAGCCACCATGTTTGTCTGGGCACCCTTACCACCCCGGTTTTCGAATATGGGATCATTGGAGTTTTCAAAACTGTTATTGGAAAAGGCGGAAGTGGCCGTCGCGCCGGGCGTTGGATTTGGAGAATATGGCGAGGGGTACTTGCGTTTTGGGCTCGTGGAGAATACCCAGCGCATACGCCAATCGCTGCGCAACATCCGCAGTTTTCTTGGCGGGGCGGATGCATGACCGTGCAGGCGCCGAATTGGTCTTCGCATAGGGGGTAGTAAACGGCTATGGCCGAGGTATTGAAAGTTGCGGTGGCAGGGCTTGGTACCGTTGGTGCCGGTGTTGTGTCCTTGTTGGCACGACAGGCGGAATTAGTGGCGCACCGCAGCGGTCGCCCCATTCTGGTGACCGCTGTTTCGGCGCGGGATCGTGATCGCACGCGCGCCTGTGATATCGGCTCGATCGCCTGGTTTGACGATGCTGTGACAATGGCGTCGCAGGCCGATTGTGATGTGGTCGTTGAACTGATCGGTGGCAGTGAAGGGACCGCGAAGGCGGTCTGCGAGGCAGCCCTAAAGGCCGGGCGTCATGTGGTGACCGCAAACAAGGCCCTGATTGCAATCCACGGCACGGAACTGGCAAAACTGGCAGAAGAGCAAGGGGCTGCGCTGAGCTTTGAAGCGGCGGTTGCCGGGGGTATCCCTATTATCAAGGCCATGCGGGAAGGCCTTGCTGGCAATCAGATCGAAAGTGTTCAGGGCATTCTGAACGGCACCTGTAATTACATCCTGTCGACGATGCGTGATACGGGTCGTGCTTATGAAGAGGTGCTGCAGGAGGCTCAGGAGCTGGGTTATGCCGAATCTGATCCGACCTTTGATGTTGAGGGGATCGATGCCGCCCATAAGCTTGCCATTCTGGCGACATTGGCGTTCGGACGGGCGGTTGATTTTGACGGTGTCTATATTGAAGGCATCAGCCGCATCGCCGCCGTTGATATTGATTTCGCAGAAGAACTGGGCTTTCGCGTCAAACTGTTGGGAATGGCTTCCGCTGACAGTGAGGGTGTGATGCAGCGTGTCCATCCGGTTCTGGTGCCAGCAAATTCGCCGATTGCCCGTGTTGAAGGCGTGTTCAACGCCGTGGTGACACAGGCCGATCCGGTGGGCACGACGGTTCTGGAAGGACGCGGCGCAGGGGCGGGGCCAACGGCATCTGCGGTTGTCAGTGATATCATGGACATTGCCGCAGGGCGTTTCGGACCGATTTTTGGTGTTCCTGTCTCGCATTTATTGCCCTCTGCCAGCCATCCAATTGAACGGCGGGAAGGGGCCTATTACGTGCGCCTGCGCGTGATCGACAAGCCAGGTGTGATCGCGGGCGTGACAGCCGCGCTGAGGGACGAGCATGTTTCGATGGAATCGATTATACAACGGGGCCGTGATCCGAATGAACCTGTGGATGTCGTCTTGACGCTGCATGAGACGACGGAAGCGGCAATGAAGCGGGCGCTGGGCCGGATCGAAGAACTGTCGGCGGTGATAGAACCGCCGCATGTGATCCGGATCGAACGATAACCGGGGCCTGATAAACATTCGGTGTCGCCAAGCGGCCCGAACAATACATGTGATAAGAGGAAGCGATAAATGGTGAATATGGATCGGAATTTGGTGCTGGATGCAGCCCGCGTGACAGAAGCGGCGGCAATTGCCTCTTGGAAATGGTGCGGGCGCGGCGACAATATGGCAGCCGATCAGGCAGCGGTGGACGCAATGCGGACCGCGCTGAACCGGCTGGATATTCGTGGTCGTGTCGTGATTGGCGAAGGGGAGCGTGACGAGGCCCCGATGCTGTTTATTGGTGAAGAGGTCGGCACCGGCAATGGTCCGCGTGTCGATATCGCGCTGGATCCACTGGAAGGCACGTCGATTACGGCAAAAGGGGAGCCCAATGCCCTGGCGGTCCTTGCCTTTGCTGAAGATGGCAAATTGTTGCATGCGCCAGATGTTTACATGGATAAGATTGCTGTTGGTGGCGGTCTGCCCCAAGGGATTGTCGATCTGGATGACACTCCTGCGGAAAACTTGCGCCGCGTTGCCGAAGCAAAGAATTGTAAAGTTTCCGACCTGATGGTCTGCATTCTGGACCGGTCCCGCCACGCCGACCTGATCAAGGCCGTGCGGGAGGCCGGGGCCGGCATCAATCTGATTGGCGATGGCGATGTTTATGGCGTGATGGCGACCAGCCAGGCCAGCAGCGGCATTGATGTCTATATGGGCTCTGGCGGTGCGCCGGAAGGGGTTCTGGCCTGCGCCGCCCTGCGCTGTATCGGGGGGCAATTCCAGGGTCGCCTGATGTTCCGCAATGATGAAGAAAAGGGCCGCGCTGATCGTATCGGGATCAAGGACCTGAACCGTAAATATGATATGATGGAACTGGCCGCAGGCGATGTTATCTTTGCTGCGACTGGCGTTACCGATGGGAATCTTTTGCATGGGGTCAAGATGACCGATGGCGGTGCCCGCACCCAGTCTTTGGTTATGCGCTCCTCCACCGGAACCGTTCGCAAGATCGAAACGGTGCATGATTTCTCTCGTAAAGACTGGATCAAGATTTAACCGCGTTTCGCAGAAAAGGATGAAGACACCCGATGCAGGCCGAAGCACTGCCGACAGATCAACAGTCTGGTTATCTGGGTGTCTCCCTTTCTGCTTCCGGCAAGCGCTGGGAGGCGCGCGCGGATGAACCCCGGCTGACCGCTGCCTTGGCACAGCGGTTCGACCTGCCAGAACCTGTTGCCCGCGCCCTGGCGGCCCGTGGTATTGCTCTGGAGGGGGCGGAGGCCTTTCTGGACCCGAAACTGTCCCGGGATCTGCCAGACCCCATGCATTTGCTGGATATGGACAAGGCGGCCCGCCGGATTGCCGATGCGATCAAGGCGGGGGAACTGGTTGCTGTCTTTGGTGATTATGATGTCGATGGCGCAACCTCGTCCGCCTTGCTGATCCGCTTTGTCCAGGCGGTGGGCGGCAGGATCATCAGTCATATTCCAGATCGCATTGCAGAAGGCTATGGCCCGAACCTGCCCGCCCTGGTCTCCCTGAAGGAAAAGGGGGCTTCGGTCGTGATCACGGTTGATTGCGGCATCACCGCCTTTGACGTGTTGAGTGCGGCGGCACAACAGGGCGTGCAAACCATCGTCATCGATCACCATGTGGCTGAACCCCGCCTGCCAGACGCTCTGGCCGTGGTCAATCCGAACCGATTGGATGAAGACAGCCCTCATGGTCATATGGCCGCTGTCGGGGTTACTTTTCTGTTGATCGTCGCGGTCAATCGCCTGCTGAAAGAGGATGGCTGGTTCAAATCCCGACCTGCCCCGGATTTGATGTCCTATCTGGACCTGGTCGCATTGGGCACTGTCTGTGATGTCGTGCCGCTGGTCGGGGTCAATCGCGCCCTGGTATCCCAGGGCCTGAAGGTCATGGGATTGCGGGGTAATATTGGCCTGAATGCCCTGGCAGATGTTGCACGGATGAATGAGGCGCCCGGCACCTATCATGCCGGTTTCCTGATGGGGCCCAGGGTCAATGCCGGTGGGCGCGTGGGAGAGGCTGCCTTGGGCACAGAATTGCTGTCGACCCATGATGCGACCCGCGCCCAGGTGATCGCCCAGCGTCTGGATGCCTATAACGAAGAACGCCGTGAAATTGAGAAAATCTGCCTGGATGAAGCCATCGCCCAGGTTGAAGCCGCCGGAGATACGGACGCGCCCTTGATTCTGGTCGCCGCCCAGGGCTGGCATCCAGGCGTGATTGGCATCGTCGCGGGCCGTCTGAAAGAACGCTATAACCGCCCCGCCTGTGTCGTTGCGCTGGATGAAAACGGCATGGGGAAAGGATCTGGACGTTCTGTCCCGGGCATTGATCTGGGATCGGCCATCATCGCCGCACGCCAAAGCGATCTGTTGATCAATGGCGGGGGGCATAAGATGGCGGCGGGTTTCACCGTCGCTGCCACCAGTCTGGCTGACCTTCAAGCCTTTCTGCAGGACAGGGTGCACAGGGAAGCCGGGCAGGGCGGTCTGGTGCCTGTGCTGCGCCTGGATGGCACGGTCAGTGTCGGGGGGGCGTCTCTGGCGCTGGTCGAGGCGCTGGAACGCCTGCAACCCTTTGGTCAGGGCAATGCCGAGCCGCGATTTGTCATACCCGATGCACGCCTGTATCAGGCCGATATCGTCGGGGAGGATCATGTGAAGCTGTTGATCGGGGATGCGATGGGTGGACGCCTGAAAGGCATCGCCTTTCGCTGTGCCGATACCCCGATGGGGCAAGCCTTGCTGCGCGCAAGGGGCGATCGTGCCGTGCATCTGGTCGGTCGCCTTCGCAAAGACAGCTGGCAGGGCGTCGACCGAGTTCAGATCATGGTCGATGATGTGGCCGAGGCCCGCCAGAGCAAATCCTGAACAAACGGACTCGTTTGTGACGACGTATTTGCTAAAAAACTAGCTCTTAAGCTCGGTTGCCGTGCGCACCATTTCATCCACCGTCTTCAAGCTTGTCGCGGCGGAGGAATAGGCCCGTTGCGTCATGATCATGGTGCTGAATTCCAGGGCCAGGTCGGTTGTCGATTGTTCCAATGAGTTGGCAGAGAAGGTGACGCGGCTGGTATTTGCCAGATCAACCAGTTGCAGCGTGCCTGAATTCGCGCCCAGTTTGAAATGAGTATCGCCTGTCCGCACCAATCGGTTTGGCTCGACAACATCGCCCACCGCGATCCGCCCGATGGGACGCTGAAGACCATTGGTGAAGTTACCAATGACATTGCCATCCTTGCCAAATGTGACAGAGCTTAATTGACCCTGAACGCTGCCATTCGACGACAAGCTTTCCTGGGTGACGCTGCCGCCATATTGCGTGGTGCCGGACAGATCCAGCGTCATGGTATTCGTCGCGCCGGAATCGGCCCAGGAAACAGAGATGTCCAGGGGGGTATTGGCGACACCGTTTACGGTCGTCAGATTGCCAGAGGCATCAAATGTCACGGCGACAGGCTGAACGGCCGGGGTGGCGACGGTACCGCCTGTCCCGCTGATTGTCATATCCCAGGTATTTGCAGCAGCATTTTTGACGAAAGTCGCGATCAGTTGCTGTTCGTCACTGAAACCGTCATCGTCGCCCGTGCCATCATAAACCGGCAGGTCAAAACTATAGGTTTCTCCGGTTGCAGCGGTGCCGGGCAGGTTGACCTTCAGGCCGCCTTCCGTGGTTGCCACGGCCTCATAAACATTGCCTTCCGGATCGATACGGATTGGCTGAAGCCCGGCGGTAGAGTTTGTGTCGACGGAATATGTCTCTGTCGCCACATCATACGGCCAGCCCATAAGGTAATTGCCCTTAAGGTCGGTCAGATAGACCTCTTCGGCCCCACCATTGGAAACGACGGATTCGCCGAATATGCCTGCATCGGTCAGTTCCAGCGTATCATCGGACGGCGTCAGGCTGGGCGAGGTGATAAAAAACCCTGATCCGGAGAGCGCCGCATCCAGGCGTCGCTGGGTGCCATAAATGACGCCTTCCTTGTCCCGGAAAATCTGCTGATTGGCCTGTGTGCCCAGAAAATTGCTGAATGTGCTGCCTTTGGATTTAGAGGCGACCATCTCCTGAAAGCGGACCTGTCCGGCCTTATAGCCGGTGGTCGTGCTGTTTGCGATGTTGTCACTGATGTTCTGAAAGGCCAGCGATTGCGCGTTCATCGCGCTCACGGCTGGGGAGAACATAGAATAAGCAACCATGGCAAGCCTCTTACCGTTAATAAGTGGACCGCAAACAGACGGGCCCACAGATTTGTATGCAATCCCCATGCCGTTTTAGTCATTGCCCCAAGTTTAGGGGGCGATTTCACAGATTTTTCAGAAAAGTCGATAGAATGAAAACTGGCGCTTGACCTAGCCCCCGGGTCTCGGTAAATCCCTGCGCATACGAAGCGGCGTCACCGCCGCGCCTCGATCGCGACCCCTTCGTCTAGAGGCCTAGGACACCGCCCTTTCACGGCGGCAACACGGGTTCGAATCCCGTAGGGGTCGCCAATTCCTAAAAACCGCAGAAAACCGGGACTTTTTCCAGACCCATCGGGCAAATGTGCGGCACATTTGTGTGACACAAAATGTGCTGTGGCGTCGAGTATCTAAACCTCGCCCGTCCCGCTAAGAAACCGGTTCCAGTTTGGTTTCGGGCCAGTGGAAGACCGGGGTTCGTTTGCTGGGCGTCTGGGGATTTGGGATGGAGATGCTGTAGAGGCTGCGCGATACCATGTAGCTGGCATCTTCCGGGGTCTGGGTCAGGGTGCCGATTTCGATCTGGCCCGTGGCGCAGTTATACGACACATCATCATTATGCAGGGGCAGGTAGAAGCATCCATCCTTCAGCACAAGCGGCGGGCGATGGGTGACCGGCAGAAAGGGCAATTGTTCATTGACCTGAATGTCAAAGGTCCAGTCCTTGCCCAGATCAATCACCATTGGAAATTCATAGGCCGGCTTGAACAGGTAAGGGGGGTCAATGTCGTCCAGTTCTGTGCTGAGCATTAATAGATAGGCGCCGGGGAATCGGTCCTGATCTCTGTATTCGGTACGGATCGCGTAGAAACTGGACCCGGAATTATGCAAGTGCCCGACCAGAAGATTACCGCAGGCGGATTGGTGATAGTGTTTCAGCGTATTCTTAACGATTGTGTTCATACACGCGCCTTTTGCGGATCGTGACGCCGAATCTGTTTGCATCAGCAAATGGATAGACGAAGATACAAATCCACAAATAAAGTATGGTTTCAATCCTGTCAAAAACGAATCTGAGTGTCAGTTGGGTGCAGAGAATAAGGGATGCCAAAACAATTGCCCGATTCAGCGAATTGGGGGAGAGTTTTTTATAGGGTTTTTCCTATGTGTCTGGCGCTCAGGGCGAGTCTGGGGGCGCAGCGTGTTGCTTGAAAGGGAAGAATAGCAATGCTGAAGGAATTTAAAGAATTTGCGATGCGGGGTAATGTCATTGACCTGGCTGTCGGCGTGATCCTGGGGGCGGCGTTCGGCAAGATCGTCGCATCCCTGGTGCAGGATGTCGTTATGCCGCCGCTGGGCATGCTGTTGGGCGGCGTGGATTTCAGCGAAATCTTTATCAACCTGTCCGACCAGACCTATGCCACCCTGGCGCTGGCTCAGGAAGCCGGGGCGGCGACGATTAATGTTGGGCTGTTCCTGAACAATGTCTTGAACTTCATCATCGTCGCCTTCGCGATCTTCATTGTGGTCAAACAGATGAACCGGCTGAAAAAGGCCCCGCCACCGGCAGATCCGACGACCAAGGATTGTCCGCTGTGCTTGTCCAGCGTGCCAATCAAGGCAACCAAATGCGCGCATTGCACATCTAATCTCTAAAAGTGCCTCTGGACAGGGTTCAGGCGGCGTTCAGGGACCAGTCATACCGGTCGTCTGAGATGGCACTGAACCCGTCCAGGCGGGCTTTCAGGGTGGGGGCGGCGTAGAGCTTGAGATGGTCCAGCAAGGATGCGTCGGTCCCGCCGAAATCTTCGTAGAACCAATCATACAGGCTGGACAGGATCAGGCGATCACCGTCGATCTGAATGGCTCTTTCTGAATTCACGAAGGCTTCTGCGGCCCCATTCAGTTGCTGTTCCAGGGTATCGGCCGTAAAGGCCCGTGGCTGTAAATCCGGGCAGCCGATGGAGGCGCAATTGACGGCATAATGAATGCGGGGGTCCTGCCAGATGGGCCGCAGGATGCGGTGTTCGATATCATTTAGAGAAAGGTCCTGGTCCTCAACACGCATCAGGTCCGCACCCCAGGGGCCGGTGGCGAACAGGCTTGGCGAGATGTTGATGTCCTGAATAGACGATACCGGCATGTGATCCAGCACCGTCCGCACGGTCTGGGCATTATACAGATTGACCCAGAAGGTAAATTGCTGGTCCCGGTTCAGGCTGCTGACCGGCACCGCCTGCAACAGGGTCAGATAGTCATCCAATTGTTGCGTGGCGGCCTCGTCAAAATCGCCATAGCGCACCAGATTAACGCCGGGCTGCACGACCACAAACCTGTTCAGAAGGTCACTCCATGCGCTGTGATCAATCGCGCGTGTCGATGCGGGGGCGTGCGCCTGCCATCGGTCCCAACGCTTGGCGCTGGGGGCTAATGCGCGGGCAAGGCCGCCAAATCCCGCCATGAAAGTGACGCCGCAACCCAGCGCCAGCCCGTTGAACAGGCGGCGCGTCACGTCATGCTTGCCAGACTGAATTCTGCGCGACAGTTGCACCATTGGAGTTCCGACCCTGAAACAGATTGCTGTTGGGGGCGGATATGGGGCGATTGGCCTGGGGGGCAAATCACACTGCGGTGAGGGGGCCGATCAAGTCTGCCAGAATTCGCCCGGTGCTGCGATAATGCGCCTGTAACAGCTCTGTTGCCTTATCGGCATCCCGCGCCAGGACCGTGGTCATCAGGACCTGGTGTTCATTGCCGATATCCCGGTCCGGCAGTGGGCTTGAATCCCGCAGGTTCGGGAAGCGATAGCGCTCTGTCTCGACATATAACTTATCGGCAAAATCCAGCAGCCACTGGGACTGACACCCCGCGATCAAGGCGCGATGAAAGGCATGGTGGCGCTCTTCCAGGGCGCGCAGATCCGCATCGCTTACCGGGCGCGGCAGGGTTGAGACGCTTTTCGCCTTCAGCATCAGGGCATGATAGGCGGCAACAACTTGCGCCTCCCAGGCATCGTCGCCTTTGTCGATGGACCGGCGCAGGGCATCGCTTTCAATCAGGCAGCGGGTTTCGATGGCGTCCCACATTTCGGCAATGGATATCGGGGCAACGGTGAAACCGCGCAGCGCGACATTGACCACCAACCGGTCGCTTTGCAGCCGGTTCAAGGCCTCCCGTATCGGGGAGAACCCAACGCCATAGCGCTGTTTCAACTGCTCAAGCCGCAGCGGTTGATTGGGGGGCAGGGCACCGCTGATGATATCCCATCGGACCTGCTGATAGGCTTGTTCTGCCAGTGTCATGACTTCGATTACTGTTGTTTCTCAGTACTTTCTTCTAGCCTGATTTTTTCGTTATGGCAATATTTTCGAAAATCTTTATTTACATCGAAAATATGACAGGCCACACTACGGGTCATTGAGTGCCACCCCGCTTGTGCAGGAAGGATGTGTGTGATGCCAGCAACCCGTCAGAACTATCAGGAAGATGTGGCCGGACGCGCCAATGTCGATGATACGCCGGAGCTATTGGCCTATTACGATGAATTGGATGACCTGAATGCTGGGGCCTTGTGGACGGTCGCCAACAAGATTGAACCGTGGGAGCCGCAGTCCTCCTCTGTTCCCATGCTGTGGCGGTATAATGACCTGCGCGACCATGTGATGCGGTCGGTTGATCTGGTGACACCGGAAAAGGCTGGGCGTCGCGTGATCTATCTGAATAATCCGGGCCGCACCGATGTTGCTGCGGCGGTAGGGTGGCTGTATTCCGGTCTGCAAGTCATGCATCCGGGCGAACGGGCCTCTGCGCATCGCCATTCCGCCTCTGCCCTGCGTTTCATCATGGAAGGCAGCGGGGCCTATACCATCGTTGATGGGCACAAGATGACCCTGGGGCGCAATGATTTTGTCCTGACGCCCAATGGCACCTGGCACGAACATGGCGTGGACGAAGGGGGCAGCCCCTGTATCTGGCAGGATGGTTTGGATATCCCCTTCGTGAATGCGATGGAAGCAAATTTCTATCAGGTGCATCCGGATCTAGGTCAAGCTGTGGGCTATGCCGTGGATGATATGACCAAGACCTGGGGCAATCCCGGCCTGACCCCGGTAGGCGGCGCTTGGGAAAAGGCCTATTCCCCGATGTTCAAATACGAATGGGAACCAACCTATGAGGCGTTGAGCCGATATGCGGCGACGACGGATGGGTCCCCGTTCGATGGCGTGATGATGAACTATATCAACCCTGTGACTGCTGGCCCGGTCATGCAAACCATTGGGGCCAGTATGCAGATGCTGCGACCTGGCGAGGCGACGAAGGCACATCGCCATACCGGCAGCTATCTGTATCAAGTGGCCAAGGGCAGCGGGCATTCGATCATAAACGGTCAGCGATTTGATTGGCAGGAGCGCGACATCTTTTGTGTCCCCTCCTGGGCCTGGCATGAACATGCCAATGCATCGGACAGAGAGGATGCCTGTCTGTTCTGTTTCAACGATTTACCCGTGATGAAGGCCCTGGGCCTGTATCGCGAAGAAGCGTTTGGCGATAATGGCGGCAACCAGCCGCTATCCGCCTGATCCCCAGATAATCTGACGAAAAGGGTGTGTTATGAAACTTGTTACCTTCCGTGCTTCGGTTGAAGCATCGGCCCGTTTGGGTGTTGTGAAATCCGATCAGGTGATTGATGTCGGCCTGTTGGGCGCAGCATTTGGGGAGGAATTCCCGACATCCATGCTGGACCTGATTGATTTAGGGCCGGCTGGTCTGGCTGCGGTTGAAGATGCCCTGGTGGAAGCCGATGGACGCTGGCCGATTGGAAGCGCATTGCCAATTGAGAATGTGACCCTGTTGGCCCCCATTCCCCGCCCGCGAAAGAATATTTTTGGCATCGGTCTGAATTATGTCGAACATGTTGCGGAATCCAGTAAATCCCTGGATACGTCCAAGGACCTGCCGACCCAGCCAGTGATCTTTTCCAAACCGCCGACGACCGTGATCGGTCCCGGTGCCGCCATTGAGCACAACAAGGCCCTAACCCAGCAATTGGATTGGGAGGTTGAACTGGCCGTCATCATCGGGCGCACCGCCCGCAAGGTTGGCGAGGATACCGCCATGTCCCATGTGTTCGGGTACAGCGTCATGATCGATATCAGCGCGCGGGATAACCGTCGTGCGGGTCAGTGGATCTATTCCAAGGGTCAGGACACCTTCGCGCCGTTCGGGCCCTGCATTGTCACCGCGGATGAAGTCGACGATCCGCAAGGGCTGGATCTGTGGCTGACCGTCAATGGGGTGGAAAAGCAACGGTCCAACACCCGCCACATGCTGTTTAAAATCCCGACCCTGATTTCTGACATTTCCATGGGCATGACGCTGGAGCCAGGCGATATCATCGCAACAGGCACGCCGGAAGGCGTCGGGGCAGGGCGGACACCACAGGAATGGCTGTGGCCGGGCGATGTCGTTGTTGCCTGCGTCGAAGGGATCGGCAAGATCCGCCATCCGGTCGTTGCGATCAGCGCGGAAGACTAGGGTTCAAGGCAAGGGGAGCAATCAGCATGGATTTCGATGTCGCACAGATCGATCCACAGATCGCCTATAAGCTGATGACATCGACCATCACGCCAAGGCCTATTGCCTGGGTGACCTCTTTGTCGGAGCAGGGGGTGGTGAACGCCGCCCCCTACAGCTTCTTTAATGCCATGGGCAGCAATCCTGCAACGGTGGTGGTCGGGCTTCTTCGGGACCCAAAGAAGGGGTTCAAAGATACGGCGGCGAATATAATGAGCAGGGGGGAATTCGTGGTCAATCTGGTGCCTGAATCCTTGGCGAAACAGATGAACATCACCTCAATGGATGCGCCAAGTGACGTTAGCGAGCTTTCTGCAGCAGGCCTGACAGCACGCCCATCCCTGCATGTGACGCCCCCCCAAATTGCTGAATCGCCGGTTTCATTCGAATGCGTAACCCACACAACGGTCGTGACTGGACCGGGGCAGGTCATTGCCATCGGGCGGGTTCTGGGCATACGCATCGATGATGCCTATATTCTGGATGCTGATAAGGGGTATATCGACACGCCTGCCTTGGGAATGATCGGGCGGCTGCATGGCAGTGGCTGGTACACCCGAACGCAGGACAGTTTTCAATTAGACCGTCCCAGCTATGCCGATTGGATCAAAAAATCAGGCTTGGACAAAAAAGAGTAATTTGATCTGCAATGCGCGGAATCGCTTGAATCTCTCTCGTTTTGATTTATGTACGAGGTTGGGTAACCAAAGGGGTTATGGCAAAATTAGCCCCAACCAAACGAAACAGGGAGAGTCATTCATGAAAATTTCAAAGATTATCGGCGCGGCAACCATTGTTGCCCTTTCCGCAACGGGTGCCTTTGCACAAGATCGCACCGGCTGGCCTGACAGCTTTACCGTAGGCACAGCGTCTCAGGGTGGAACTTACTTTGCCTATGGCTCTGGCTGGGCAAATCTGGTGGCCGATGAGCTGGGCATTTCTGGCGGTGGCGAAGTCACCGGTGGGCCGATGCAGAATATGGCACTGGTCCATACCGGCGATGCCGCTTTCGGCATGACCACAATGGGTCCGGCGCGGGAATCCCTGGACGGCACGAACCCGATTGCGCCTGGTCTGAAAATGACCAATGCCTGCGCGATGTTCCCCATGTATCAAACGCCGTTTTCAATCACGACGCTGAAATCATCGGGTATCACCTCTGTTGCTGATATTCCAGAGGGTGCGAAAATCGGGTTTGGTCCGGCTGGATCGACCTCTGATACCTATTTCCCGAAAATGCTGGAAACCCTGGGCGTGAAATTTGAACGCCGCAATGGGGGCTGGTCTGATCTGGGCGGGCAACTTCAGGATGGCCTGTTGGACGTGATTGCCTTTGCAGCCGGTGTGCCTGTTCCTGCGGTCAGCCAGTTGGAAGTTCAGACCGAAGTGAACATCATCGAGTTCACGGAAGAAGAACAGGCCAAAATCATGGAGGCCTATCCGGTTTCCAATTTCCAAATCAAGGCTGATACCTATACCACGCTGAAGGAGCCGGCGCGTTCGGTGTCCATGTGGAACTTTGCCGTTGCCAATTGCGACCTGCCGGAATCCTTTGTTTACGAGGCAACCAAGGTTGTCATGTCGGACAATGCCCGCATGGTCAATATTCACAAGGCAGCCCGGTCAACCGTTGTTGAAAACTGGGACAAGAACACCTTCCTGCCCTGGCATCCGGGTGCAGCAAAGTGGTTCAATGAGAATGGCGCATCCATTCCCAAAGACATGATCCACGGCAGCATGTAAGACGACGCCTGTGGTTTGAAATGATGATTGGCCGCATCCGATTGATCGGGTGCGGCCTTCATTTTGTGCAATCGTTCTGAGACTATGGCACTATAAAAAAACAGGGATGGCGCTATGAACTGCGCCATAAAGGCTAAAGGGGCAGATAATGAGCAACGATAAATCCGACGACACCGATGAAATCATGCCAATTCACGCCGATGGTGTGGATGAGGAACCGGTTGAGGGCAATCGCCGCCTGTTCGAAGGGCGCGGCCTGTTGTTGATGAGCAGCCTGACGGTTCTCTACTCGTTGTTTCATATTCTGGCGCTAAATGGTTTTTCCGTATCCGGCATGACATCGGACCTAATCAATCTGCCGTTTTTACCGACATTCCCTATGGAAACCTGGAATTTCCGGATCGTTCACGTCGCCGGAGCATTGGCTTTGGGATTTCTTTTGTTTTCAGGGGCCAAATTTGCCGAAGATCCATCAGAGGAAACAAAGACGCTTGGTTATGTGACTTATCTGTTGCTGGCGCTTTCCTTAATGGCGACCGGGATGGTAGCGTATTTCGCCTTCCAGATATCAAATGACGTCATGTGGAACGGTATGGATGCAACGATCAAGTTCAATGAAACCTGGTTGTTCGGACTGCCCCTGATGATCGCGACAGTCGGCTCGATTGTCATTTCCTGGTTTCATCGCCGCGTGCGCAGCGGCTATACACTGCCTGATATTGTATTGACGGTCTGCGGGATTGCCGTCGCATTTTATCTGATCACGATCTATGACACACTGATGCGCAATTCCACCGGCACACCGTTCGCGCCGATCGGGATATCCATTTCTGCAGTTGCCGGTGTGCTGTTGATCATGGAATTGACGCGCCGGGTTGCCGGATTGGCCCTGGTTGTGATTTCGGTGATTTTCCTGATTTATGTCTTCGTTGGTCAGTATCTGCCAGGATTCCTGAATTCTCCCCCCATCGCGTGGGAGCGGTTCTTCAGCCAGGTCTATACGGATGCGGGTATTCTGGGGCCGACGACGGCGGTTTCATCGACCTATATCATCCTGTTCATCATCTTTGCGGCGTTTTTGCAGGCCTCGAAAGTCGGCGATTATTTCGTCAATTTCGCTTTTGCATTGGCCGGGCGTGCGCGCGGCGGACCGGCAAAGGTTGCGATCTTCGCCTCCGGCCTGATGGGGATGATCAACGGCACATCGGCCGGTAATGTTGTGGCAACAGGGTCCCTGACAATTCCCCTGATGAAGAAGGTCGGGTATCACAAAAAGACCGCCGGCGCGATCGAAGCCGCAGCCTCCACAGGCGGTCAGATCATGCCGCCGATCATGGGGGCAGGGGCCTTCATCATGGCGGAAATCACCGGTATTCCTTATACTGAGATCGCGATTGCCGCGATTATTCCGTCCATCCTGTATTTCGTTTCTATCTATTTCATGGTCGACTTTGAGGCCGCAAAGTTGGGCATGCGCGGTATGCGCTCAGAGGAATTGCCAAAGCTGGCCAAGATGATGCGGCAGGTTTTCCTGTTCATACCGATCATTATTCTGATTTATGCCCTGTTTCAGGGCTATTCCGTGATCCGCGCCGGAACATTGGCGATTGCGGCGGCAGCAGTGGTAAGTTGGCTAACACCCTACAGAATGGGACCAAAGGCCATTGTGAAGGCCTTTAATCTGGCCGGACTGATGTCCATTCAGATTATCGCGGTCTGTGCCTGTGCCGGGATCATTGTTGGCGTGATTTCCCTGACCGGCGTTGGGGCGCGATTCTCCAACCTTCTGCTGGGTCTTGCGGAAGCATCGCAATTGCTCGCCCTGTTCTTTGCCATGTGTATTGCCATTCTGTTAGGCATGGGCATGCCAACCACGGCGGCCTATGCTGTGGCGGCCTCCGTGGTGGCACCGGGTCTGGTTGAATTGGGAATCCCGATGCTGACGGCGCATTTCTTTGTTTTCTACTTTGCCGTGGTCTCTGCAATCACCCCACCGGTTGCGCTGGCATCCTATGCGGCGGCGGGAATATCGGGTGCCAATCCGATGGAGACATCGGTTGCGTCCTTCAAGATCGGGATATCTGCCTTCATCGTGCCGTTCATGTTCTTCTATAACTCCGCCATTCTGATGGAGGGGGAAACACTGGAGATTTTGCGGGCAGCCGTGACTGCGATTGTTGGGGTCTATCTGCTGTCGGCAGGGGTGCAGGGCTGGTTCTTTGGCAGCCGTGCCGTCTGGTTCCTGCGCATCGCGTTGGTCATTGCAGCTTTGTCGATGATCGAAGGGGGGCTGTATACTGATTTGGTTGGGATTGGCATTGCCGCTGCTGTCATTTTTGTGCAGCGGGTCTTTCGACCAAAGCCAGGCGCAACGATTGCGGTCCGCGGATCGGATTAGGACCCACCTTTCTAAGGCGCGGGATCTTCCAGTGGGGGCAACATTGGAAGGCGCACCGTCACAGTCGTTCCGACATCGACAGTGCTTTCCAGCGTGATCTGACCGCCATGCTGTTCCACAAGCTCCCGCGCCAGAGGCAGGCCCAATCCGGTCCCGTCTTTGGCCTTGCCTATGGCATAGCTTGACTGCTCAAAGGGAATGAAAACCCGCGCCAAATCTTCCTTGGGAATGCCGACACCGGTATCTTCGACAATCAGGCTTAGCCATGGTCTGTCCAGCCGTGCGGCCACGGTTACCGTGCCGCCCGGATCCGTATATTTCACGGAATTGGACAATAGGTTTACCAATACCTGACAGATGCGTCGGCTGTCGCCAAGAAGGTCTGGAATATCGCCAGGAACGTCTTTTTGCAGAGTCAGTCCGCCACTTCGGGCCTTGGGGGCCAGAATGGTGATAGCATCCTGAACCAGATCATCGACATTTAATAGCTCATGTTGGATTTGCATCTTTCCCGCATCCAACTTGGCGATGTCCAAGATGTCATCGATCAATTGTAACAGCATCAGGGCGCTTTTTTGCACATCCCCCAGATATTCCGAATATTTTGGGGATCCGATCGGACCATGTGGCTGCATTTGGATCAGTTCGCTAAATCCAATGATGCTGTTCAGCGGCGTGCGCAGTTCATGGCTCATATTCGCCAGAAACCGGGATTTGGCGCGATTGGCGTCTTCTGCGGATTCCTTGGCGGCCTTCAGTAGTTTTTCATGCTCTTTGCGGGCGGTTATTTCCTGTACGGTCCCCTCATAGAACAGGGGATTTCCACCCTCGTCGCGAACCACATAGGCATTTTCCGTTATCCAGATACGCTCGCGGGTTTTGTGTCGATAGATTTCCGATTCGAAATTTTCAACACTGTCATTTTCGTCCAGCAGGCGTTTGAATTCTTCCCGACGGTTTGGATCGACATACCATTCCGACGCGATATCATGCACCTTTTTCAAGGTTTCTTCTTCGCTGTCATACCCGTTCAAGCGTTGCAACGCGGGATTGGCGCGCAGTTGTTTGCCATCAAGGGAAGAGCGATAAATACCTTCCGATACACGCTCAAAAATACGGCGATAATCAGCCTCGGTTTCGATCAACCGTGCCTGGGTTTCCACCAGTTCGGTCACATCGGATATTGACCCAACATAACCGGTAACTTCACCCTTGGCGTCTTGTAACGCGGTCGCGTTTTCCGTTATCCAGATAACAGATCCATCGACACGTTTAGCGGCGCTCAAAAATCCCCGAACTTCGCCATGCTTTTCAATCTGGCGCATGAACCGGCTTCGATCTTTTGGGTCTGCATAGTAACTGCCGGAAGTGCGGTTTCCAGTCATCAACTGGATGGCGGATTCATAGCCCAGCATTTTAGCCAAAGACAGATTTACAAAACGATATTGCCCATCAACGGTGGTTTCAAACAGGCCTACCCCCGCAAGATCAATCATCTGACGGAGGGTTTTGAACATCACCGACTCCCGGCCTTGCGGCAGGAGAGCGCCTTTATCTGAATCCGTCATAATGTTACAGGCCCAGTAAACTTTCGTAGCAAACTAATGGACTATGGGATGATCGGCAATCGGCAGTCTTGCCAAGCCAGCATTGATCGCGTTCAGTGCCGCTATGAGCACAGATATCCCCAATCTGAATAATGAACATGCATTGCCAGCCCCCGATGTCTTGGCGGCGTCTGTAACACGCCGCAGTGCGTCAAATCTGTGGTTTGTCGGGCGCGCCCTGGTTTCTGAAAAGCGAATGCTGTTTGAGGCTGCTTATGCGACCATGCGGGTGATTGATGATTTTGTCGATGATGATTTTCTGGCGCGGTCTGAAGAAGAAAGAATCCGGACGCGCTCTGCGGCCAGGGATCGGGTTGCAGCCTGGTTAACGGCCTCCGAAGCGGCGATTTCCGGTGCACCGGAAACATCGGGCATTCCTGCAATTGAGGCACAGCTATGCCGGGCCCTGCGACAGGCCGCACGAGGCGGAGATTTACCCTCAGATCCCTGGCATAATCTGGCGGCAGCGATGCAGTTCGATGTGGACGAAAGGGCCTTAGACTCCTGGCAGGATTTTAAGACCTATTGCGAAGGGGCGACTGTCGCGCCTGCCGCTGTTTTTCTGTATGTCCTGCAAGCACGGATAGGGGCTGATGATACCATTCAGGCGGGCATCCCTGCCGATGTGCTGGCTGCGCAAGCGCGAGACATGGCGATCTTTTGTTATCTGGTTCACATCTTAAGGGATTTTGCGAAGGATTTTGCCAGGGGCGGGCAATTGGTCACGATACCCCAGGAATGCTTTGTCGCCCATAATCTGACACGCCAGCAGGTGTCTGCAGATCCAATGGCTGCCCTGCCGCTGTTACAGGATTTGGCCGCTCGGGCGCAGGAACATCGGGTCGCTGCACGCAGAATGGCTGACAATCTGAAGACCACATTGGGCGGTGTTGAGGCCCGTATTCTGGAGTCGCTGTTATCCATCTATGAACATCTGCATGACAGTTTGTTGCGGGATCCGTCGCCCCTGGTCGACAGGACGGGCCTGACGGCGCGCCTTAGGGATAAATTGATACAGAAATTGGGGATTGTTGGCTGATGCAGGATGGTCCACCAGACAGCGTGTCGGATTTGACCTATTGTGCGGATCTGGTGCGCGATGCGGATGCTGATCGATTTGCCACGGCGATGCTGTGTCCGACGCCGGGTCGGTGGCGGCTGCTTGCCCTTTATGCCTTTAACATCGAAGTCTCCAAAACCCGCGAAGCAGTGCGGGAACCGATGATTGGTGAAATCCGACTGCAATGGTGGCGCGATGCTGTTGCGGAATGCCGGGCAGGCAATCCAAGGCGCCATCAGGTTGTCCATCCACTGGCCACGGCAATGTTGGATAGTAACCTGCCCGAAGCCTGTTTTCTGGAAGTGATCGACGCACGGGCCCGGGATCTGGACGACTTCCCCCCGGTGGATGAGGAAAAACTGAATGCCTATATCGAGGGATCAGGCGGCGCGCTTGGGGAATTGGCCTATCGCTGTGCCGTGCCCGAAGACGATTTGACGCCAATTGGGCTTCAGGCGGGGCGGGCCGCTGGTCGGGCCTGGGCCTGGATCGGTCTGGCGCGCGGTCTGCATGTTCATTCCGTGATGGGCCGCCATACCATTCCCGCAACATGGCTGGCGCGCCATCCAGACCTATCGAAAGAGGTGGCGGTGGCACAAGTCGGGGCGGCGTCCAGGGCCTGGACGGAATGGCTGGTCAATCAGGCCCGCGCGGAATTCCCAACTGTCCGTAAAGGGGCGGCCAGAACCGATAAATCAGGCCAGGCCGCCCTGGCCCCGGCGCGACTGGCAGCCGTGTATGCCAAACGGCTGCAGAAGGGCGGATATGATCCGTATCATCTGGAAATTAATACGCTGGGCCCGGCGCGGCGCGCATGGTCTTTGCTAGGCACCAGCCTGTTCGGTCGGGTGGTTTAGAGCATCATGCGCTCGCATGAGCACACACAAGATGCTCTAAACCACTTTTATTTTCAGCACATAGATCGTCGCAAACGGTTCGGTTTGCTCGGGATTTGCTATAACCAACCCACCAGATCCTGTAAGGCACGGACGGAAATAGCGGCCTTGCGATCCCGACCGCGTTTGCGTGTCTTGCGGTGATCGTCCCCGTCCAGGCCGGGGAACAGACCGAAATTGACATTCATCGGCTGGAACGTCTCTGCCTGCGCGCCGCCTGTAATATGCGACAGCAATGCCCCCAGTGCCGTTGTGACAGGGGGTGGGGTTACGGTTTGGCCCAATCGTTCCTCTGCCGCGAACCGACCGGCCAAAAGGCCAATACTGGCGGATTCAACATATCCTTCCACCCCGGTGATTTGACCGGCAAACCGGATCGTCGGGCGCGCCTTTAGCCGCAACAGCGGGTCCAACAGTCTGGGGCTGTTTAAGAAGGTATTGCGATGAATGCCGCCCAATCTGGCGAATTCGGCATTTTCCAACCCCGGAATAGCCCGAAAGATATCCGCCTGAGCACCATATTTCAGTTTTGTCTGGAATCCGACCATATTGTACAGCGTGCCCAGCTTGTTGTCCTGGCGCAGCTGAACCACCGCATGGGCGCGGGTTCCGGTCTTTGGATTGGTCAGCCCGACGGGTTTCATCGGGCCAAATCTCAGCGTTTCACGACCGCGTTCCGCCATCACTTCGATGGGCAGGCAGGCCTCGAAATACGGCGTATCCTTCTCCCATTCCTTGAACTCGGTCTTGTCGCCCGCCAGCAGCCTATCGATGAAGTCATTGTATTGATCTTCTGTCATCGGACAGTTGATGTAATCCTGTCCGTCGCCTTTGTCATAGCGGGACTGGAACCAGGCCTTGTCAAAATCGATGCTGTCGCGGTGAATGATGGGCGCAATCGCATCGAAAAATGCCAATTGTTCCTCTCCCGTGACTGACAGGATTGATTGCGTCAGGGCAGAGGAGGTCAGCGGACCCGTGGCTGCAATCACGCTGTCATAGTCACTTGAATCGGGCAGGGCATTTATCTCTCCCCGCGCGATGGTGACTAGGGGATGGTTTTCCAGAGCCTGGGTGACGCGTCTGGAAAAATCATCGCGGTCTACCGCCAGCGCGCCCCCGGCAGGAACCTTTGCCAGATCGCCCATTTGCAGGATCAAAGATCCGGCCCGACGCATTTCCTCATGCAATAGACCGACGGCATTGCCTTCCGGGTCATCAGAGCGGAAGGAGTTTGAACAGACCAGTTCCGCCAGGCCATCGGTTTGATGCGCGGCGGTCTTGGCGGTCGGGCGCATTTCCTGCAGCGTGACAGGGACCCCGCGTTGGGCTAATTGCCAGGCGGCCTCGCTGCCAGCAAGGCCACCACCAATTACAAGAACCGGGCGAAGTGTTGACGTCATAGCGGCGATCCAAATGTCAGAGTTTCGAGTCTCATAGGCTCAACGGGCCTGATTGCCCCTGTAATGTCAGAAAATTTCGCCTGCGAAAACCGTCTTTGCGGAAACGATTTGTTCGGGCCCGCCTGATCAGGAAGATTGACGTCGCCTGACGTGTGACTAGCTTCATGCTTTATGCTGCAATACCCGCATCTCATTTCCTCCGAAATCTATCGCGCGTCCCGCTATGGGGCGAAGCATCCTTTGTCGATACCAAGGGTTTCACTGGCGGTTGATCTTATCAAGGCAATGGGATGGTTCCCGGAGGATCGCTTTGTTGAAGGGCCAATCGCAACGCCGGAGCAGTTACATCGATTTCATGATCCGGATTATGTCGCGGCGTTGCTGCGGGCTGAAGAGGGGAATCTGACGGAGGCGGAAAAGGATCGCTGGAACATCGGGCGCAATGGTAACCCGATCTATCCGGAAGTTTTTCACAGGCCTGCAACAGCGGCCGGATCCTCCATTCTGGCGGCGCAGATGGTTCGCGACGGGGGGACGGTCCACAGTCCGGCAGGCGGCACCCATCATGGCCGCCGGGATCGCGCCAGCGGCTTTTGCTTCTTAAATGATCCGGTTCTGGGAATCCTGACCTTACTGGATGCTGGTATTGCGCCTGTGGTTTATGTCGATCTGGACGCCCATCATGGTGATGGGGTGGAAATCGCATTCCAGCATGATCCAAGGGTCACCACCCTATCGATCCACGAGGCGGGGCGTTGGCCGCGCACCGGCGGGCTGCATCACGATCTGGGGCCAACGGTGATCAATTTTCCCGTAGAACCCGGCTTTCAGGATGACGAATTCTATTACATTCTGGAAACAGCCATCCTGCCGATCGTCCAGAATGTTGAGCCCGCGGCGATTGTTATCCAATGTGGCGTTGATGGGTTGGCGGATGACCCCATGTCCAAATTGTCATTGTCCAATAATGTCTATCCGGTAGCGGTTTCCGCATTGATGCGATTGGCCCCACGGCACATTGTGCTGGGCGGCGGTGGCTACAATCCCTTTGCCGTCGCGCGGGCCTGGACCCTGATCTGGGCAGCAATCGATGGGCGGGACGGGACGGAAATGGAGCTTCCCCAAGCAGCACGGAATGTCCTGAAGGGTGTGCACTGGCGGCACAGCCTGGCTAAATCACCACCGGCCAGATGGTTTGATCAATTGATCGACCCGCCAAATACAGGATCCATTCGTGACAGCATTCGGGAAACTGTTCGGGCGGTTCTGAATGCGACAGGCTGACACGCAGCGGATCTAGCTCTTTCCCCGTGATGCATTTCGCGGTAATTGAAATGCATCATGTTTCGAAGATTTTTTCTATACGCGGCGCTGAGCCTTGGCCTTTTGGGCGCGATACCGGGTGTCGCCCCCGCGCAGGATATGACGTTTCCGGTCAGTCCCCTGACGATTGTGACGTCAGATGGCGCAAAACATGAATTTACGGTTGAGGTTGCGTCAGATCATGCACAGCGGGCCCGGGGCCTGATGTTTCGCGATAAACTGGCCGCAGATCACGGTATGCTGTTTGATTACAAACGCGATATCCAGGCCAGCATGTGGATGAAGAACACGCTTATTCCCCTGGATATGCTGTTTATTGATCGAACTGGCATTGTGAAAAACCTGAAAGAACGCGCCAGACCGCATTCCCTGGATCCGATATCCGCGAAAGGTTTTGTTCGGGGCGTTTTGGAACTGCCGGGCGGCACTGTATCGCGATTGGGCATAAAACCAGGGGATCGGGTTTTACATCCCATTTTTAGCACCCCCTGACAGTCAATTCATGCACCGACCCTTGCATATTGTCTGACTGCTGTAATTTGAGGGTGATTTCGATAGAAACACTAGATGTTGGGCGCGAATACGGGTAATAAGACATAGATAGCGGTTTTGATGGGATGCGTCTGGGCATGAGGGCATGAAATGGTGAAATACAGCAAGGCGATTACTTTTGCGACGATAATGGTCGGCGCGCTGGGGCTGGCGGGATGCAAGGTTAATCCCAAAGAGGCCCGGTATTATCCAAAAATCGCAGGCAATACGTATGAACTGCAGAACGAGCTGGGCATTGTGTTGCCTGAGGCGGAACGGATCAACATCTCCTACGAATTTACCCAATCTGAGGATGGCGATAGCTATATCGACGCGCCGGGTATGTTTTCAGGGCCGGTCTGGTGGTACGAAGAACGCTCTGCGGAAATGCCGGAACAGTTCCTTGCCATTCATCTATTGACGCGCGATGACAGTTTTGAGGAATCCTCGGGCACTTTGGTGAAATTGTCTCGCAGCAGCTATAATGCGCAAGTGTTCTGCCTGGACACAACCAAGGGTGACATTCCGCCAGAAATCCAGGTCTATATCGACAGCCTGCTCGATCTTGGTCGCCCCGTTTCGACAGATTTGTATGTTCGTCGTTTTATGAACCGGGTTGAGCAGGAAGGGAACCGGCGGACGGATGTAATTTATATCCGCGATGTTGTGCGTTTGGGGTATACCTGTGAAAGCCTGGGGGATGTCGTATCGCCCAGCAATGATCGGGAAGGCATCGTTAACATGTTGCGCACCGATTCTCAGGCCGCCTTCGAAGTCATGAGCTGATTTTTCCTACAATTCTGTGAAATAAATCATTTCTTGCGCCCTGCACTGGACGGATCGGTTTGCGCCCGGTATGGTCAGGGGCGATCTGTTGCTTTGGGGCAACACAGACTTAATTCACTGTCTGACGTCACTGCGAACTGGGCTTTTTAGAAAGCTCAAGGGGAAATGATACCCATAGGGTTCCTGTCGTATAATCCAGACGTACGGTCGTGGCGCTGACTTTTCGCGCCCCAAGAAAAAAACAACTGAGATTGAGAGGGTATAATGAACGCGTATGACTCTGTTCCTGTCGGAAATGATACTGATTTGGGAATAGGCCGGCGTATTACGGACGCAAGGAATTCCCTGGGCTGGTCCCAGGAGGATTTGGCCCATCGCATGGGGGTCACAGTTGAAACCATCACCGGATGGGAATCCGAAGAACGGGATCCCCGATCCAACCGTATTATCACATTGGCGGGTATTCTGGGTGTCAGCGCCCATTGGCTGTTGGATGGCAGTGCGGAATTCGCACCAGACGATTCTACAAATCCGGCTGCGGCGGCGCGGGCGCAACTGCAATCCGTTCGCATGAAAATTAACGAATTGTCTCAATTGGTCTCTGATATCGAGGCGCAACTGGATCAACTGTAAGGCAATTCCGCCATCTGGCGGCGTCGCGGTCAGATGAAATCATTCTGATTGAAAAAAATGGTGAAAAGAAATTGACTTATATGATGCGCGGTTTTATCAACCGGCATCGCTGATCCCGAGTAGCTCAGTGGTAGAGCAATCGGCTGTTAACCGATCGGTCGTTCGTTCGAATCGAACCTCGGGAGCCAATAAAAAGGGCCGCTTCTTCGGAAGCGGCCCTTTCCTTTTTTGTGCTGTAAGAAATTTTCAGGATTCACTATCTTTATCGGCCCGTTAAAAATCTGAACGGCCAAAAGGTTGTCCCATTCAGAAGAACTACCGCCCTAGCTTTTCTCGTATTTTTTCTTCAAATGTTGGAAGAGTTGTCGGGATGCCCGCAGTTAAACCCTCTACAGCCCGTTCCAGTGTGGTGAACCGAACTTCTTCCACAACGATATTTGGATAAATGGAACCATCCGTTTCTGAGAACGAGACTATAAACCAGATTATGTCACTGTTTGTTACATGTTGAGCATGATCCATTTCGCCCAGAGAGTTAAAAAATGGGCGATCAACCACTACAGCCATCTTTTTTCCCCAGCGACGAAGAGTGGGAACTTTTATTTGAAGTTGTGGCATTAGTCGTTTGGGGCCAGAACTCCGGAAATCTGGTCTTCGATTGGTCCCTGGCATTGGAACATCAGAACCTTGGTGCGATTGTATGTTCTTAAAATCTTTGCTTATTGCGCCGCCAGAGAAATACACAGCTTGCAGCTCAACGGCGCACCAGTTGAAATGATGATCCGTACTGTCAACAAGTACCATATCTATTCTACCAACGTCCTCACTTTGAGATAATTCGTTGTCACTATTAGATTCTGACGGACGAATAAGGAATGGAATTTCTTTTGCAATTTTAGCATTTTCATTTCCCAACAAGACTTCACCTATTTTCCTGAAAACTAATCCATTTTGGTAAAATCTAATCGGACATGTCGCGGTAATTGCTCCAAAGCTTTGTTTATCCATTTTTTGGGTGAAACTTCTTATCGAGCAAACCCCTCCTTTTTTTCCGCATAGTATTGAGGGTTTCCCCTTACGTATTGGCGCAAGTTCCTGGTAACTTTTAAGGTGTGGGCAATCGGGTTGCTCAGTAAGACCTAATAATTGTTTGCGGCGCTCATTTGATACAGTGACAAAACTTTCTCCATATAGTTCTGCGATACCATATGAAGAGCCTGTCTTTACTTTAGATTTCATTATCACTTATACCGTTTAAACAGAGGAACGATTCAATCCGATTATGCTGCCGCATTACCAAGATGATGATTCTGACGCGTAACTTTGATAACGTCACTGTTGGTCGCCAACAAAGCTTCAGCAACTCGTCTTCCTAAGAGCGGGGGAACGGCATTGCCAACTTGAACATACTGATCTGTCCTGGAACCTTGAAACTCAAACCAGTCAGGAAAACTTTGGAGCCTCGCAGCTTCTCTTACTGTGATCGCGCGATTTTGAATGGGGTGTATATATGCACCCCAATGTATGTCACACTTTGTTAAAATGGTGCATGAAAGCCCATCAGTCTTCATTCTTCCGTATCGCTTGGTGTGATCGCTACGCTTTGCTCTTTTCATTCCATTCGGCAAGAGCTCAAAAGGTATGTCACGCCATGAACCACCTTGGGGAATATGACGTATGCGTTCTAGATTAATTGAGCCGAGTTTTGGCGCAACATGGTTATATACCTTGGAGCAATCGCCACGAAGATAACGTTGATACCATGATTTAGAATCGCAAGCATAATTGACATTATCGGGTATATTACCATTCTCAACGAAAGGTAAATCCCCGATGGCATCCCAAATATTTGTGAAGGGAATTAATTCTAATCCATGTGTTTTGATTGGAAAATTAATAGGCATTCCTGTCTTAGTTCCAATAAAAAAGATGCGTCGTCGTTCTTGCGGTACCCCATACTCTTCTGCCTTAAGGACCGCGTGGTTCATGGTATAACCAAGTCGATTAAATTCTGATTTTATAGTTTCTACTATGGCACCATTGGCGATTGATGATATCCCTGTAACATTCTCCATCACGACCCAGTTTGGTTGAGTGCCTTCAACAATGCGAAGATATTCACGGAAAAGATTTGCTCGTTCATCGTGCATGCCTCTTTGGTGATTGTAGACTGAGTAGGCCTGGCATGGCGGCCCACCAATCAATACATCAAGCTCCCCTGGAGAAAGACCTGCAGCATTCATTAAAGCTTGGGCGGATATCGATTGTATGGGACCCAGCAAGAACTTTGCATCAGAATGGGTGATGGAATAAGTTTTTCCAGCATTTTCATCAATGTCATTGCCTGCAAGAATATGAAAACCAGCTTGCCGAAAACCTTCGGAAAGACCACCCGCACCGCAGAAAAGGTCGATGGCAGTTTTTTTCATATGTTTCTCCATGGCTCGGAAATTTTGAATTAGATATCGTAGTCCTTAATGCCAAACAATAGAACATAAAATGAACTATTTGCAAGAGCCATACGCAGTACCGTCTTTTGATTAAATTCGTAGGGTTGAGCAAAATTGCCTTATTCAGGCTGTTTCTCGTATCGCATTTACTGTTAAGAATAATCTCGATTCTAATAAATACTGCAATAAAAAGGGCCGCTTCTTCGGAAGCGGCCCTTTCCTTTTTCAGGCTTAGCGGTGGCTTATTCTGCGGCCATGCGGGGTACTGCGACACCGGCAACCTTACCGACACCTTCGGCATAGCTGGGATCGATCTTTGCCAGATGCCCCAGGGCCCTTTGCACGATGGCTTCTGGCACACCGGCCATGGATCCGCCCATTGCCTGATACAGGCGGTCCTTCTGACCGGCATCAAACAGATTATACAGGGCGCGGACCTGGCTATAGTCGTCATTGCCTTCGCGGTGATTAAATCGATCCGCATCGCCCGATATTTTCAAAGGGGGTTCACGATATCCTTCCTCCTGTTTCGGCCCGTTGAAGCTGTTGGGCTCGTAATAAGCATCCGGGTTAGGGGAGGGCGGATTGAAATTCATCGTGCCATCCTTGTGATAGGTGTGAACCGGACATTTCGGGCGATTCACCGGCAGGGATTCATAGTGCGTTCCCAAACGATACCGGTGCGCATCCGCATAGGAAAAGATGCGTGCCTGTAGAACCTTATCGGGGGAGAAACCGATGCCCGGAACGATGTTGGACGGAGAATAGGCCGCGTTTTCAATTTCCTGGAAGTAATTTTCAGGATTGCGGTTCAATTCCAGAACGCCAACTTCGATCAAGGGGAAGTCGCCATGTGGCCAGACTTTCGTCAGGTCGAACGGATTAAACGGGGTCTTTTCCGCATCCATCTCCGGCATCACCTGAATATACAGTTTCCACTGTGGGAAGTCGCCTTTTTCAATCGTCCCATACAGGGCTTCCTGATAAGTCTCTCGGCTGCGACCAATCTCAGCGGTGGATTCCGCATCCGTGAAATGCTTATGGCCCTGCTGGGTCTTGAAGTGGAACTTCACCCAGAACCGTTCCCCCTGAGCATTGATCATGGAATAGGTATGGCTGCCATAGCCATTCATGAACATCGGTGCCTTTGGAATCCCCCGATCCGACATCAGGATGGTGACCTGGTGCAGGGATTCGGGGCTTTGTGACCAGTAATCCCACATCGCCGTGGCAGAGCGCAGATTGGTCTTGGGGTGGCGCTTTTGCGTATGGATGAAGTCCGGGAACTTGTATGGGTCGCGGATGAAGAAGACCGGCGTGTTATTGCCGACCATGTCCCAGTTGCCCTCTTCTGTATAGAATTTCAGCGAGAAGCCGCGCACATCGCGTTCCGCATCCGCGGCACCAGCTTCCCCTGCAACGGTAGAGAAGCGAGAGATAATTCCGGTTTGCTTGCCGATCTCAGAAAACAGCTTTGCGCGGGTATAGCGCGTGATGTCATGGGTCACGGTGAAGGTTCCATGCGCGCCCCAGCCTTTGGCGTGGACAGTCCGCTCAGGAATGCGCTCGCGGTTCTGGTGCGCCAGCTTTTCAATCAACTGATAGTCTTGCATCAGAACCGGTCCGCGTGGCCCTGCCGTCTGACTGTTCTGATTATCCGCGATCGGATTGCCAGCGGTCGTTGTCATGACCGGGCATTGTCCTTTACTCGCCTTGTTCGTCATTGTCGCAGTCTCCTTTTATTGGTTTGGGATAGCGTTTGCCTCTATCCGATATGGGGACGATACGGGAAATAAAACCATCTGTTAAATTGATTGTTTTTATGATATCGATAGATAAAATCTATTATTGGAAAATCAATGAATCTTCGAGACCTGACATATTTTTGCGCCGTTGCGGAGACCCGCCATTTTGGCAGGGCCGCCGAGCACTGTCACATCAGCCAGCCGACATTGTCCTCGCAGATCAAGAAACTGGAGGATGAGCTGGGGGTTACATTGTTTGAACGCAGCAACAAATCCGTGCGATTAACTGCAGTTGGACAGGAAATCCTGTTGATCGCGCATCGTGTTCAGGAAGGGGCTGCAGATATACGCAGGACTGCTATGGCACATAGTGACCCGCTGGCTGGCAAGATCAAACTGGGGATCATTCCCACCATTGCCCCGATGATCATCCCCAGCCTGTTGGCGATGACGGGCCGCAAATTCCCGGCACTGCACCTGTCCTTTGTGGAGGATATGACAGACCCCCTGGAAGATATGCTGAGGTCCGGCGCATTGGATGCGGCCATTCTGGCAACCGATCCGATGCATTCCACGCTTGTGGATATTCCGCTGTATGATGAACCATTCTGGGCGGCTTTCCCAAAAGGGCATCGCCTGGAGCAAAAGTCGGAACTGGTAGCGGTGGATATCGACCCGCAGGAATTGCTGTTGTTAAGTGAGGGGCATTGTTTTCGCGATCAAGCGCTTAGCGTTTGCAGGCATGCCGTGTCGCAGAATGCGGCGCAGGCCGATACGCGCGCCACAAGTATGGAAACGATCCTGAATCTTGTTGCGGCTGGCGCAGGCGTCACCCTGATACCCGCCCTGGCCACGCAGGGGGGACGCCTTGCAGAAACAGGTGTGTTGGCGCGCCCCTTTTCGAAGACCAGAGGCGGGGAAGGGGCATCGCGCCGGGTTCGTCTGGTGTTTCGGCGCACAAGCCCCCGCCTGCAGCTTATGCATGCCTTATCCGATGCGATCACAGACGACATGTCGCCCCTTGTTCATGCGGTGCCAAAAGAAGAATAGACCTGTGACACAGATTCTTAAGCAAGGCGAATTCTAGGCTTTCGCATTGCGGCAAAGTCAGCAATTTTAAGGCATGATGCGAGACCGGGTATCGACCTTTCTATTCTTAGGCATTGCCGTTTTCACGGTGATGGGTGAACTGACAGAAATTGGCTGGTTCCGGGATACGGCTGTTGCATCTGTGCTGTTGCTTCTGATTCTGGAATTTACACGCATCCCCTTGATACAGAAAAGTGTTGGGGTCGTGTTGATTCTGGGCGGTTTAATCACTGCCGCATATACCGATGACATGCTGGGCACGCTCTATACGGGAATTGTGCGGGCCTTGCCTTTCCTGCTGTTATTCGCCTCTGTTGCATGGTTGCAGGAACCGTCTTCCCAAAGTCCGTCCCTGTTGGCTGTGCGCGAAATGGTCATGCGTCAGGGTCCAGGTAAGCGGTTTGCCTGGGTAATGGTGGTCGCGCATTTTCTGGGTGTCGCCTTTAATTTGGCCGGATTGTCGCTGTTGACGCCCATGGTTTCCAAAGGGGCAGCGGCGCGCCTGCAAAAGCGATTAAGCCGGGCGATGATTCAGGGTTTCGCTGCAGGCACATGCTGGTCGCCCTTATATGTCGGAACGGCGGTTATCATTGCTTCTGTTCCTGGGGTTAACTGGCTGGAGGTGGGACCAACTGGATTTGCAATCGCCATGGCCATGCTGGTGTGGAGTTGGATCGTGGATCGACTGTTTTCACGCCCGAAACAACCGCAATTAGTCCCGACCCCGATTGCCCTGGATCCGCCGGATCATCCCATGACCGGCCTGGTTTGGTTCAAACTGGCGATGATTCTGATCACGCTGTTTGGCTGCATCATTGGATTGGTTGAAGGATTGGGATGGTCCATTCCCATCGCATTGGCGGTTACTGCGCCGCTTTATGCGATGATCTGGGCCTTCTTTATCGGGCGCAGCGGCACTGGGTCAGGCCTGTTGGGTACGGCCCGGCATGTGTTTCGGGGATTGCCCGGCTTGCGCGGGGAAACCATCCTGTTTACCGGTGCCAATCTGTTGGGGGTCGGCGTGGCGGCCTTGATACCCGACGGATCCGCCGGTTCCGTCATGGCCGATTGGGCCATTCCTTCTGAAATCATCCTGCTGGCGATTATGGTGGGGTATGCGGTTGCCAGCGCGGTCGGCCTGCATCCGGTGGTCACAGTGGTGCTGGTAACAACGATCCTGACGCCAACAGTGATTGGTGTTCCGCCCGCCTTGTTGGCACTGTCCTTGATGGTGATGTGGGGGCAGGGCACGAATGTTTCCCCATTCTCTGCGACCAATCTGTATATGGCGCGGGTGACGGGGCAAAGTGCCTGGGTCACGGCGTGGCGCTGGAACCTGCCCTTTGTCGTTTCATCGACCCTGTTACTGGCAGGGACGATGATCGTGTTGCTAGATAGCGGTTGGGGACTGTAAGGGGGCCGAGGACGGCTACAGGATTGGCAGTGTCGGGCTGGCGCGGCGGGTCAGGAATTCCGTACCGGAGTCGCGGATAACGATGTTCTCCTCATGCACCATGACCAATCCCGGCGCAAAGGTCATGCCGGGTTCCAGGGTCATCACCATATTGGGTTTCAGCACCGTCTGATCCTGAGGCGTGTTTGACGGCCATTCGGTCAGTTGCATGCCCAATCCATGGCCCAGGCGTCCAACATCGTTGCCCAGGGCCCCGGCCTTTGTCATCACATCCTGCATGGCGTGAAATAAATCAGCGCAGGTTGCCCCGACCTTTGCTGCGGCAAAACCGGCTTCTGTTGCGGCATAAACGGTTTCATAAGCCCGCTTTGCGTCATCGCTGGCATGACCAAAGGCATAATTTCGGTCAAAGTCACAGAAATAGCCGTCAAACAGGCAGCCGGTATCCAGGATCAGGACATCGCCTTGTGTAATGCGCCGTTCACGCGGCGGGGAGATAATGTCGCCATAACCACCCTGGCCTGCGCCGCCGACCAGATAGGATACATCATCCACGCCCCGTTCCAGGCATTTGATCTTGAAGGCACGGAAGACCTCAATCTCGCTCATCCCCGTATGGATAAAGGTGGGCAAGTCTTCAAACACATCTGACACCAGATCACAGATATGGGTGATCTTGGTGATCTCAGCGTCCGATTTCACCATGCGCAGGTCGCGCAGAATCGCACTGCAATCGCGTGTGGCGATGCCGGGCAACAGCGTCATCATGCGGCGATAGTCTGAAACCGGCATGCGCAGATATGTTTCTGGCCCTTCAGAAATACCCAATACGCCGCCTGTACCCAGGACGTCTTGCA
This sequence comes from Hwanghaeella sp. LZ110, assembly GCF_048892525.1. Lineage (NCBI taxonomy): Bacteria > Pseudomonadati > Pseudomonadota > Alphaproteobacteria > Rhodospirillales > Aestuariispiraceae > Hwanghaeella > Hwanghaeella sp. LZ110. The sequence continues at coordinate 173,993 of NZ_JBLZHT010000004.1, read as the reverse complement.
ATGTTTCCACCAGCAGGCTGATGCCTTCATCATGGGGTTGTGGGGACGACCATGTGCGGATGTCTTCAATCCAGGTGCGCCCCATACAGGCCGCCCCGATGGTCGGGATCACCGCGATGGGTTTCCCGCTGGCCGGAACGACCATGAACCAGGGGCGGGTCGGGCTTTGCCAGAATTGCGTTAAATAGCCACTGAAATAGCGCAACTCGACTTCCGTCGTCAGTAACAGCGCGTCAATGCCAGCATCGGCCATGCGATCCTGTGCGCGTCTGGTGCGCTGTTCGAATTCCTGGGCCGGGAAACCGCGCGCTGGCGCCTCAGCCATGCCAGGGCTCCATCAAGGCATTATCACTGTCGGAATGCTTGTCTATAATGGTTTTATAGATCGCAGGGTCCGTTGCACCTTCACAGCCAAACACCAGAACAGTACTGTCTGGTCCTAAAGCCAGCCGGTCGCGCAGATCTTTTCGGCTGGCCATGCCGATTGCGCCCAGCAGCCCGGGGACAGCCGATTCGCCTGCAATGATTTCGCCCCCGCCTGCCGCACCCGATGCCAACAGGCGCATGGCCGGGCCAATGCCGTCCTCTCCGATGGTGATGAAATCACTGGCCCCTTGCGACAGGATATCCCAGGCCAACAGCGAAACCTCGCCGCAAGACAATCCCGCCATGATCGTTTCTTCCGTGATCTCAACGGTCATGGGTTTGTCCTGTCGCGCGCTTTCCAGGACACAGGCAGCGCGGGTTGGTTCTACAATGATGACTTTGGGCTTATCTGCCCCCATGCTTTGCCAGAACCGGGCGCAGATCGCTGCGGCCAGCCCGCCAACGCCTGCCTGCAGAAAAACATGGCTGGGCCGCGTATCCTCCAATTGCTGAAGAATTTCAGTCGCCATAACGCTGTAGCCCGCCATAACGTGGCGCGGTAAATTCATATAGCCGGGATAAGATGTGTCAGACACGATGAACCAATGATTGGATTTCGCTTCTTCGGCGCACACCTTCAACGACTCGTCATAATCGCCGGAAATGCGGATAACCTCAGCGCCAAAGGCTTCCATAGCCTGTTTTCGTCCCTCGCTGACGCCTGCATGGATATAGATGCGACAGGCACATCCGGCCATTTGGGCACCCCATGCGACGGAGCGCCCGTGATTTCCATCTGTCGCGGTGACAACCGTTAATTCTGATAGAGCGGACCTGTGTTGACCGGCGCGGATTTCAGACAGTGTGACTTTTTTCCCGGTTTTCGCCTCAATCTGTGTCGCAGCCAACCGTAAAACGGTATAGGCCCCGCCCAGCGCCTTGAAACTGCCCAGGCCAAGCCGCGTGCTTTCGTCTTTATAATACAGCGCCCCAATGGACAGGGATGTCGCCAAAGTGTCTAAATTACGCAGTGGGGTTGGTTGATAGGCGGGCCAGGATGATATTTCGGCATAAGCCGCCTTTGCCATGGCGGGTGACAGAATCTCGTTCAGGGTTTCCGGGTAGGGGCCTGACTGTGTCTCACGCCCAAAATGGTCCACAACAATATCTGAATTTTGCATACACTTCGGACCCCAACTGATTGCGTGGTGGGTACCGTGATACGCACAGGACGGCCCTGTCAAGGCAAAGGGGCTGATTTATTTGGAAGATTTGGAGGCGCGGAGCGGAATCGAACCGCTGTAAACGGATTTGCAATCCGGTGTATCACCACTCTACCACCGCGCCTCATCGATCTTGCACGACATCCGCAGGCAAGATCTGAGCGGGTCTATAACCCTACCGGGATAGCTGGTCAATATCGGCGGTGAGCAAAGTGGTCGCATCTTCCATTTTCATGCCCCTGGGGCCGTTGCCAATAATGCGTTTGGCTTTTATAAGGAACGCTTAAGCCATCAGCACTATCAGGATCGGGGAATTGCTATGGATTTCGCCCTCGCGCGCCGGAATATGGTTGAATCCCAATTGCGCACCAACAAGGTGACCGGGACCAAACTTATACAGGCGCTGCATCGAATCCCACGGGAACGGTTTGTTCCGATCGCCAAACGTCATCGGTCGTATTTCGATGAAAGCATCGAAGTCGCAAAGAATCGCTGGCTGATGCCGCCGATGCCCCTGGCGCGTCTTATCCAGGAATCCTATCCGCAGGATACCGACAATGTCATGGTGATCGGTGCGGGCATGGGGTATTCATCTGCCTTGTATGGGGCGCTTACCCGGTCGGTTTTTGCGGTGGAAAACGATCCTGATCTGGTCGAAGAAATGGGCGGCGCGCTGACGGATTTGGCGTTGGATAATGTTGTCGCTGTCGAGGCCTCTTTGGCGGATGGATATCCAAAGGAAGGTCCCTATGACATCATTCTGATGACGGGCATGATTGAATATGCGCCCCAGATTTTGCTGGATCAGTTGAACGAAGGCGGGCGTCTGATGGCGGTTGTCGGGGCACCGGGCGATATCGGGCGCGCAACCTTGTTTGGCAAGAAGAACGGCATGACCTCCACACGGGTGCTGTTTGATGCGACAATAAAGCCTTTACCGGGTTTTGCGCGAACTCCCGCTTTTGTTTTTTGAACGACTCCCGTAGGACTTTTGGGTGGTGGTGTTTTTTCCTGATTTTTTAGGGTGTTTTTTCTAGAAGGAACCCTAAATTAAGCCAGCGGATCGAATCCCCAAGTATAGGTATACGTGTTTTAGAGAGGCCCATGGGCATGACAATGATTTCCCTGAAGCGTGTTTTGATGTCGGCGGTTGCTGCGTCGGTCATGACATTTGGAACCCTGGCAGGTCCACAAATCGCGATGGCGCAGTCGCTGGAAGATGCTTTGGAGGAAGCCTACCGATCAAATCCCACGCTTCAGGCGCGGCGTGCTCAATTGCGGGCGACGGATGAATCGGTCCCACAGGCAAAGGCCGGATGGCGGCCCACGGTTGAATTAATTGGCGATATCAACGCGCTGCGGACCAAAAGCACGTCGCGTGTGACCTCTACAGATTCTTCGCGTTTCACGTCGGGCATTGAATTGCAGGTAACCCAGAACGTTTATAATGGTGGCGGGACCAAGGCGGCCGTCGAAGGGGCCAAGGCGGATGTATTAGCCCAGCGGGCCGATCTTTTTGCGGTCGAACAATCGGTTCTGTTGCAAGGTGTTACCGCCTATATGAACGTTTTGCGGGATGAGGCCGTCGTTGAGTTGAACAATCAGAACGTGTCGCGGTTGGAACGTCAGTTGGAAGCAACGCAGGATCGATATGATGCCGGTGTCGCCACGCTGACGGATTCAGCGCAGGCGGAATCGCGTCTGGCGCGGTCCCGGTCTGATCTGTCCGCCGCCCGGGGGGATTTGGAAGTCAGCCGGTCTGTTTTCGAAGAAGTGATCGGAATTGCCCCAACGAACCTGTTCCGCCCGATCCTGATGCCCGATTTGCCCGAAGGGCGTGATGCGGCAAAGAATATGGCGATATCAAATAATCCGGCTGTATTGACGGCGCTGTATAATCGGCGCGCAGCCTTGCACAGCATCGATCAGGAATATGCCGATCTTCTGCCATCCGTTGATATCATCGGTGCAGCAGGCAAGGATTGGGACAAGGCCTCCGATGGGTCCCGCGCGACGACAGCGCAACTTACCGCCCGCTTAACGGTGCCAATCTATCAGCAGGGTTTCGCGACCAGCCAGGTGCGTCAGTCCAAGATGACGGCAGGACAGACCCTTATGCAGATTGAGGAAGCCCGTCGCGACGTATCGGAACAAGCCATCAGCGCCTGGGAAACCTATCAGTCCGTCGTTTCCACGATTGTCGCGATTCGCGAAGAAGTGCGGGCAGCGGAAATCGCCCTGGATGGTGTGCAACAGGAAGAACTGGTCGGGCAGCGCACGGTGCTGGACGTTTTGGACGCGGAGCAGGAAGTTCTGGATGCGAAGGTCAGTCTGGAACGGGCTCAGCGTGATGAAACGGTCGCCCGTTTTGAATTGATCGCAGCAATTGGCGCCCTGACAGCGCAGGATCTGGGCCTGGATGTTCCTGTTTATGACCCCAGCAGCCATTACGATGACGTGAAGGATGCATTCTGGGGCGTTGGTGAGGACGTGGAACGCATTCCCAGCGATGCTGACGCCATGCAGGTGGAACCGTAAGACTGTTTCGCTTGATTGCGCTTTCCCCTATGCCATTGAAGACTTGCGGAATCTGTAGAGACTCAGGCAGTCTGTGACAAATCGCGTCCCTGTATTTTAAGGTGACGCGGCGGGAATCAGCCTATGCTGTCCCGAATGAGGGTCAGGGTAGGACATGTGGATATGGTGACGGAACTATGAGCGATAACCAAGAACCTTCGATGGAAGAGATTCTGGCATCCATTCGGAAGATTATTTCCGAGGATGGTGAGGATGAGCCCCCAAAGAAGGAAGAGCCCGCACCGGAGCCACAACCTGAGCCGGAGCCCGAACCAGAACCGGAGCCAGAGCCCGAACCCGAGCCGGAACCGGAGCCTGAGCCTGAGCCGGAACCTATGGAACTGGAAGAAGAGGTTGAGGAAGAACCCTTAGAGCTTGAGGATGAGGTCGAGGAGGAATTGCCCGACCTGGAACTCGTCGATATGGAAGACGACGAGGAAGAGGAATATGTGCCACCGCCGCCCCCTCCAGCACCACCTGAGCCCGAACCGGAAGAGGAAGAGGAGGAGGAATATGTGCCTCCGCCCCCACCACCGTCCAGGCCTGCGCCGCCGGTGATGAGTGACGATGACCGCATTCTCTCTGACGACGTGGAAGGGTATGGAATTTCACAATTTGCGTCCCTTGAGCGGAAAATTCGCATGGGACAAGCCGGTGAGACGCTGGAAGATGTGGTCAAAGGCCTGTTGAAGCCGATGCTGCGCGGTTGGCTGGATGAAAATCTGCCGGGCCTGGTCGAACGGCTGGTCCAGGAAGAAATCCAACGCATGTCCCATCGCGCCCGCAAACGCTGGGATGATGAGAACTAGTCCAAACATAAATCTTCCATGGAAAGGGCCCCGCTTTGGGGCCTTTTTCTTGGATGGTTGATGCGCATCCGGTTTGACCTGTGGGATGCAAGTCGTATAACCGACGCGGTTTGAAATCTTTGAGAATGAAGGTGTGGTATGCTGGAGAAGACCTATCAGCCGGAACAGGCAGAAGGGGCCCATTATCAGAAATGGGAACAGGGCGGATATTTTGAAGGCGGGCGTCGGCCCGACGCTGATCCGTTCACCATTGTCATTCCACCGCCCAATGTCACCGGCAGCCTGCATATGGGCCATGCCCTGAACAACACCATTCAGGATGTGCTGATCCGCTATCACCGCATGGCCGGGCGCGATGCCCTGTGGCAGCCGGGCATGGATCATGCCGGCATCGCCACACAAATGGTGGTCGAACGACAACTGGCAGCCAAGGGCAACCAGTCGCGCCGGGAATTGGGCCGTGAGGCTTTCATTCAGCGTGTTTGGGACTGGAAGGCGGAAAGCGGCGGCACCATCAAGGGGCAGTTGAAGCGCCTGGGCGCGTCTTGTGACTGGAGCCGTGAGCGCTTCACCATGGATGAGGGCCTCAGCAAGGCCGTGCTGAAGGTTTTTGTCGACCTGCACAAGGAAGGCCTGATCTATCGCGACAAGCGCTTGGTGAACTGGGACCCGGCGCTGGAAACCGCGATTTCCGACCTGGAAGTGCAGCAGGTCGAAACCAAGGGTAAGATGTGGTTCTTCCGCTATCCCGTTGAGGGGGAAGAGGGCGTCACCCTGACGGTCGGCACCACGCGGCCGGAAACCATGCTGGGCGATACCGGCATTGCGGTTCATCCCGATGACGAGCGCTATCAGCATCTGATCGGGAAATTCTGTATCCTGCCACTGGTTGGGCGCCGCATCCCGATTGTCGCGGACAGCTATGCCGATCCGGAACAGGGATCCGGGGCGGTGAAGATTACACCGGCTCATGATTTCAATGACTTTGAAGTTGGTCGTCGCGCCGGGCTTGAGGTCATCAATGTCATGACGCCTCAAGCCAAAATGAATGATGATGTGCCGGAACAATATCGCGGGATGGATCGGTTTGAGTGCCGCAAGCAGGTCATCGCCGATATCGATGCGCTGGGCCTGTTGGAAAAGATCGAAGAAATCGATCACATGGTTCCTTATGGCGATCGGGGCGGGGTACCGATTGAGCCTTATCTTACTGATCAATGGTATGTGGATGCCAAAACCCTGGCAAAGCCCGCCATCGAGTCGGTAGAGCAGGGCCGCACGAAATTCGTGCCGGAAAACTGGACCAAGACCTATTACGAATGGATGCGCAATATCCAGCCCTGGTGCGTGTCGCGCCAATTATGGTGGGGCCACCAGATCCCTGCCTGGTATGGGCCGGATGGTGAAATCTTCGTTGAACTGTCCGAAGAAGAGGCCCAGGCCGCAGCAGACGCCCATTATGGCAAGCCAACCGCACTGAAGCGCGACGAGGACGTGTTGGATACCTGGTTCTCCTCGGCACTGTGGACATTTTCCACCCTGGGATGGCCTGACAAGACGCCGGAACTGGACCGCTTTCACCCAACCGACGTGCTGGTGACCGGGTTTGATATCATCTTCTTCTGGGTTGCCCGGATGATGATGATGACGTTGCATTTCATGAAGACGGAGCCGTTCCACACGGTCTATGTCCATGCTCTGGTGCGCGATGAACATGGACAGAAGATGTCCAAGTCCAAGGGCAATGTCATCGACCCACTGCAGTTGATTGATGAATATGGCGCGGACTCGTTGCGCTTCACGCTGATCGCTCTGGCGGCGGCTGGTCGCGATATCAAGCTCAGCCCTGCACGGGTTGAGGGCTATCGCAACTTTATGACCAAGCTATGGAACGCAGCGCGGTTTTGCGAAATGAACCAATGTGTTCTGGATGAAAGCTATGATCCTGCTTTAGCCAAAGAAACCGTCAATCGCTGGATACTGGGCGAATTGGGACGGACTCGCGATGCGGTGACCACAGCGATTGAAACCTATCGCTTTAATGAGGCGGCGGGTGCTTTGTATCAATTCGTCTGGGGCACCTTCTGCGATTGGTATCTGGAATTCGCCAAGCCCTTGTTTGCGGGAGAGGATGCTGCAGCCCAGGCGGAGACCCGCGCGACGGCGGCTTTCGTGCTGGAGCGTATTTTGCGCCTGATGCATCCGATCTCTCCCTTCATTACCGCTGAATTGTGGGATCATGTGAAGGGGGAGGGCGCGGAGCCCCTGATCGAGGCCGCCTGGCCTGCAGCGCCGCCAGTTGATGCGGCGGTTGAGACGGAAATGGGCTGGGTCGTGCGCCTGATTACGGAAATCCGCTCCACACGGTCGGAAATGAATGTACCGCCAGGGACTAAAGTGCCGCTGGCTATTCAGGGCATGCGGGACGAGGCGAAAGCCTGGCTGGCAAAGCATGATAGCCTGATTGCCGGCCTGGCGCGCGTTGCTTCTTTCGAGCATGTCACCGACATCCCCGAAGGGGCCATTCAACTGGTCGTCGACGAGGCCACGATTGCCATTCCGTTGGCAGGTGTCATCGATCTGGACGCCGAACGCCAGCGACTGGAAAAAGCCATTGCCAAGGCAGACGGGGAGATCGCCAAGCTGACCGGGAAGTTGGGCAATGAGAAATTCGTCGCCAATGCTCCCGAAGCCGTGGTCGCAGAAAACCGTGCCCGCTTGGCCGACGAAGAGGCCCAGCGCGATAAACTGAAAGAGGCGCTGGAGCGGATCGCGGCGGCTGGATAGAGTTTGGAGTCGGTACCATAAAAACACTGAGAAGTTTGGCTTCTCAATGTTTTTATGTACCGAAGTCTCATCTTCAGGTAGATATCATGGGACCTTCCGCGTTATCATCAAAGGGCATTTTAATGCCCTGATGGTCTGCTACAACATTCTTCCAGGTTTTAAACCTACCTTCCAGAAGATGGTTTAAGTGCACGACATCAGAAGCGCTGCGCATCCAAAGGTTTTTCGTAGCATCAAAAATTACCACTTGTTCATTCCTGCGATCCGCTTTCATCAATAGATGTTCGGCTAGAGCATTAAATGCGCCGTAGTACCGGCGGTGGATTTCAACTTCTTTGGTGCTGTAAAGAACCAGGTGGTTAACCACGCCACCCTTTAGGAATGTGACATGGGGAAAAAATTGTATATGAAATGGCCCAATTGGAAGCTCAAAAGTCCCTATGTACTCAGATGGTAGAACTTTTGCTTCATGTTTTGCCAGAAATTCAAGAGTTCTATAAATGTACTGGCTTAGGTAAGGGCCGGAGTGCCATTTGGGTTTGCTGTGCAGGTAGGCATGCAATTCATTTACATCGCGTCCTTTGAGTAGCACTTGATTTAAATAGTGGCGCAACAGTGTGGTCGGCGGCTGTCCACCTTTTGAGTCACCGTCATAGACATAATGTCTATTGTACTCGCGGCGCATTCTATTTTTTTGGATTTTGTTCGATGCCGCTAGGTCGGCAAATGTGGTATCTAGGTGTCGGCGTACTAACAACATGGTGTGTATCTCCGTTTCTATAGAAACAGAGAAACGCTTGACGCGTTAACCGACTCTGAGGCATACAATATTCCCCATGAGGTTAATCTTGCCAAAAACGTTCTCCGTTTCGGTTTGGACCTCGTGGGGGAGGAGTCGTGGTTGGCACTCCCCCACAAAATCGCTCAACGAATCATCGTTTGTGATTCGTGCCACCCTGTCAATAGTGTATTGATGCCGCCGCTGTAATATATATGGTAGTATCTACTATATGCAGATATTCCTCAACCGTTGGATAAAATGCCATGGCTGGAACGCTGCTTGTAACTGGTGGTGGTGGCTTCGTCCTTAGCCATTTGGTGCGGCAATGGTTGGAGCGGGCGCCCGATACTCTGGCGATTGTTGTGGATAATGCGCCTTTGGATGCCGTGGCACGGCGCTGGTTCTGGGGATTGGAAAATCGCCTGACCTTTGTGCAGGGGTCGGTCAGTGACCCGGCGCTATGGGCGAAGCTGCCGCAAGACAAGATCACCCATATCGTTCATGCCGCAGCGGTGACATCAATCAATCGCTTGTTTGAGGGGGCTCCGGCGGGGGGCCTGCCTGCCCTGGAGACCAATATGATGGGGCCAGCCCGGGCACTGGCCTTTGCCGCAGGATGTCCGAAACTGGCGCGCATGGTTCATGTCTCCACCGGGTCGGTCTATGGCACGACGGGGCCGGAACCGGACGAGTCTCAACCGCTGCCCGAAGACGGGTATATTGATCCCGATGGTTTCTATGGCATCACCAAATACACTGGGGAGCAATTGGCCGGGCAATGGGCGCGGCAATTTGGTTTGCCAGTGGCGGCAATCCGCCTGTCCAGTGTCTATGGACCGATGGACCGTGAAACCGCGCATCGTGCGGTTAGCCTGCCCCCTGCGGTCCTGATGCGCCGGGCCCTGACCGGGGAACGGGTGCGGATTTCCAATAGGGGCGGGGCCGGGGATTACATCCATGCCGGAGATGTCGCACGGGCGATCCTGGCCCTGTTCGATGCGCCGCACCTGTCGCACAACGTCTATAATGTTGCCTATGGACAGCGATTGACCATGGCGCAGTTGGTGGATGCCGTGGCGGATATCGTGCCGGGGTTTGGTGCTGATGTGGTCCCGGAAGATCAAGCCGATATCATTGTAGATCCTATGAAGACCGGTGGGCGGTGGAATGCTTATGATATCGCCCGATTGACCGGGGATACGGGGTGGAAGCCAATGCCCCTATCTGAGGCTCTGTCGGACTATCGCGATTGGTTGCGGACCTAATGACAGGTCTGAGTGTGTCCTGAATGTGACACAAACTGTCATAATGGCGAGAATGGGTCGCCTTTTGACGTAAACCGGCGATCCCCTTACGGCGGATACATTATCCTGATTTGACAGAACGCACGGTGCCGTCTGTAATGTGATCACACAGATCAGGGCCCTTTTTATGGCTTTTCTGAGTGATCTTTTCGAGTTCTATGGAGGGAATATCAAATGATGAACAGGATGATTAAAGGCGTAATCGGCGCGGCCGCGCTGGGCGCCATGGCTTTCACGGCCTCATTGGCGCAAGCCGATGCTTTGGATGATATCAAGGCCGCTGGTGTTATTAAGGTCGGCGTGAAGGCTGACTATAAGCCTTATGGCTACTTGGATTCCTCGGGTGCGATCATTGGGCTTGAACCCGATCTGGCACAAGATGTTGCTGACCGCCTGGGCGTGAAAGTGGAATTCGTACCGGTCGTCAGTTCCAACCGCATGCAGTTCCTGGAACAGGGTAAAATTGATCTGATGATCGCCACCATGACCGATCGTCCTGATCGTCGTGAAGTCGTTCTGATCCCTGATCCGAACTATTATTCTTCCGGCACGAACGTTCTTGCGAACAAGAAATTCGGCCTGAAGACATGGGAAGACCTGCGTGGCAAACCTGTCTGCGGGATTCAGGGCGCCTTCTATAACAAGAAGACCGGCCAGGAATATGGTGCCGACATTATTGCCTTTAAGGGCACGGCGGAAGCCTATGCTGCCTTGCAGCAGGGCAATTGCGTCGCGTTTGTCTATGATGACTCCGCCATCGTTGCGAAAACCAATGAACCGGAATTCGCAGATTATGAAATGCCTCTGCCGACGATTGACGATGCCCCCTGGGGATTGGCCGTCCAAAAGGGAGAGACAGCGTTTGCGGATTTCATGAGCAAGACCATTATCGATTGGCACAAGACCGGGAAAATCCTGGAACTTGAAACCAAGTGGGGGGTTGCCAATACGCCCTTCGCGAAGGCCATGCACGATAAGTACAAGTAAGCGACTTGTGTGATGAAGGGCGGGATTTGCCAATGGCATCTTCCGCCCTTTTCGCATATATAGTCAGGCGTCGGAGGGGGATGCATGGATATAATTTACGAGTGGTTTCGTGAGCTTTATCAGACCACTGGAATAAATCTTCCTTTTATATACGACAGTTATGACCGGGGCCGTCTGATCGACGGTTTTCTGACGACGGTTGAATTGTCATTCATTTGTCTGTTTTTCTCAATCGTGATTGGGATTATCGGGGCGTGGTTGCAGGGATCCTCCTTCACCTGGACCCGTCGCATCGTGAATGGCTATATCCAGCTGTTCCGAAATACCCCCCCTTTGGTTCAGCTTTATTTCTTTTATTTCGCAATTGGGTCCATGCTGCCCCGTGTTGAAACCGACTGGGGTGGACAGGCCCCGATGCTGGGCAGTTTTGCCTGGGCCGTGATTTCTTTATCCTTTTTCGCCGGCGCTTTTAATGTCGAGATCTTTCGGTCGGGCATTGAAGCCGTGCCGAAGTCCACAGTAGAGGCGGCGGAATCATTGGGATTTTCGCGGTTCCAGATTTATCGCGATGTCACCCTGCCGCTTGCCATTCGTGTGGTTCTGCCATCGCTGAACAACAATCTGGTCAATCTGGTGAAGACGACGACTTTGGCCTATGCGATTGCCGTCCCGGAAATGCTCTATGAATCAGCCCAAATATGGTCGGATAATGTGAATGTACCGGAAATGATGATTTTTCTGCTGATCGCCTATTTTGTGTTGGTTGGAATATTGGTGTGGGGCATGAACCGTTGGGAACGCGCCCTTAAAATTCCAGGATTTGGCTCATGACCCAGCGCTCACGATCCCACGACGCGCCACCTAAGAAAACGGACATGGCGGTTATGTTGCCGGTAAAGCGGAAAGCGCATGATCCGTTCCGGCTGAAACTGACACCCTGGCATGGCGTGTTTCTGGCCCTGGTCTGCATTTTCACGACCTCATACGGCTATGCGACCACGGCACCTGAAGTTGATTCTATTCGCACGGTCATGCTGCGATGGATGCCGCTGTTGCTGGAAGGGTTCCTGTTCAACATATTGATTTCCATTCTGTCCATGGCGGTTGGCACAGCTGTTGGCACGATACTGGGCCTGGCCCAGATATCGTTGATGCCGCCTATCCGCCACAGTTCGTGGTTTGTGACCCAGTTTTTCCGGAATGCCCCCTGGCTGGTCTTGTTGTTTTTTGCCATGTACCTGCTGCCGTTTGAATTCACGATCGCGGGGGCCACGATTCCTTTCCCTGACTGGATCAAGGCGATTATCGGCCTGTCCCTGCCGGTAATGGCAAATGTTTCTGAAATTGTCCGGGGAGCGGTTCTATCCCTGCCCAGTGGTCAATGGGAAGCCGCGGAAAGCCTGGCCTATACCCGTCGCCAGACGCTCTGGCTGATCATTCTGCCACAATGTGTGAAGCGTATGCTGCCGCCCTGGATGAACCTGTATTCCATTTTGACCATGGCAACTGTGTTGGCCTCAATTGTCGGTGTGTCAGAAGTGATGACCCTGGCGGGTCGTGTGCTCGCGGCGGAAGATGGGCGAACGGATCTGCTTGCGCCTTTGTATTCCTTCGTCCTGTTTCTGTTTTTCGTATACTGCTATCCGATTGCGCGATGGACCGTGTATCTGGAAAGCAAATTTGCCGTGAAAGGCTAAGAGGTATTGTGATGAGCTGGTCTGACAAAGAGCCGATGATCTCTGTGCGTAACGTCCATAAATCCTTTGGTGATTTTGAGGTGTTGAAAGGCGTATCCTTCGATGTGATGAAGGGGGAGGTGATCTGCATCATCGGCCCGTCCGGGTCAGGGAAATCAACTTTGATCCGCTGTATCAATGCCCTCAACGACATCAATGAAGGGTCTATTCTGGTTGAAGGGCTGGAAGTGAATGATCCCAAGCTGAACAAATTGGAATTGCGCAAAAAGGTCGGCATGGTCTTTCAGCAATACAATCTGTTCCCCCACAAGACCGCCCTGGAAAATGTCATGATGGCCCCGATCCGGGTCCTAAAAGAAGACAAAAAGGAAGTTGAAACCCGCGCCCGCGCCTTGATCAAAAAGGTCCGTTTGGAAGGCAAAGAGAATGCCTATCCCGGTGAACTGTCCGGCGGTCAGCAACAGCGTGTCGCCATCGCCCGTTCGCTTGCGATGAAGCCGGATGTGATGTTGTTTGACGAGGTTACAGCCGCCCTGGACCCCGAAACAGTGGGCGAAGTGCTGGTCACAATCAAGGAACTGGCCGAAGAGGGCATGACGTGCATTCTGGTGACCCATGAAATGGGTTTTGCCCGGGAAGTGGCGGATCAGGTTTATTTCACCGATCAGGGCTTGATCGTTGAACATGGCCCACCGGCTACCTTCTTTGAAAATGCAAAAGATCCCCGGACACGGCAATTCCTGAGTCAAATTCTTTAGTCTTTACCCTATAATGAGTATCAGAGGGCGGGATTATTGTCGCTGAGACTTACTATCAGGAGATTTGATGTGAAGACTAAGACCTATGCCCTTTCAATGGCTGTCTTTTTGGGATTGAGCACTTGGATCGGCACTGCGCAGGCGCAGGATATGACCGTGGTGCTTGAAGATGCCGCCTGGGATGGAAACACCATTCCAGATGGCCAACAATGTGCAGAATATGGCGGCAATGGCTCCACCCCCCTGATGACGGTGCAGGGCATTCCCGAAGGAGCCAATGTGATTCTGGTTGAATTTAACGATGAAAGTTATGAGCCGCTGTCGACCGATGGGGGGCATGGCATTGTTGGCTTTGATATCGTTGTCGGCAAGGGAAGCGCCACATTGCTGTCCGTCCCCGGTGACACGACAACCCTGCCCAATGGCGTGTGGATTGAAGAGGAAAACCGGGATGATATCGGTGTTGTTGGATATCTGCCCCCCTGTTCCGGTGGCGAGGGTAATTTGTATTCCGCCAAGGTGTTTGCAGTAGACTATGATAGTGAAGGCTATAAAGTTCTGGCTGAAACCTATCTTCAATTGGGCCGCTATTAAGGGAGAGAGAGGATGCAAATTCCAAAGATTGTTGCGGTTGCAGCTGCGTTTGTCCTGTGTGCGGGGGCGGCTTTCGCGGATGATCTATCGGTGCGTTTCGCGGATTCCACCTGGACGGGAAGCAAGATCCCGGCTGGACAACACTGTGCGAAGGATGGTGGCAAGGGCGCCACGCCAGCCCTGATCGTGTCTGGTATCCCAGCGGAAGCCAATGCGATTATTGTCGAATTCAATGATCAGGATTTCAACAAGCTGTCCTATGACGGTGGTCACGGCAAGATTGGCTTTATGATCACCCCCGGGCAGGCGGAAGTGACCCTGCCCAGTGTTCCAGGCGGCACAGATGACATGCCCGAGGGTGTCTGGGTCGAAAAGAAGAACCGCGCCACGGGCAACTGGTACACCGAAGGCTATTTGCCCCCCTGTTCCGGCGGGCGGTCCCATATGTATACCGCTGACGTCTATGCGGTGGTCAAGAACGGCGATGACTATGACGAAATCGCAGATACCGACATTCGGCTAGGGCACTATTAACCGTCAATTGCGCATTCCCACCCTGTCGCCCTCCTGGACATGATCCGGGAGCCAGGGCGGCGGGCGTGATTGGTGCGTGCTGCCCTGGACACCCGCTTGCGCGGGTGTGACGGGACTATATGTCACGTTCTCATCCTGATGAGGCGCTGTAAAACCGGTGCTTACTGTGGGCTCGCCCTTCGAGACGCTACGCTCCTCAGGGTGAGGGTGCATTTATCTGACACATCGTCACCCCGGACGTGATCCGGGGTCCAGGGCGGCAGGCGCGATTGGTGCCGGGGGCGTCAGGACTGGCGGTTGGTCAGGAATTCTGTTTTCAGCGCGTCCGTATGTTGTCCGATCCCTGGCACAGCGCCGAACCGGTCGGCCTGGCCCGGCCAGGCTGCGGGTGGTGCGATCAGGTCCAGGTTGTTTCCATCGGGCAGGGGGACTGGGCGATGGCGCAATTGTGGGTGGGCGGCCAGGCCTGCCATGTCATTCAGCATGCCATAGGCAATAGCGGCCTGGGTCAGGCGTTGCGCAATGTCAACCGCCGGGGCGGCAGTGAAAACCGCGCCAATTTCAGCGTTCAAGGCGACTCGGTTGGCAACGCGGGCGTCATTCGCAGAAAACCGTTCATCCTGAGCCAGTTCAGGCTTTAGCAGGACCTGTGCGCATAGGCGCTGCCATTCGCGCTCATTTTGGATAGAGAACAGGATTGGGATGCCATCCCCGCATGGATAGGCCCCATAGGGCGCAATGGTCGGGTGATTCAATCCAACCCGGCCGGGGGTTATTCCCCCATAGACATGCTGAAGATAGGGGACCGTCATCCAATCGGCCATGCCGCCGAACAGGGAAACCTCAATCCTGCGTCCGACCCCTGTGCGTCCGCGCAGGATCAGGGCTTCCAGGATTGCCTGATAGGCATACATGCCACAGGCAATATCGCAGACCGATACGCCAACCCGACCGGGCGACTCAGGCGTACCCGTCACGGAACACAGGCCGGTTTCCGCCTGTACCAACAGGTCATATGCTTTCATGTCGCGATAGGGGCCGGTCTCGCCATAGCCGGAGATATCGACAGATATCAGTTCAGGGCGCTGCGCGCACAAGGTCTTGGACCCGATCCCCAACCGGTCGGTCGCGCCGGGGGCCAGATTCTGGATCACGATATCCGCCTGTGCGATCATGGCCTTCAAGAGGGCAAGGTCATCGTCATCCTTGAGATTCAGCGCAACGGATTCTTTGCCCCGGTTCAGCCAGACGAAATAGCTGCTGTGTCCCTTGGCCAAATGATCATAGTTGCGGGCGAAATCCCCTTCGGGGCGCTCTACCTTGATCACCCGCGCCCCGGCATCGGCCAGACGAGAGGTGCAGTATGGGGCGGCGACGGCCTGTTCAATAGCGACGACCAGAAGTCCGTCCAGGGCATTTGGGGTGGCGTGGGTCATGCCGCGTCAGACCGTGCTTTCGCCTGTTCCAGGGCGTCTTGTGCCTGCAGCCAGGCATCTTCCGTCTTGGCAATGGCGCGGTCCAGGTCTGATGCCATG
Organism: Hwanghaeella sp. LZ110; assembly: GCF_048892525.1. Classification (NCBI taxonomy): domain Bacteria; kingdom Pseudomonadati; phylum Pseudomonadota; class Alphaproteobacteria; order Rhodospirillales; family Aestuariispiraceae; genus Hwanghaeella; species Hwanghaeella sp. LZ110. Next base: position 158,041 of record NZ_JBLZHT010000004.1, on the reverse strand, counting down.
CGTGTCAGATCCCCCAGTTTCGCGGCATTGCCATGATACAAAGCAGGGTCCGCCAATTTGATATCGATATCGGCGCGCGCCCGGGTCAGCTTTTCCATCTGCGCTTCCAGACCTTCCGCAGCCTTCTTCAGGGGGGCCAATTTTGCGCGGGCATCTGCCTTGCTGCGGCGGTCTGCCTTGCGTTCCTCCATCATCGCGACGCCCTGTGTTTGCTTCGTTGGCGGGGGCTGCTTAACGGGGGGCAGCGGCTTTGGCGCGTCCTGCTGAATCGGTACAGCATTCTCGTCCAGATCATTTCCAGGCGGATCAACAGGGATGGGATCAGGGCTCTTCTTGGCAGCCTTGGCGGGCTTCTTGCTGTCTTCACGCCGCTGGTCCAGCAGGAACTTACGGTAATCGCTGACATCCCCATCAAAGGGAGTGACAGTGCCTGCATCCACCAGCAACAGCCGGTCCGCAGTCGCTTCGATCAGGTGCATATCGTGGCTGACCACGATGACCGCCCCTTCGTAATCGGCCAAGGCCTGAATCAGGGCCTGTCTGGAATCAATGTCCAAATGGTTGGTCGGCTCATCCAGCAACAGCAATTGCGGGCGGCGACGACAAATCACCGCCAGGGCCACACGGGCCTTTTCGCCACCGGATAATTTGCCGATCTTGGTATCTGCCTTGGTCTTGGTAAAGCCGAAGCGGCCAAGATGAGTGCGCAGCTTTAAATCCGTGACCATGGGTTCCAGGGCCTGCAATTCCTCGACCGGCGTATGGTCTGAATTCAGCTCTTCCATCTGGTTCTGGGCGAAATAGCCAACTTCCAGCTTTGAGGATCGCCGCAAACTGCCTGATGCAACCTTCAATCTGTCTGACAACAAGCGCAACAAGGTGGTTTTCCCGTTGCCATTCGCCCCCAACAGGCCAATGCGGTCATCCATATCAATGCGCAGGTTTAATTTGCGCAGGATCGGTTTTTCCGGTGTATAGCCCGCCGTGACATCTTCCAGCGTGATCATCGGTGGGGGCAGGATATCAGGCTTGGGCAGCACGAATTGGATACTGGGATCGTCGGTGACGCTGGCAATAGGCTCCATCCGCTCCAGCATTTTAAGCCGCGATTGGGCCTGGCGGGCTTTTGAAGCTTTATAGCGAAAGCGATCCACGAAAGACTGGATGTGGCGGCGCTGCTCCTGCTGTTTGGCAAACAGGGCCGATTGGTGCGCCTGTTGTTCCGCGCGGGTGCGCTCAAACCGATCATAGCCGCCGCTATACAGCGTCAGCTTGCCATTGTTCAGATGCAGGATCGCGGTCGGAATGCGGTTCAGGAAGGCACGGTCATGGCTGACGATGACCAGGGTGCGCGGATAGCGGGACAGATAGCTTTCCAGCCAAAGCGACGCTTCCAGATCCAAATGGTTGGTCGGCTCATCCAACAGCAGGATATCGGGTTCGCGAAACAGCGCGGATGCCAGGGCGATGCGCATCCGCCAGCCGCCGGAGAATGTGTCCAGCGTGCGGTTCTGCATATCCTCGTCAAAGCCAAGGCCTGCCAGAATGCGGGCCGCGCGGGCTTCTGCGCGGTGGCCATCCAGGTCAATCAGGCGCGCATGGATTTCGCCAATGTCCGGGTGGTCCGGTTCGTTTTCCGCCGCATGCATCAATTCCGCCAGTTCGACATGGGACGCGATGACGGTTTGCAGGGGGGTCTTGCTGCCGTCCGGTTCTTCCTGGGCAACGGTGCCGATACTGTCCCGGTTGCCAGTTTCGATGGATCCACCATCGACTGGAATATCGCCGGTGATCAGGCGTAACAGGGTTGTCTTGCCGGTTCCATTCGCTCCGACAAGGCCAATACGGTGTCCATCGGGTACCGTCGCAGAGGCCCCGTCCAGCAAGGTTCGACCGCCAACGCGGTAGGTAAGGTCTTCGATCTTCAACATAGCGACAGTCGCATAGCATGGTCCGAACAAATAGGAAATCACAGCATCGCGCATTTCCGCCTGCTAGAAGAAAAAACGCGAGGCTTGAAGGGCCATGGCATGCCGTCTATAAGGCGCGCGCAGTGCAACATGAGCCCCACAGTGAAAGGCGGACGGTCGCACAGCAGAGATTTATCGAGTTTCAAACACACAGGGAACCGCCTGACGCGGTTTCCAAGAGAGGGGCAAAGAGACACCATGGCTCTGGAACAAACATTTTCGATTATCAAACCGGATGCGACCCGTCGCAATTTGACCGGCAAAATCAATGCGATGCTGGAAGATGCAGGTCTGCGGATCGTGGCACAGAAACGCATTCACATGACAACCCAACAGGCAGAACAGTTCTATGGCGTTCACAAGGAACGCGCGTTCTTCCCGGATCTGGTTAAGTTCATGACCTCTGGCCCGGTTGTGGTGCAGGTTCTGGAAGGCGAAAATGCCGTCCTGAAGAATCGCGAAGTAATGGGTGCCACCAACCCGGCCAACGCCGACGAAGGCACCATTCGCAAGCTGTATGGCGAATCTGTCGAAGCGAATTCTGCGCATGGTTCCGATTCACCGGAAAATGCCGCGATTGAAATCGCGTATTTCTTTGCAGGCACAGAAATCGTCGGCTAATCGCCGGGTTTCCTGAAAGATCAGCCTGACAAAAGTAAAAAAAGGGTGCCTTGCGGGGCACCCTTTTTCTTTGACTGTTTGGTGTGGAATTAGCTGGTCAGCGTCAGCGCCATAAGGGCAAGAATGACAATTGCCGCGCCCCCAACAATGACGATCAGCTTTTTCATGCCGTCCCAGGTGCCCAGGTTTTCGCGCGGTGCCTTCACAAAATCCAAGTCTTCCATTTTAAAGCCCTTTCCCCGAACCCGCATGTCCTGCGGTTCCTAAAGTGTTTCCTGATACCAGTGTACTCATCTTAAGACCATTCTCAAGTAGACACTGCCGTCATTTTTCCAAGGCGTCCCAGGTCAATCGCAGGGGACCAGGTTGGCCATCAATTATGGCTTTCGCGCCATCTACCTGAACCCGGCCGCTGGTCACCAAAGCCAGGGCCTGCGGATAGATCAGATGTTCGCGCGTTAAAACACGCTGTTGCAATGTCTCTTCAGTATCATCCGGCAGGATCGGGACTTCCGCTTGAAGAATCAGGGGGCCGTCATCCAATTCTACCCGCACCAGATGCACCGTGCAGCCATGTTTACTGTGACCAGCCTGTAGGGCACGACTGTGTGTGTGCAGACCCTTGAAATCGGGCAACAGGGACGGGTGCACATTCAACATGCGGTCGCGCCAGTATTCGACAAAATCTGCGGTCAGAATGCGCAGGAACCCGGCCAGACACACATAATCACTGTGATACTCCTGCAATACCGCCTGGATGGCGGCCTCGAAAGCGGGGCGGTCTGGATAATCGCGATGGTTTACGACAGCGCCAGGAATTCCGGCTTTCGCGGCGCGTTGCAGGCAATAGGCACCAGGATTGTTGCTCAAGACAAGACAGATCTCTGTTGGGAAATCAGTGTCTTGTGCCGCATCAATCAACGCTTGCAGATTCGTACCACCACCAGAGGCCAATACGGCCGTGCGCGGTCGGCGTGTCTTCTGAACCATCGCCTAGCGGGTTTCCACTTGCACAGAACGCCCAATTTCAGCCAGCGTTCCAACCGATCCGATGCGATAGGCGGCTTCGCCATTGTCCTGAAGCACTTGCAGGATGGTATCGGCCTGTTCCGGTGCAACGGACAGGACCATGCCTATACCACAGTTGAAGGTCCGGTACATTTCACTGGGGTGAATGCCGCCCGCGTCAGCAATCCAATCAAAGACTGTGGGGCGAACCCAGCAATTGGGATCAATCCGAACCGCCAGGGATTTAGGTACGATGCGGGGCAGGTTTTCATAGAAACCGCCACCTGTAATGTGGCAGATACCATGAACGCCCCCGGCCTTGATCGCAGCCAGCGCGGCTGTTGTGTAAATACGGGTCGGGTTCAACAGCGCTTCGCCCACAGTCTGGTTTACCGACCACGGGGAGGGGGCATCAAAGCCCAGACCTTCCAAGGTCAGGACCTTGCGTACCAGACTGAACCCATTGGAATGCACACCGCTGGAGGCCAGGCCGATCAGCACATCGCCTTCAGCAACATTTTCACCGGTCAGAACGTCTGCGCGCTCAACCGCGCCAACGGCGAACCCGGCCAGGTCATAGTCGCCTTCGCCATACATACCAGGCATTTCGGCTGTTTCGCCGCCAATCAGGGCGCATCCGGCCTGTCTGCAACCTTCTGCAATGCCCTGGATAACCTGTTCTGCGACATCGACGGATAAGCGACCGCAGGCAAAGTAATCCAGAAAGAAAAGCGGCTCTGCCCCTTGAACAACCAAATCGTTTACACACATGGCAACAAGGTCAATGCCAACTGTATGATGGATACCGGAATCGATGGCGATCTTCAGTTTGGTACCAACACCATCGGTACCGGAAACCAGCAGTGGATCAGTATATCCGGCTGCTTTCAGGTCGAACAAGGCACCGAATCCACCGATGCCAGCATCGGATCCAATCCGGGCGGTTGATTTGGCTAAGGGTTTGATACGGTCGACCAGAGAGTTCCCTGCATCAATACTGACCCCTGCATCCGCATAGGTCAGACCGTTTTTTTTGCTGTCCTGGGCTATGGCGCCCTCCTGTCTCGGCGGGTATAACGGGCGGGACATTATCCGAAAGGGAGCCTTTTGCAATGGCCGAACGGCCCACACCCCTCAAATCCTGTCGCGCGCACCGCGTGATTGGACCCTATTTCGCTGTTATCTTAGCCTTTTTTAGCATTACAGGCCAAGGTTTCGCACAAGAACTTTACGCCATTACCAATGTCAAGGTGGACGAACGCGCTGCCAGTGAAGTCGAGGCCAAGCGAATCGGTGTCGCGCAGGCGAAGCGCGCAGCGTTCGAGACCCTGATGGAGCGGCTGACTTTGGATGGAGCGGCGGCGCAGGGAACGGCCCCGGATGCGGCGACCCCCGCACCGGAAACCCCCGCACCGGAAGCCGGTGTGCCCGTGTCCCCGTCCGGGGTTGCGATTGCGCCTTCCGACCCATCTGGTGCGGCCCGACCTTTGACAGTGCCTGATGATGAACGATTGGAATATCTGATCCGTGATATTGCCTATCAGGATGAAAAGTTTGGGGGGGGCCGATATCTGGCGAACCTAACCATCCGCTTCCACGCCGATGCGATTAATCAGTTTCTTCAGCGCAGCGGCGTTGCTTATCTTGGATCCAGCAGTCCGCTTGCCGTGATCCTGCCCGTCTATAAGTCCGCGTCAGGGGATTTGTTGTGGAGCGATGCCAACCCCTGGCTGGATGGCTGGTGGCAATTGGACGGGGCTGGCACTGTGGTGCCTTATACTGTGCCATTAGGGGATTTGTCGGATATCAGCGCCATTGATGTGGACCGGGCGATGAAGGTTGATGCGGCGTCTATTAATGCCATTGCTGCCCGTTACAGCGCTGGGGCGGTCATAATCCCCGTCGCAACCCAGACGGATGACGGTTCAATCCTGGTGGAGATTTCCAGTTTTGGGCCCGGATGGCCTGGTGCGCCGGAACTGTTGCGTCTGAACCCAGAGGCGCTGCTTGCGCGGGCAACCGAACGTGCTGGGGAAAATGCGGACCCGTCGACCGATATGGCCCAGTTTGCAGCGGCAGCTTCTTTGACACTGGACGCTCTGGAAGATCGTTGGAAAACCGCAAATATCCTGCGATTTGATCAGGAATCCACCAGCCTGACGACCCGAATACTCGTCAGTGGTTTGCAGGATTGGTTGGGTGTACAGAAGGCCTTAAACAGCGTTGCCCCTATCAAAGCATGGCGTCTGGCGGTGCTGGCAACGGATCATGCCATTGTCGATATAGATTATATCGGGGATCAGGCACGGCTGGATCAGGCCTTGCGGCGCGTATCCTTGGGCCTGTCGGAGGATTCAGAGACGCCAGGCTCCTGGATTTTGACGCGACGATGAGGCAACGACCGTCTCAATTACCATTGGATCTTTCGTTTCGTCCGGCCAATGGGCGGGATGACTTTGTTGTCGGGTCCTGCAATCAGGTCGCGGTGGATTGGCTGGACCGCTATCCCGCTTGGCCCGGACCGGTAACAGTCCTATGCGGTCCGACTGGAAGCGGTAAATCCCATCTTCTGGCGGTCTGGGGCCACGCGGCGGGGGCGCTTATCGTGCAGGGGCCTGACTTACAGGTGGCAACGCTGAATGATGTCATAGGACACGCCCAGGCCATCGCCGTTGATGCGGCGGATTTGGTCAAGGAACCCGATTGCCTGTTTCACCTGGTCAATATGGTTCGAGATCGCAATGGGCATCTGTTGGTCGCTGTTCAGGACCCGCCCGCCCGATGGACCTTTGGCACGGCGGATATGCGATCCCGTCTGGCTGCCGCCCCTTTACTGGAATTGGGGCCACCGGACGATATGGTCTTGCAATCGGTGCTGTTGAAGCAGTTCGATGATCGACAGCTGTTGCCGGATGCCGATGTTCTGCGTTTCTTGACAGATCGCATGCCAAGGACCTTTGATGCAGCCAGGGCCATTGCAACACGTATGGATCAGCTAAGCCTTGCAGAGCGCAAGAGGCCGACTAAGCCATTGGCGCGCAAGGTTTTAATTGACTTGGGATATCTAGAGACCACCCCAGAAGAATAGTGGGTAACCAGAGGGAGAATTCAGGATGGATTTGGGACTAAAAGGCCGAAAAGCGATTGTATGCGCCTCTTCCAAAGGATTGGGGCGCGCCTGTGCCTTGGCCTTGGCGAAAGAGGGCGTGGATCTGGTCATCAATGGTCGGAATGCCGATGCCCTGAATGCGACTGCTGAGGAAATTCGCGCCGCGACCGGAGTCACTGTCACGCCTGTTGCCGTCGATGTCACCACCGATGATGGCCGCGCGGCCCTTTTGGCGGCCTGTCCTGAGCCTGATATTCTGATTAACAATGCCGGGGGGCCACCTCCTGGAGATTTTCGGGACTGGGATCGGGATGACTGGATCAAGGCCGTCGATGGCAACATGCTGACCGGCATTTTCCTGATAAAGGCCACGGTGGATGGCATGATGGAACGGAAATTCGGCCGTATCGTGAATATCACCTCTTCTGCGGTGAAGGCGCCAATTGCCATTCTGGGCCTGTCCAATGGTGCACGGGCTGGTTTGACCGGATTTGTTGCCGGGATTGCGCGCGAAACCGTGCGCCATAATGTGACGATCAATGGATTGCTGCCAGGCCCATTCAATACGGATCGTTTGAAGGGCACAGCCAGTGCCCGGGCCCAGCGGGAGGGTGTTTCCGTTGAAGAAGCCGTGCGCCGCATCGGGGAAGCCAATCCGGCTGGGCGGGTCGGGGAACCCGACGAATTCGGCCAGGCCTGTGCCTTCCTGTGCAGCGCCGGGGCTGGCTTTATCACCGGTCAGAACCTGCTGTTGGATGGCGGGAATTTCCCCGGTGTGCTGTAGCGCATTACAGCGCCGTATTGTTAAACTTTTGTTACAAAGCAATATCTGTTTGAAACAAAGGTCGAGTTATATTCAATACGGAGCATGGCTGAAAGCGAGATTGAATTAAAACTGAGTTTGGCCCAAACGGAGGTCAGTCGATTCCGACGGGATACTGCTCTGCACCGTATGAAACGGGCACGGGCGGTATCCCGATCACTGTTGGCGGTGTATTTTGATACGCCGGACCTGTCTTTGCGCGCCCATAAAGCGGCATTGCGCATCCGCCAGGAAGGTGCAGATCGCATTCAGACCCTGAAAGTATCCGGCAAGGGCGCTGGGCTTCAGCATCGCACCGAATACAATGCCCCAACCATGGCACAGGAACCGGATTCATCCCTGATCGATGATCCAGTGATGCGCGAGGCGCTGATGGCGATGATCGGCGATGATCCGCTGGTTCCTGTCTTCACCACAGATATTCGACGGACGATATGGCTGTTGGATCTGCCGGGGGGGCCTGTGGAACTGGCGCTGGATTTGGGTCAGATCGAAAGCCAGGGGCGCGTTGATCCGGTCTGCGAGGTCGAACTGGAACTGAAGGGGGGCACGCCGCAGGACCTGTTGGATGTCGCGGCGGACCTGGGCGCGCGGTATGGCATGTCGGTTGCCATCGAAAGCAAAGCCCAGCGCGGCTACGCGCTGTTTCAACGATCCGAACCGACCATTCAGAAGGCAAATAAGCTGAAACTGGAGCCGCAGGAACCCGCCTGGCGGGCGGTGACCGGGATTATTGAGGAAGGCACCGCGCAACTGTTGGGCAACGAAGCCGCGGTGCTTGCCGGAACAGATATAGAGGGGGTGCATCAAGCGCGGGTTGCCGTGCGCCGGTTGAGGGCCGCCTTATCTGCCTTTCGTGACAGCATTCCGGATGACTTGCGCAAGCCTTTGAACAAGATGTTGCGGCGGCATCAACTGGCGCTGGGTCCCGCGCGGGACTGGGATGTCTTTCTGACGGAAACTTTGGCGCCGCTGGAATCCGATCATGGCAGTACGAAGTCTTTCAAGGCATTTCAGAAGCGGGTTCAAGTCGCGCGCACACGGGCCTATAAGAAGGCCCATAAGGCACTGCGCTCTGCGCGCTATGACCAGTTGAAGATGGCGCTGATCCGGTTTCCCTATCAACCGGAACCGCAGCATGCCCGGCATATATCAACGGAAACTGTGGCGAAAGAGCTTCTGGATCAGCGATTGTCTGCGGTTCTGGCTGCGGCGGGGCCGGATCCAAAGCAGTTGGATGATGTCGCCCTTCATGCCTTGCGTATTGACGTTAAGAAACTGCGTTATGCCATTGATTTTTTTGCAAGTCTTTACAATCCCAATGAGATAAAACCCTGGAAGGGCGCGTCCAAGGCTTTGCAGGAATGTCTGGGCGGGCTGAATGATGCTGTGGTTCATGCCGCCTTGTTGGATGCGATGGAAGCACCGGACATGCCGGTTCCAAAATCCATCCGTCGTGCGATTGAAAAAGGCAATACTGCAAAGATTGAGACCGGTAAGGCAGAGTTTGATGCCCGGTGGTCAGAGTTTCGGGTCCTGACACCATTTTGGGCCTGACGAAAACGGGCTTAGCCAGACGCTGAGTCCGGTCTGACTGCCTCGGCCAGGGCCCAATCCCTGAAAGCGATGACTTTCGGAACGGTCTCCGAACTTTTTGGATAGACGATGAAATGCCCGAATTCCGTTGGCATATTCAGGTCATTCCCAAAGGGCAGCACCAATCGCCCGGCTGCGATGTCTCCTTCCACCAGGGTCGATTGCGTCAGTGCAACGCCCAGCCCGTCAATCGCAGCCTGAACCAGCATGGCCTCGGAACTGAAGCGCAGCCCTCGATTGGGATCAATGGTTTTGATATGGGCGGCCTTCAACCAAAGCCGCCAGTTCGCCGCCGCTTCCCGTTCCATTCGCCATTCTGCATGCAGCAGGGTTTGGCCGACCAGATCCGCCGGTGTGGTCAAATGCCTAGCAAGGGCGGGGCTGCAGACCGGGACAGCATTTTCATCCAGAAAGGGAATCACCGTCAGGTCCGGATAATGTCCGGTCCCATAACGAATGGCGATGTCCACCCCATCGCGGTGAAAATCCGTGAATGTGTCCGTTGCATCGAACCGCAGGTCAATATCGGGATGCGCCTTCACGAAGCGTTCCAACCGGGGGATTAACCATTTCTCCGCCATTGTGGGATAGACACTGACCGTCAGCAGGCCGCTTTCCCGCTCAGCCATCAGACGCCGGTGTACCTCCCGAAAGGCGGCAAAACCCTCGCGCACCGACGGCAGGATCGCCGCACCAGCACTGGTCAGGGTCAGGCTGCGCGTCGTTCGGATGAATAGCGGCGTTCCATAATAGTCCTCCAACCCCCGAATTTGCTGGCTGATTGCCGCCGGAGTCACGAAAAGCTCCGCTGCCGCCCGAGAAAAGTTCAAATGTCGGGCCGCCGCCTCAAATCCGCGCAGGGACGCGATGGGGGGTAGAATATCGCTCATAGTGTATCTTAAACCTGAACTTAATAATCTTTCAACAAATCATCGTTTTAAACTCTGCGCATTTGATCCGATATTCAAACACAGAAGGGGATCGTTCCATTTAGCCGGTACCAGAACTCAGACTGGTTTGGCACATAGAGGAGTAAGAAATGACCCAATATCCTTTTACAACAGCGAAAATCAGTTTTGTTCCCGCCGGTATTCGGGCGCCAACAGCCACCTATCACGGCGATACGGGAGAAGCTGTCAGAAACTATGAACCGGAAATGAGAGAGGTTTAGATCGTTAATGGCCGCTTACAGCAAGATCGATATACGCTGGATCAGAACGGCTTTGAACTGGTGCATCAGCCAACGCAGCTTGGCCCGGTCACGGAGGATGCGGACCCGACCATCAAATCTGTCTATTATCCGGAAGTGACCGATATCCTGAAACAGAAGACCGGCGCGCGGGATGTTCTGATCTTTGACCATACGATCCGCATCACGGGCAATGCCAATGGACGCCTTCCGGTGCAAAGCGCCCATAATGACTATACGGAAACATCCGCCCCAAAGCGGGTACAGGATCTGCTGGGCGCGCAAGAGGCACAGCGCTGGTTATCGACCCGTGTGGCACAGGTGAACCTGTGGCGACCTCTGGTGGGCCCTGTGAAGGCGCTGCCTTTGGCTTTGCTGGATTCTCAGACTTTGGGGCCGGTCGACCTGCGGCCATCCGCGCTGATCTTTAAGGACCGCACCGGGCAGATTTACCATGTCAGTTACAGTACCGGTCAGCGTTGGACCTATTTTCCGAACATGTCGACAGAGGAAGCGATCCTGATTAAAGGATATGACTCTGACACGTCTGGCCGGGCCAGATTCACCCCGCATACGGCGTTTGTTGATCCGTCGACGCCAGACGGATCTGCGACGCGGCACAGTATCGAGGTCCGGGCGTTTCTGCGCTTCGATTGATCACTCTTAAACAGGGGGAATGCATATGAGTGAGAAACAGGTTCATTTCGGGGGATGTCTGTGCGGTGCCGTCCGCTACAGGGTGGACGGGCCGCTGCGGCCCGTTGTCGCCTGCCATTGCACGCAATGCCGTAAGACATCCGGTCATTTCGCCGCGATGACATCGGCTTCGCATGACAGCCTGACGATCCTGTCCGATGAAAGCCTGACCTGGTTCGACTCCTCACCCAAGGCCAGACGGGGATTCTGTTCCCGCTGTGGTGGGAATGTGTTCTGGCAGCCGCAGGGCGAAGAGCGCATGTCGATCACGGCCGGAAGCCTGGATATGCCAACCGGGCTGCGCCTGACGCATCACATCTTTACCGAAGATGCGGGGGATTATTACGATATCAGAACCGATATGAAACGCTGATCGCACCGAATTTGTCGATACTTTCCTGGGTTTTGTACTCCTTGGACCGGATAATATAGGTGTAGGTCAGGCGCCAATCATCATACTGCATCGCCAATCCGGCCTGCATATCACCAACCAGAATTTTCTTATCCACCCTGGGGCTGTCCTTGAATGTGTTTCCATCCAGGAAGATGTTGCGTGCGACCGCGCGCCCGCCAATGCTGGCAAATGTGTACCAGTTGAAACCGTCCGCTTCCCGCACATAGGCACTGCCGGGCAGGCTGGGGCGGATTCTGGGCGGTCCAAGGTCGGTTGTCAGATCCTTACCCAGGCGGAAGGTGATGCCGCTGGACAGATATGTCGCGATGTTACCCAGGGCAAATCCCGCATTGGGCACGACATCCACATTCATGCCCAGCCCGACACCGCTTTCCCACCATTTGCGTTGATGTTCATAGACCAGACTGAATCCGGGCTCGTCCTTGATTTGGTTATCCCACCCACGCGGTTCCTGAAAGTCGAATGCGGCATGCCAATGGGTCTGGGTATATTCCGCGCCAGAGGACGGACCAACCACGCCCAGTTCCAACACCATGGCGTCGCTGCGGTCTGCATTTGGGGAAACCGCGATCAGGCCGCCGCTGACATACAGCCAGCCCGCATAGGGGCGGTCGTTGGGTCTGAGATTCGGGTCCGAAATATCATCTGGTGTATACATGTTCTGACCCAGGCTGTAGGTCGCGCGCGCCCGCGCACCATTGGGCCAAAATGGAATCAGCCGCGCCATAAAGGACACGGGTTCATTTTCCAGTGGGACATATTCCTTGGTCGTATAGGTGATCTTGATGCCATTGGTGAAATGGCGATCCGTGCCGGCGCCAAACAGATCGTTTTCCAGCATCAGGCTTAATGTGCCCTTGTCATCGGGCATATCCTGCGCCACCGCCGATGGCCCGTCGCACAAGGAAACAGCCATAATTGTACCGGCAACAGCCCAGTATTTTAGCGCAGTTCGCATAAATCTCTTTTCCCAAACCCTCAGGGGCCCCTACATTGGAAGTCCAACACATCAGAAAGTGCATTGATACGATGAAACTAACAACAGCTAATCATTGGGGCAGCTATGTGGCGGAGTTGCGGCAGGGTCAAGTCGACTCTCTTTCTCCGTTGGTTTCGGGCGATGACGTGTCCGATATGTCAGCCTCCATTCTGGATACATTGGATGGAAAATCCCGCATTCGGCGACCGGCGATTCGGGAAAGCTGGCTGAAAGGGGGGCCCGGCACGGACGGTCATCTGCGCGGCGCAGACCGATTTATAGAGGTTGAATGGGACCAAGCGCTGGACCTGTTGGCCGGTGAAATCACACGGATACGCGGCACTCATGGCAATCAGGCGATCTATGCAGGGTCTTATGGCTGGGCCAGCGCCGGGCGGTTCCACCATGCGCAAAGTCAGATCCATCGATTCTATAATATGGCGGGCGGGTACACGAAATCGGTCAATGCCTATTCTTTCGCTGCGGGGGAGGTCATTCTGCCGCATATTCTGACGGATTTGCGCAGCACTATGTATGATGCGCCCAGCTGGTATGAAATCGCGGAACATACGGATCTGATGCTGGCCTTCGGTGGTTTGGCCCTGAAAAACACCCAGATTCAAAATGGTGGATTGGGCCAGCATACCGCGCGGGACTGGATGGCGAAACTGGGCGCGGGGAAGGGGCAATTCATCGGCATCAGCCCGATCCGCGATGATATGACACCGGAATTACAGGCTGAATGGATGCCCATTCGCCCCAATACCGACACGGCATTGATGATGGCGTTGGCCTATTGCCTGGATCAGGCCGGTAAGGTCGATACAGCCTTTCTGGCACGCTATACAACAGGATATGACGCATTTCGCCCCTATTTGCTGGGGGAAAACGACGGTGTGCCTAAGACCCCGGCATGGGCGGCACAGATCACGGGTATTCCTGAAGCAGACATTACCGCGCTGGCGGATCGAATGACCCGGGGGCGTGTCCTGATATCGCTGTCCTGGTCCTTACAGCGTGCGGATCATGGGGAACAATCCTATTGGATGGGCGTTGTTCTAGCGGCGATGTTGGGCCAGATCGGCCTACCGGGCGGCGGCATCGCCATTGGCCTGGCGGGAGAACATGGCAATGGTAATCCTGACCCGCAATTGCGCTGGGCTGCGGTGCCTACTGGCCGCAATCCGATCGATAGTTTTATCCCCGTGGCGCGCATTTCCGACATGCTGCTGAATCCAGGGGCAGAATTCGACTACAATGGCAAGCGCCTGACCTATCCTGATATCCGTATGGTTCATTGGGCAGGGGGCAATCCGTTCCATCATCACCAGGACCTAAATCGTCTGCGCAAAGCCTGGGCCAAGCCCGAAACCGTCGTAGTGCAGGAGATTTTCTGGACACCTGCGGCCCGTCATGCCGACATTGTTTTGCCCGTAACCACCGTGATGGAGCGCAATGACATCGCTGTTGCGCAATTGGATGGCTGGGCGGTTGCCATGAAGAAGCTGGTGGCGCCTGTTGGTCAGGCGCGCAATGATCATGACATCATGGCCGATGTCGCGGATCGACTGGGCTTTAAGGCACAATTTACTGAGGATCGCAGCGAAATGGACTGGTTGCGCGATATCTGGGATCGCAGCCGCCAGGAGGCCGGTCGGGTCGGGCGCGAATTGCCCTCCTTTGATGATTTCTGGAAGGCGGGACATCTGCATCTGGAAGGCGGGCCCGAAACGCGCTGTTTCCTGGGGGAGTTTCGCAAGGACCCGATTGCCAATCGATTGAAGACCCCGACGGGTAAGATTGAGATATTCTCTAAGACAATCGCTGATTTCGGGTATGCGGAGATTGCCGGGCATCCAACCTGGACCGAACCGTATGAATGGCTGGGGGGCGCCGCGATTGAACAAACCCCGCTGCATCTGATATCCAACCAGCCAAAATCACGCCTGCATAGCCAGTTGGATCCAGGCCGGGGCAGCGTTAAAACCAAGATTCAGGGGCGGGAACCGATGCGGATGAATCCGCGGGATGCGAAGGCGCGCGGTTTGCAGGACGGTGCCTTGGTGCGGGTGTTTAATGCCCGTGGGTCCTGTCTGGCCGGGATATTCCTGGATGAAGCCATCATGCCAGGCGTGGTCCAACTGGCGACCGGGGCGTGGTATGACCCGGAAGCGCCGGAGCGGGATGGGAGCCTGGATCGCCATGGCAATCCAAATGTCCTGACGGCGGACCGGGGAACATCCCGCTTGTCTCAGGGCCCCAGCGCTCATACATGTTTGGTACAGGTGGAGGCCGTCCTGGGCGACACGCCTGAGATGAAGGCCTTTGACCAACCTGCATTCGCTTCGGGCTGATATGTCGTTGGATTTTTGACCAAAGATGGGGTCTAAGCGGTCATGGCCGTTCAGTACAAAAGTTTCAAGGATCGCGGCGTATATGTCGGGTTTCACGGGCGCACCATAGAGATGCTGCGCTGTCGGGCCCCGCGTGATCCCATGCTGGATGATTTTGAAGCCATCGTTCCCAATTTCGGCGGCGTTGATTTAGGGCGTGTTTCCAATGATCTGGTGATGCCTTTCGGCGATGTTCCGGGATGGACTGATCTGGTCGGGCGCGACGCCTTGCTGCATGAACGTGTGGCCCAATCTTATTTTGAGCGGGAAGGGCATTTGGACCCGATCACGGTGCGCGATATGCGCCTGGAGGCGGACCTGGAAGCCGGGGATGAGCGGGACAAACGACTGGCGGAAAATGAAATCGCGATCAGCCGGACTGATTCACAAAGCGCGTTTCTGGAAATTCTGGCGATGTTTGGCCGGAAATATGCGGAAACGAACGGGCAGACGGATTTGCGCAATGTGAACCGCCCCGTTCTGATGTCCCTGAGTGATGATAACCCCAAGGATATGGTACGTCTGGTTCGCATTATTGTCGGGTCGGTCGTCAATGGTGCATCGATTTCGCGGGAGGAATTGCAGAAGCGGCTGGATACGCTCAGCGATTATGCTGCCCCGATCTGTTCCCTGGTCACCAATGACCAGACACGCGCGGTGGGTTTTCTGAGCCGTCAAATGACCCTGCTGGAGCAGTTGCACCAAGGCGTTGCTGCGTATTGCAGCACCCAGCGTCCCGATGAAGTTATGGAAGCGGCGCGGATTATTGATTTCAATCTGAATACCTTCATCCAATACAGTCTGGATCGGGCCCAGGCGATCAAATCGGCTGTTCTGGACGATGATTACTATCTGAATGATAAGAAATACGAAAGTTTGCTGGCGTTGATCCGCGAAGAACGGATCAAGATCTCCTTCGCCCTGGATGGTTGGGCGGGGCATGCCACGCGCTGGCTCAGCGTGGCGGAGGATGATATTCCCGCCCGAAATGCGGTGCTGACCTTTATCCTGCGTCAAATGCCCGCCCCGCCGCAGGAATTGGATGATTTTGTCGAGCGCCGATTTGGCTCAGAAAATCTGATGACGATGCGCGGACGCGTCGTGAAGGAAATGCATTCCTGGATGGATGATAAGCTGGACCAGGAAATTTATCGCCGCGTGATACAGGGGCGGTCGGATGTGACATCGGGAAAGAAGGCGGGTCTGGGCGCGCGAGATGTTACACAGGCGGTGAAACAGGCAATCGCCACCACAAAGGATTAGGCTGCATGCCTGCCTTTTCCGTATAGTTCTATAGCCGGATCAACAGACAAGTGAGCGCCGGGAATGATTGAGTGGCAGGATGAGGCGATTCTACTTTCGGCCCGTCGCCACGGGGAGAACGCGCTTGTCCTGTCCGTATTGACCGAACATCACGGCCGCCATGCCGGCCTGGTGCGGGGCGGACAGTCCCGCAAATTGAAGGGCGTATTACAGCCGGGCAATCGCCTGGCCGTGTCCTGGCGCGCACGGCTTGAGGAACATCTGGGCACCCTGACAGTGGAGCCGGTGCACGGCTATTCCGCGCTGTTGATGCAGGATTCCGGGCGCTTGCTGGCGATGGGGTCGGCTCTTTCGATGGTGGAATCCGCCCTGCCGGAGCGGGAGCCGCATCCGGGCCTGTTTCACAGCCTGGATGCCCTGATGGTCGCCCTGGACAGCGCCAATTGGGCGGAGACATATATTAGGTGGGAAGTCGGCTTCCTGTCTGAATTGGGATTTGGATTGGATTTATCCAGTTGTGCCGCAACCGGTGATACAGAAGATTTGCGCTATGTCAGCCCGAAAACCGGTCGCGCTGTCTCTGCCCAGGCGGGGGAGCCCTATCATGATAAACTGCTGGCCTTGCCCAGTTTTATGACCGGGCTTGGCAATGCGGGGCCGGATGCCTTGGCGTCGGCCATGAAGACAACGGGATATTTTCTGAATAGACATGTCTTTGATGTTCTGGGAAAGCCTGCCCCTGATATGAGAACCCGTTTGCTTGCCCGGTTTTCGGCTGGAAAGTCTTGATCTAAAATGGAAAAAGCCGCCCTGATGCAGGGCGGCTTTCCCAAAGCGGAAACCCATTGCGGGTCAGCTTTTACCTTGTGTTGCGGGGGTTGAGGTACCACCGGTTTCCATAACCGTCGTGTCACCCTTCTTCGCCTGATGGGATGTCGAGCATTCGGCCAGGGCCGCACCCGAAATCGCCGATCCGAACATAAGGATCGAAGCCACCGCTAGAGTTTTCATGCTTTTAGACACGGGATCACCTCCTTTCGCTAATTGAACCTGTTAAAAATAGTACACCGAATTGAAACGGGTTCAAGGGACATAAAGTAGGGTTATTTCCAGCGTCTTAGGCTTCCAGGGCGGCCTGGAAGGTTGCGGGGTCGACATTGCCGCCGGACAGAACAGCCACAACCGGTTCATCACCCGGCGGCAGCTTGCCAGACAGAATAGATGCCAGCGCCACGGCCCCGCCCGGTTCCACCACCAGTTTCAGGTCCAGGAAGGCGGTGCGCATCGCGGCCTGGGCTTCTGCATCCGTAACACTCAGCCCCCCGCTCAATAGGGCTTGGTTCAGGGCAAAGGTAATGACACCCGGTGTTGGCGTCAGCAGGGCATCACAAATGGATCGGGCATTGGGCGACACGCTTTGTCGCTCGCCGCTGGCCAGAGAGCGCGCTGTATCGTCGAAATCTGACGGTTCCGCGCTGTAGACCGGAACATCCGGACACAGATTTGACAGGGCCAGTGCCGCCCCGGAAATCAGGCCGCCACCGCCACAGGGCAGCACCACGGCGCAAGGTTTGACACCAATTGCGTCCAATTGTTCGGCAATCTCTACCCCCACCGTACCTTGTCCGGCGATGACAAGAGGGTCGTCATAGGGGGGCACAATCGCGGCGCCGCGAGATTTAGCGATGGATTGGGCCAAGGCTTCCCGGTTTTCTGTGAACCGGTCGTATAGTTGAATTTCTGCCCCCCAGGCCGCCGTATTGGCGCGTTTGATCGCGGGTGCATCCGACGGCATGACAATCAGGGCCGGAATGCCCGCATAATGCGCAGCAGCGGCGACGCCCTGGGCATGATTGCCGCTGGAATAGGCGACAACGCCACCGGTCTTTACGCTGTCACCCAGCGCCAGAATCTTATTGCTGGCGCCGCGAAATTTGAACGACCCGGTGCGCTGCAGGCATTCCGGCTTTACCAGAATGCGCCGACCCATGCGCTGGTTCAACAGGGGGGATTCCAGCAGGGGGGTCCGAATGGTGCGCCCCTTCAGTCGCTCTACCGCTGCTGTGATATCTGCAAAGACAGGCAATTCAGGGGTAAAGATGTCTGGCATTCCGGGCTTCCTAATCAGGGGTCAAAGAGAAATCAAATCCGGCAAGGTTTCAAGGCTTGTCAGCACGGCCTTAGGCGCGCCTTCCAGCCGTTCCCAGGGCTTTCCGAACCGGTTGATCCAGACAACCTGAAAACCGTAATGCGCCGCCGCTGCCGCATCCCATCCATTAGAGGACATGAACGCAACAGAGGATCGATCCGATAAGCGAAAATGATCTGTTACCAATTTATAAACGCTTGGGTCGGGCTTGAAAACGCCAACGCTTTCGACGGATAAAACAGCGTCCAGTCGGTCCCCAATACCCGCAGACCCAACCGCGCCCTCCAACATATCCATAGACCCATTGGATAGGATCGCGGTTTTCAACCCCATTTGCTTTAACTGTCCCAGCATCGCAGGCACTTCTGGATAGGCGGCAAGATTGAAGTATAGATCCAACAGCCTCTGGCGCAGGTCCGCCCGATCGGACAGTCCCGTTTCCTCCATCGCATAGTCCAGGCCGTTTTGAGTGATTTCCCAGAACGGCTTATACGCGGGCATCAGGCTGCGCAGCCAGGTATATTCCAATTGCTTGGTCCGCCATGTCGCGGAAAGCTGATCTGCCTTGGGACCAATTTCCTGCTTTAAGGTCGCGGCGGCTGCGTGCACATCAAACAGTGTGCCATAGGCATCAAAAACACAGGCTTTTATACCGGTTAAGTGTGTCATGGCTGTTATCCTGTTTCGGCTGTCATGCTGATGGGAACAGACCGTCCCGCCGCCCGTTGGCGATACACATTGATGTTTTCCAAAACCCGCTGGACATAGTTGCGGGTTTCAGGGAAGGGGATGGATTCCATCCAGTCGATGATTTCCTCAAAATCCATGCTGCGGGGGTCGCCAAAGCGTCTGGACCATTCCACGACCCGGCTTGGTCCGGCATTATAGCCAGCAAAGGCCATTGGCAGCATGCCATCAAACTTTTGCAACAGGTCCTTTAGATATGCACTGCCCAGGCGGACATTGTAATCCATATCTCCGGTCAGGGCGGCTTTGTCATAGCGCAATTTTTCCCATCCGGAGACGACCTTAGCCGTGCCCGGCATTAATTGCATCAGGCCCAATGCGCCCGCACTGCTGACGGCATCGATATCAAAGCCGCTTTCCTGGCGGATCAGGCCATGCACGATTGTCAGGTCGGAAAGTTGGCTGGCTTTGAACGGCAGGATCGGATAGCCGGCCAGTGTCACAACCTCTGTCTTGATCGCCTGGCGAGAGGCAAAGACAGCAAGGTCCAGACGGTCCATATCAGCGGCCAGTTCGGATGTCAGGGTCAAATAGGCTGGATCATTATACTGGCGGGACAGATGCGCGATTAAGGTGCGCACGGTATCATCTGCGCCCAATTCCCCCAGCATCCGCACCAACCGGGTCAGTTCCGCTTCTTCATAGACGCGGCGATGATCGGGCGTGATATGCGGGTCGGTTGCAATGACGGTCTGCATTGCGGGGGGCAGTTTCATCGCGGCGACCTGGCCGTAGAAACTGGTCGGGTGCTGGGCCGCGACACTGTACCATTGTTGCGATATTTCAGCTTTTCCAGCCGCTTCAGCCGCGCGGCCCGCCCAATAGGCTGCCCGGGATCGGCTGACGGGATATCCAACATTGTTATACATATCGCGAAAATGTGGGAAGGCCTTTTCCGGATCATTCAGAAAACGCAACGCTACCCAGCCCGAAAACCATTCCGCCTCCGCAAAATCTGCTCCGTCGGGGACACGGTGTTGGCTGGCGATTGTATAGGCCAGTTCGGCGTTTCCGGCTTCCAGCATATCGCGGGATAGGATCGCGCGTTCGGTCCACCACATTTCAGGGTGGCTGGTCTGCATATCGGGCCAAGCCAGAAGCTCTATCGCATCGGCGTCCCGTCCTTTGCGGCGGCGCCAGCGCAGGCGCTCAAAAGTAAGGCCGGGGTCATTTGCTAAATTTGGGGGGACCCGTCCAACAGCGGCATCCACACCGCCTGCCATTCGGGCCAGGCGCATCCGGGCGTCTGCCAATTGGCGATAACCATCGGGAACTCGCCGCATCTGGCGCCCCGCGGCCCCAAAATTGCCGTCCCATATCTGACGGTCCAGCCGGTAAATCTCGTCTTCCATGGGGACCAGTTTGCGGAATCGCTGGCGAAATTCATGCTCGTCGCTGCCGGACATATCCAGATCCCGCCAGGCGCGCTTAACCTCATTCTGAACCATGGCCGGAGTGCCTGTGCGTTCCAGCGCATTGATATACAGGAAAAAGCCATCCCCTGTGGAGGGTGGGTTTTCCCGAAACCAAGCGATGATAACCGGATCGGGCAGGGTGTTGGTCATGGCGCGTTCCGCCAGACTGTTTAATCTGTCCAGGCGCGGCCAGGATGGATTGTCGGCAATGAATTTTGTGATTTCGTTAAAGTCGGCCTTTGAATCGCTGCTTTGCAGATACAGCCATTCGATGGCTTTCGCAGGCAGTTTCTCCATCGCGCGCCCGGCATGGTTCAGGGCGACATCCCAGCGCCCTGCATCCAACGCCCGGAACGCAATTTCATATTGTTTTTTATCGCTGGGGTTTAACAGGTCAGCATGACTGGTCGATGATAAGGAAATCAGCACCATTACCGTGCCACAAAGGGCGGCAACCAAGGGGCGCGACAGTCGGCAGGAAAGGCGTATTAAGAGCATTCTGTTAAGCGCTCCGGTCAATCAGGTGTTTTTGGCGTTAGCGGATTGTTGCCTCACTGGCGGCACACTTTCTTAAAAGCCCGCATGGTCTTGCCATGGAAAGAGTATCGGTTGCTTCGCGCGCGCGTGCAACAGGCGAAACTTGGTTTTCTGGAACACTCGCCAGGATGTGATCTGGTTTCTGGCTTGTTGCTGCGGGCAACCTTATGGTAACAACCCGGTCACTTTCGGCGCCGGAGTCTTCGGCGACCGGTTTTTACAAGACCAAGGAGTATGGGACATGCCTGCGATGTTTCGCGGATCGATGACGGCGCTGATCACGCCGATGCACGAGGATGGGTCGGTTGATGAAGCCGCCTTCGCGAAATTCGTGCAATGGCAGATCGATGAGGGCACCGATGGCGTGATACCCGTCGGCACGACCGGGGAGTCGCCAACACTGTCCCATGAAGAACACCGCCGCGTGATCGATATCGCCATTGAAGTGGCCGGCGGTAAGGTGCCGGTGATTGCTGGGACGGGATCAAACAATACGCGCGAAGCAATCAGCCTGACGCATCATGCGAAAGAGGCTGGTGCCGATGCGGCGCTGGTGGTAACGCCCTATTACAATAAGCCCACGCAAGACGGCCTGTATGCGCATTACGCAGCGATTGCCTCTGCGGTTGATATCCCGATCATCATTTACAATATACCGGGTCGCAGCGTGATTGATATGTCGGTTGCGACAATGGCCCGCCTGGCGCAGGATTTTGACACCATCATCGGCGTTAAGGATGCGTCCAACGATTTGGCGCGCCCCCTGGCGACGCGGCTGGCAATTGGTCCTGACTTTGCGCAATTGTCTGGTGAAGACGCAACGATTGGGGCATTCCTGGCCCAGGGTGGACATGGATGCATTTCGGTGTCTTCCAATGTCGCCCCCAAGCTGTGTGCACAGTTGCATGACAGCTGGCAGCAGAAGGACTGGGACAGCTTTGAACGGGCACGCGACACGCTGATGCCGATCCATGGCGCGATGTTCTGTCAGTCGTCCCCGGCACCGGCCAAGTTTGGGGCCCATCTGTTGGGCCTGTCGGGGGAAACGGTTCGTCTGCCGCTGGTTTCGGCAACGACGGAAACGAAAGCGATTGTGACCGCAGCGATGAAAAGCGCTGGTTTGATTTAGGCGTGTTTGACTTGATGGATGAAAGGAAAATTGCATCCCCCGAAGGGAAGACCATAGAGGGTGCAATGATGAGATCATGGCTGGGAAGGATAAAAAGAAAAAGCATATGATGGCCACGGGGACAATCGCCGTGAACCGTCGCGCACGCCATGATTATGCCATTGAAGAAGAATATGAGGCAGGGATCGTCCTGACCGGAACCGAAGTGAAATCGTTGCGGTTGGGGACTGTGAACCTGTCAGATGCCTATGCCGCGCCCAAGGGCGGCGGTGTTTATCTGCACAATCTGCATATTGGCGAATATTCGCACGCCCCGATGCGCGCACAGCATGAGCCAAAGCGCATTCGCACCCTGTTATTGCATCGTAAAGAGATGTCAAAATTGATGGGGTCGGTGCAGCGGGAAGGGCTGACCTTGATCCCCCTGCGTATGTATTTCAACAATCGGGGATTGGCGAAAATTGCGCTGGGCCTTGGGCGCGGTAAGCGTGAATATGATAAGCGCCAGGATATAAAACAGCGGGACTGGAACCGCCGCAAGGCGACGATCCTGCGCAATGAAGGCTAGGGACGGCTCCTTCGGGGAAGGCAGTTGGCCGTGTTACGTGGCTGGGGGGAGTGATTGCGTCTATGTCGGGTGTCGCGCTGTGCCTGCTTTCCGCAGGGCTGTTGGGAATCCAGATTCCACTTGCTAAATTATCTTACATGGATGGGGCTGATCCCATCGCCCTGGCGATGTTGCGCTGCATTGGTGCGGCGCTGCCCTTCCTGATCTGGGCGAAGGTGAAGGGGATATCCCTGGCGGTTCCCAGAGATGCCTGGCCCGGTCTATTGACCATTGCTGGCGCTACAACGGCGATTTCCTATGGATATCTGGGCGCGCTGGGGCGTATCCCGGCCAGTTTGACGGCTCTTCTGTTCTATCTGTATCCCCTGATCGTGCTTGTGATTGCCGCCATTCACGCGCGGGAGCTTCCGGGAATTCGTCGCTTGGGTATTTTTACACTGGCCTTTGCAGGGCTTGCCCTGGTGTTCGGACCGACCTTGCAGGATCTTGATCCAATCGGTGTGGGGCTGGGCCTGTTGGCAGCTGTTGGGGCGGCGGTGTATTTCTTCGTCGTTCCCCCTTTGACGAAACGGGTCTCTTCCTTATTGCTGATGGGGTGGTCGAATGCCCTGGTTGGCCTGCTGTTCATCCCAGGCATGTTGCTGTTGGATGGCGGCTTTCCGCAGCAGATCGGGGGATGGTCGGCGTTTTGGGCTGCTGCGACCGTATACGCGATTGGCATGGCCTTGACCTATCCGGCCCTGGCGCGGACGGGGTCGGTAAAAGCGGCGATGTTGTATAATTTTGAGCCTCTGACGATTATCGTCCTGTCGGCGCTGTTGTTAGGCGACGTCATGACCACCATTCAATATGTTGGTGGCGCGGCCGTATTGATTTCTCTGGTCCTGGCCAGCGCGCGCAGTGCAGAGGATGTTCTGCCGGATTAGCGGTCCTCTTCGGCGCTGCGGTCGACAATATCCAGGGATATGGCGGTTTCCATTTGTTTTGCTGCCTTCTTTCCTTTGGCAATGACATCAAACAGTTGATCCGGCTCAATCCGGTGCGCCCCCCGGGTCAAGTGGACAATCGCAGCGGCACAGCTCAACAGGCCAAAACTCCGCATCTGTCCGTGTCGGTCTTTTGCTTCCAATTTACCCGCAGTGCGATGTTCGGGCAGATACAACCCCTCAGCATCTGCTTTGAATTTTTCCAATACATGTTTAACAAACCTCTGGACGTCATCCTGAGGCAGATCCTTGAATCCAGCAAAAAAGTCATCCCCCCCCACATGCCCCAGAAATCCAGGAAGGGTCATGCTTTCAGCCTGCAAGATATCGGCAAACAGCGTGATCGCGCGGTCGCCCTGGCGGAAACCATAGCTATCGTTAAAAGGTTTGAAGTCATTGAAATCAAAATAAACAAAGGCCCAGTCTGATTCCGGGTGGTCCAGTCCTTTGGTCAGATAGTCTACGACTGAATTGTTTCCAGGAAGCTTGGTCAGTGGGTTTTGATCCCTCGCCATCGTCATGTTTTTTTCATTAACGATACGCAACAATGCATCTGCCGTCAGGAACCCGACATAGCAGAAATCTTCAGTGATGATGATCCCATCCTTGTCTTCGCCCGTGGCATAGATTTCCAGGATCTTTTCGACTTCGGTATTGATATCCACAATCGGACAGCGGGTCAGAAAATCCTTCAGGCCACGGCCAAGGGCGCGATTCTGTAAAAGTTCGCGCCCGTATTGAAGGTATATGAAGTCTTTCAGGTCGCCCTCGCGCACAATTCCCAGGGGCGATTGACCGTCCCCCAATACCGGAAAGACGGACTGGGTTTTGTTTTGCCGGAATTCTTCAAAAACCGTTGTCATGTCATTGTGGATTGAAAGCGCCTGCAACGGTTTTATGAAATCCCGGATCAGAAATTCATCCGTTCCCCTTTGTCGGCGGTCACGCGCATTTGTCTCTGCCACAATCGGATAGGCGGCTTTCAGGGTATCGTGTTCTGTCGTCGGCCGCGCAATAAAATATCCCTGAACCAGATCACATCCAATGCTCTTGCAGGCCAGGAACTCACGTTCGGTCTCAACGCCTTCGGCCAGGACAATGACGCCCAGAACATGGGCCAAATTGACGATGGAGGAGACAAATAGCCGCTTTTTGGAATCATCCGCCAGGCCGGAAATGAAAAACCGATCAATTTTGATGAAATCCGGCTGATAGCCAAACAGCATTTGCACTTCCGAAAAGCCACGCCCGAAATCATCAATCGCCAGCTTGAAACCATATTCGGTACAAAGCTGCAGCGAATCCTCCAAATGCCTGACTGCCAGAAAGTCATTGGATTCTGACAATTCCATCACAAAGTTTTCAGGCGCAAGACTGTATTGTTCTAATAGTTTTGACGTTTCGTGCGGTTGGTAATCCCGGCTGTCCAAACAGCGGTTATCGATGTTAAAGAACAGCTTGCTGCCGTGACAGGCTTCCGTTTGCGAGAATTGGGCAATGGCCATGCGCCGTAGAATGATATCAAGGCGGTTCAGCAAACCCTTGTTCCAGGCATGATCAAATAAGCTGGATATGGTTTTATAGCCAAGCCTGTCGATGTTCCTGAGTAATGCCTCAAACCCGATGCAACGCCCGGTGTGAATATTGACGATTGGCTGAAAGGCAAATGTCACAGTTTGAGCCGTGGCACTTAGAAACGCGTCTTCTCGGCTTTTTAGGTCCAGTTCTGACATCTTGAAGCACCCGATCGCAAAAAATCCTTGATGCAAGACCGTATCGGGAAAGTCTAAACAATTTATTACCAAAACTTGGTGTTATAAAACTGTAACAAGCGGATGGGTGTTTTGAAGAAGATCGCCTTTATCGAAGTGGGCGATAGGCGCTAATGGGGATATTTTCTGACAAACCCGCCTGCGTCCACAAATCCACGGCGACCTGGGCTGAAATTGCAGATAGGGTCAGGCCAAGATGGTTGTGACCGAAATTGAAGAAGCCGCGCGGCGTTGCCGGGGCAACACCCAGCACAGGTAAGGAATCCGGGGTTGCGGGACGATGTCCCATCCATCGATCCCGAACGGTTGAATTCAGTTGGGGCATCATTTCCATCGCCTTGGGTATCAACCGGTTCAGGCGCCGATAGCTAGGTTCCGCCGTCAACCCGTTGAATTCAGACTGCGTTGTCAGTCTGACCCCCTGTTCCATGGGACACAGGACCATGCTGTTTTCCACCCAGAAGGCCGGGCGGGTCGTGCATTTTTCCGGCCTGTCGAACATTGCGTGATAGCCGCGTTCCGCCACCAGCAAGGGGGCTGCCCCCAGGGCCTGTGCAAACCGTTTTGAAAAGGCCCCGGCACAAATCATCACCCGGTCTGGCTTGTGTTGGGTCACATTGGTTTTAACCGTAATGCGCCCATCCGGATCGACGGTCAGGTCTTCGATGGTTTCACGCAGGAATTTTGCACCTTGCGCCATCGCCTCTGTCGCGACGGCCTCAACCAGCCGCTGGGGGTTCACAGCAAACAGCCCGTCGGGCTGTAGCATGCCGCGCACAAAGATCGGGGCCAGATTGGGTTCTAACTGGCGAACTTCATCCTGACTGAGTATTTCCACCGGCGCACCGCGCCGCCGAAGAAAATCACGTTCCGGGGCGTGATTCTTAAAGCCGTCTTCGCTGGAATAGACTTTCAGCCAGCCAACATCGCGCAACAGCGTTTCGGCGGGCGTGCCGCGTATCAAATCTTTCCAGGCCGGGGCAGCGGAGCCGCTGAGCGCATACAGGGCCTTGGAATTTGCCTCGGCCCGGCTGGCGCTGCATTCCATCACAAAGCGCAGAAACCAGGGCAGGGACTTGATCAATTCTGCGGGGTGGATACTAAGCGGGCCGGTCGGGTCAACCAGCATGCCCGGCACCTGCCAGGGCAGGCCAGGCTGGGCAAGGGGGGAGGCGGAGGGAACAATTCCACCCGCATTGCCATAACTGGCCCCGGATCCAGGACCGGTCCGATCAATCACCGTGACCTTGAACCCGCGCCGCGCAAAGGCCAGGGCAGAGGTGCAGCCAACCGCGCCGGCACCTAATATCAGAAGGCTTTCACCGGGGCGGGCTGTCGGATCGTCGGTCATATTGCGGTCGCTTTGTCAGGGTGGTACGAGGATTAGGTGTAGGAATACGGAGCCTAGCAGAAACAAAATCAACTGGAAAAGAGATCATCGATGGAAACCGGAAGTCATGCCCATGGCGCGGATCCGCGAAATGAAACGGTAAAGATCTATGTTAGGGGCAAGATCGTGCCCCGCGCAGAAGCCACTGTTTCGGTTTTTGATTCAGGGTTCCTGCTGGGCGATGGAGTGTGGGAGGGGATACGCCTGCATAATGGCCGCCTGGCCTTCATCGACCGACATCTGGCGCGTTTGTATGAAGGTGCGAAGGCGATCGATATGGATATCGGGATGAGCCCCGATGCCTTGCACAGTGCCATTCTGGAAACCTGCCGCGTTAATGATATGGTGACCGGCGTTCATATCCGCCTTGTCGTCTCGCGCGGCATGAAGACCACCCCGTTTCAAAGCCCGCGTGCGAATATCGGTCCGGCGACCATCGTCATTATTCCAGAATACAAATCCCCAAACCCTGATGTTCTGAAGACCGGGTTGCGGCTGCATACGGTTCATATCCATCGCGGTGCGCCCGACGTGCAGGATCCGTCATGGAACTCCCTCAGCAAGCTGAACTGTATCGCGGCCTGCATTCAGGCGGAAAAGGCTGGCGCGGACGAGGCCCTGATGCTGGACCCCCAGGGCTTTGTCGCAACCTGCAATTCAACGCATTTCTTTATCGTGCGGGACGGGGAGGTCTGGACTTCGTCGGGCCAGTATTGTCTGGCGGGAATCACACGTGGCAATGTTCTGCGCGTCGCAACAGAATTGGGCATTCCAGCGCGGGAGACGACATTCCCTCTGACCAAAGTTTATTCCTCTGACGAGGCCTTTGTGACCGGTACTTTTGCTGGTCTGATCCCCGTGCGGGAAGTGGACGGCCGGAAAATCGGGTCTGGCGGTTTGGGGCCGGTTACCCAGCGCCTCAGACAGGGCTATTATGCCCTTATCGAGCGGGAATGCCCGTCAGGAGAGATTTCGGTATGAGCCAGGGGTTGCGCATCGCCATGTGGTCCGGGCCGCGCAACATCTCTACGGCCATGATGCGCAGCTTTGAAAACCGCGCGGATTGCACGGTCACGGACGAGCCCTTTTATGGCTGTTACCTGTCGCGCACGGGGATTGATCATCCCATGGCGGCAGACGTGATGGCCGATATGGACTGTGATTTCGCCCGCATCGCCCGGACACTGGCGGGACCTGTCCCAGGAGGCGCAGCAATCTGGTACCAGAAGCATATGAGCCTGCATATGTTACCTGGGGATGATCTGTCCTGGTCGGATGATATGGTCCACTGCTTTTTGATCCGCGATCCTGACGCAATGGTCGCCTCTTATACTCAGAAGCGTGAAACACCGAGTGTTGCGGATTTCGGTTTTGAACGGCTGTGGCAGCTTTTCGAACAGGTATCCAGCCGATCTGGCAATGTGCCACCGGTTCTGGATGCGAAGGATGTCCTGTCCGATCCGAAACGAAATTTGACCGCCCTTTGTAAAGCGATTGGCATCGCTTTTGATCCCGCCATGCTATCCTGGCCGCCGGGGCGCCGTGACAGTGATGGGATCTGGGCCCCCGTCTGGTATCAGTCGGTGGAACAATCGACAGGCTTCCTGCCCTATCAGCCCAAACCCGTCAGCCTGTCGCTCGCCTTGCAGGCAATTGCGGATGAATGTCGACCCTATTATGACCGAATGGCCGCCCATCGATTGATACAGGATTAGATCATGCGCCTTGCCCTAATGCAGTCACGCCCAATGACGTCTATGACAAAAGCTCTGACACGGCTGGCGGAAGAGGCGCATCGTGCCGGTCAGAATGGCGCGAACCTGCTTGTCACGCCTGAGATGTTTCTGTCTGGCTATAATATTGGGGCTGCGGCGATTGAGGCGGCGGTGTCAGAGATGGACCTTGAACGCGTCTGCGATATTGCCAGACAGCATGGCATCGCCCTTCTGGTTGGCGGCCCGGATCGTGTTTCCAGTGCCATATATAACGCGGCGTTTCTGATTGATGCGGGCGGTAGTGTGCGCAGCACTTATCACAAGACTCATTTATACGGGGACGTGGATCGCAGCCAGTTCACAACGGGGGAGGCCCTGTCGGAGATTGTGACGCTGGACGGTTGGAACCTGGGCGTCGCGATTTGCTATGATGTGGAATTCCCAGAAGTGACACGCGCCCTGACCGTGAAAGGCGCACAGGTTATCCTGGTGCCAACCGCCAATATGCGCCCCTATGATACGGTCTGTACCCGCCTTGTGCCTGCGCGGGCACAGGAAAATGGCGTTTATGTCGCCTATGTAAATTATGTCGGGCGGGAAGCGCCCTTCGATTATTGCGGTCTGTCCTGCCTGTGTGACCCGACCGGTGCGGATGTTGTCCGGGCCGATGGGGAGGGGGAGGAAACCCTGTATGCCGATTTGTCGCATCCGGTTTTGCGGGCGACGCAAGAGGATGTCACCCATCTATCGGATCGTCGCACCGATCTTTATTGACGAACCGTCACTGTGAAAGCACGTCCATGACAGACGCACCGATTACCGTGTTTGGGCCCGATTTTCCCTTCGCCTATGATGATTGGCTGGCCCATCCCAGCCGCCTTGGCAGTCTGCCTGCGGACAGTCATGGTGCGAAGGTTGCCGTGATCGGGGCGGGACTGTCTGGCGTGATCGCTGGATATGAGCTGATGCGACTGGGCGCGCATCCCATCCTGTTTGAATCCGGGCAACTGGGCGGGCGGCTGCGCTCTCAACCCTTTGAAGGGGCAACCGATATTGTTGCTGAACTGGGCGGCATGCGCTTCCCGGTCTCCGGCACCGGATTCTATCACTATGCCGACATGCTGGGCCTGGAAACAAAGCCCTTTCCAAACCCGATGACACCCGCTGCCGGGTCCACGGTAATCGATCTGGAAGGCGAAACGCACTATGCAGAGACGATGGCCGACCTGCCGCCCTTGTTTCATGAAGTCGCCGCCGCTTATGACCAGGCCCTGGAGGAAGGGGCACGCTTTAGTGACCTGAAGGCGGCAATCCGCGCCAAAGACCGGGCGCGCATCAAGGAAATCTGGAATCCGCTGGTGCGTGATTGGGATGAACGGACCTTCTATGACTTCATCACCACATCCCCCGCCTTTCAGCGCTTGAGCTTTCGCCACCGGGAGGTTTTTGGACAGGTTGGCTTTGGCACCGGGGGATGGGATTCCGACTTCCCGAATTCCATGCTGGAAATTCTGCGGGTCAATGTCACCGATTGCGACAGCAACCAACGGTTTTTCGTCGGGGGGGTGGAACGGTTACCGCAAGGCCTGTGGCGGCGTCCTGCTGATGGCAAAGGATACTGGCCCGCAGGGACCAGCCTGCAATCGCTGAACAGCGGCGCGACGCGGCCCGGCGCGACCCGCATTCATCGCGCCGAAGGGGGGCGGATCGCAGTGACCGATCGCTGGGGACGGACTGAGGAATTCGATGCAGTAATCGCGACCTGTCAAAGCTGGCTGCTGACCACCGCGATTGATACGGAGGAGGCGCTGTTCAGCCAGAAGCTTTGGATGGCCCTGGACCGCACCCGCTACATGCAATCCTCAAAAACCTTTGTCATGGTTGATCGTCCTTTCTGGAAGGACCGGGATCCAAAGTCTGGGCGGTATCCGTTATCGATGACCCTGACCGACAGGCTGACGCGCGGAACTTATCTGTTCGATAATGGACCGGATCAGCCCGGTGTGATCTGCCTGACCTATTCCTGGATGTCTGATGCCCTAAAGATGCTGCCGCTGCCCGTGGAACGCCGGGTCGAACTGGCATTGTCTGCCTTGCAGAAGATCTATCCGGATATGAATATCCAGTCCCATATCATCGGCGACCCGATCACTGTCAGTTGGGAAGCGGATCCAAATTTCCTGGGGGCATTTAAAGGCGCGCTGCCGGGGCATTATCGCTATAACCACCGCATGTATCGCCACTTTATGCAGGATGCCCTGCCACCCCAGGAACGCGGATTGTTTCTGGCAGGCGATGATATCAGCTGGACGCCAGCCTGGGCGGAAGGCGCGGTGCAGACAGCCCTAAATGCGGTTTGGGGTGTCATGACCCATTTGGGGGGTCGAACTGCGCCGGATAATCCAGGGCCGGGGGATTTATATCCCCAATGGGGTCCGATTCGACTGGATGATTAGGGTTATTTGACAAAGGCACCCTGATTTTTTGTCTTAAATTGGCAAAAATTGCATCCGTGCCACCACGGAACATGTGTTTTTGGCCTATTTCTGCAACGCTTGCCTGATTGAAGCTTGGATTAAGAGTGAATTTGCGTATAGTGCGGCACCGAAAGCTGAGATAAGGAGTGTGCCACCATGCGTTTTGCTGAAGCCCTGACTTTTGATGATGTCCTTCTCCAGCCTGGTCACTCTGAAATCCTCCCGGCGCAGACCGATACGGGCGCGCAGCTCACCAAGACTATCCGTTTGGGAATTCCCTTGATCTCTGCGGCCATGGATACGGTGACCGAAGGCCCGCTGGCGATTGCCATGGCACAGCAGGGCGGCATCGGCGTTATCCACAAGAATATGACAGCCGAAGAACAGGCGCATGAAGTGCATATGGTAAAGCGCTTTGAAAGCGGCATGGTCGTGAACCCGATCACGATCACGCCAGAGCGCACATTGGCCGAGGCGCTGGAACTGATGCGGCGCAATCGGATCAGCGGGATTCCCGTTGTCTCCAAGCGATCCAAGAAACTGGTTGGCATCCTGACCAACCGTGATGTCCGTTTTGCCGAAGATCTGGATACGCCGGTCAAGGAATTGATGACCAAGCGGGGATTGATCACGGTGCCGGAAGGGGCCAGCCGTGAAGAGGCGAAGCGCCTGTTGCACCAATACCGCATCGAAAAGCTGCTGGTTCTGGATTCGGAAAAGCATTGCGTCGGCTTGATCACCGTAAAGGATATCGAAAAGGCACAAAACTTCCCTAATGCCTGTAAGGACGAGCGGGGGCGCCTGCGGGTCGCTGCTGCGACCGGAACGGGCAAGGATGGTCTGGCCCGGGCAGAACAGCTATTGGATGCGGGCGTGGATGTTATCGTCGTCGACACCGCCCATGGTCATTCCCAGGGTGTCCTTAATCAGGTTGCCAGCGTTAAGAAGCTGTCAAATTATGCCCAGGTGATTGCAGGCAACGTCGCCACGGCAGAAGGCGCGCGGGCCTTGATCGATCATGGCGCCGATGCGGTGAAAATCGGGATAGGGCCGGGGTCGATTTGCACCACCCGCATTGTTGCTGGCGTAGGTGTGCCGCAATTAACCGCGATCCTGGAAGCATCGGAAGTCTGTCGTGAACTGGGCGTTCCAGCCATTGGCGATGGTGGCATTAAATTCTCCGGCGATCTGGCAAAAGCCATTGCAGCGGGGGCGAATGCCGTAATGATCGGGTCCTTGCTGGCCGGGACAGAAGAAGCGCCGGGTGAAGTCTTCCTGTATCAGGGGCGGTCTTACAAATCCTATCGCGGCATGGGCTCTGCGGGGGCAATGTCGCGCGGGTCTGCCGATCGCTATTTCCAGGAAGAAGTGTCGGAAAGTCACAAATTCGTGCCGGAAGGCGTTGAAGGTCGCGTTCCCTATAAAGGACCGGTTTCTGGCGTGGTGCACCAATTGGTGGGCGGCTTGCGTGCCGCAATGGGCTATACCGGAAGCCGCTCAATCGAGGACATGCAGGAACGCGCAACCTTCCGCCGGATTACCAATGCGGGCCTGCGCGAAAGCCATGTTCATGATATCACGGTGACGAAAGAGTCCCCCAATTATCAGATTGATCGGTGAGTATCCGTAAATGATCAGCCTGATTGGCCTGATGGCCGCCTTGTGTACGACGGTGGCATTTGTGCCGCAGGCGTTGAAATGTTGGCGTTCCCGGTCGACAGCAGATATCTCTCTGTCGATGTTTCTGATCTTTGCGCTTGGGGTTTGCCTTTGGCTGGCCTATGGGATCGTGCGTGAAGATTTGCCGCTGATACTGGCCAATGGGGTAACCCTGGCGCTGGTACTGTCGATCCTGTGGATGAAGGTACGATTTGGATGACCCCTGGTGCGCGGATTTCCGCTGCGATTGAACTGTTGGACCGCCTGGACACCCCTGGCGCACCCCCTGCGGATAAGATGATGTCGGATTGGGCACGCGGTAATCGCTATGCCGGGTCCAAGGACAAGGCTGCCATTGCGGGCATGGTCTATGGCACTCTGCGTCGGCGGGGCCAGATTGATTGGTGGTTGGATCGCGCCAAGAGCGGCCCGCCGGATGGTCGTTCGCGTCTGCTGGTCTGGCTGCAACTGGGTGAAGGCATGCGCCTGACCGATTGGGAAACCGTCATCACCGGGGAGCGATTTGATCCAGCCCCGCTGAGTGGCATGGAAAAGCGCGTGATGGTCGAATTGGGCGCACAGCGCGGGTTTGAACTGGAATGCCAGCCGGATGTCACCGCCGGAAACATGCCGGAATTTCTACAGCCGATTTTTGCACAATTATATGGCTCGGATACCAAGCGGCAATTGGCCGCGCATCTGGACGAGGCTTCGGTCGATCTTCGGGTGAATACGCTGAAGACAGATCGGGAGTCGGCCCAGGCAGCCCTGGCGGAAGAGGGTATTGTCACAAAGCCGACCCCATTGTCGCCAATCGGTCTGCGCCTGGCGGACCGTAAGCCGTTGAGCGGGACTAAGGTCTTCAAGGAAGGCCTGGTCGAACCCCAGGACGAGGGATCACAATTCGCCGCGCTGTTGGTTGAGGCCAAGCCGGGCATGAAGGTTGTGGATTTCTGTGCGGGCGCTGGCGGTAAGACGCTGGCTATGGCGGCCACGATGGAGAATACCGGTCGGATCATCGCCTGTGATGTTTCCGAACCCCGCCTGAAGCGCGCCGCCCAGCGGTTGAAGCGGGCAGGGGCATTTATGGTGGAGCGTCGCCTGTTGTCGTCGGAACGGGACAAATGGGTGAAGCGCCGCGCCAATCGGTTCGATGGTGGCTTTGACCGCGTCTTGATTGATGCCCCCTGCACGGGATCGGGCACCTGGCGACGCAATCCCGATCAGAAATGGAAGCTGACACCGGAAGGCCTGGAAGAGGTGATGCACAAGCAATCGGTAGTGATGGACAGCGCCGCCAGGCTTGTCGCGCCGGGGGGCCGCATGATCTATGTGACCTGTTCAATCCTGCCACAGGAAAATGAAGATCGCGTCGCAGCTTTTCTGGCCGATCATCCTGATTTCTATCAGCATCCGGTGGCGGAAGTCTGGACAACACTTTTCCCGAACCTGGCCTATCCAGGGGCAGCGGACAGTCCAAACCTGCGCCTGACCCCGGCCGATCACGGTATGGATGGATTCTTCATCTCCATTTTGGGACGCAAGCTGACTGCCGGTTGATGGTCCAGATTATCGCGCGTCGCTTCAGAACAGGATGGTTTTTCCATCCCAGGCGATCAGGCTGCCTGTCTGGGGGGCGGTTGCGTCATTGATGACGCTTAGCAGGCGTTCCGCAGCATAAGTGGCGCTGAACAGCTTGCCTTCCGGGACGCCCTTTTGAAACGGGGCTGACAGATTCGTCGCGACGGTGCCAGGATGCAGACCCAGGACAATGGCATCCTTGTGGCTGCGCGCCAGTTCAATCGACAGCGTTTTCAACAGCATGTTCAATGCAGCCTTGGACGCACGATAGCCATACCAACCGCCCAGCGCATTGTCCGAAATGCTTCCGACCCGTGCCGATAGGGCGGCAAAGACTGCTTTTTCTTCCTTTGGCAGCTTTGGCAGGAAGTGTTTCGCAACCAGCGCTGGACCGGTCGCATTGACGCGCATGACCTGATCCAGCCAGTCGGGGTCCAGATTGCGCCATGATTTTTCTGGCCCAAGTTTCTGATCCCCGTGATCTTGCTGATGCAGGATGCCGGTTGCCACAAATACCAGACGTGGCGCAGTGACCCTGGTGGCGGCGGCCTTGATCGAGGCTTCATCCGCGATATCGATCTGTCCAACCCGAACGCCATCAGCCGTTGCGACCAGTTCCCGGCGTGCAAAGGCATGCACGGTCTCGAAATGCGGATCAGCGGCCAGCAGAGCCGTCACAGCCGCGCCAATTCCACCAGATGCGCCGATCACGACGGCTTCCGATCTGTCGGGAAAGGATGTCATCATAGGGATACACTCTCCTTACGCATTGTTTAGCCATCCTGTCAGGTCTGTGACCGGGGGGCGGAAATACAGGATGACACGACCCTGCGGCCCGGCACTGGCATCTGCTTGCCATTTGGCCATGCCATGCAGGCAGTGCCGATGCATTACGAATGACTGTCCCGGTTGCGGTGCCAGTGTAATGCGCGCGCAGTTCTTAAATACCTTTCGCCGCACGGCCTGATAGGACTCTGTAATATCAAGATTCCGCCATTTCGTTGGCGCGATCCCGGCAAAGGTTTCCTGTAACCAGGCCTGAATAATCCTGTGAGATCCCTCCCAGATCACGAAGGGGGATGCCCCTGTCGAGTAGTCGGTCGCTGGAATACCCAATAGAAACCCGTGATATTCCCTCAGATACCGCCGCCGCTGGGGTCCTTCTTTTAACAATCCATCGATATGGGCGGCATCGCGATCCCGGCGAAAGGCATGCATTGCGTCCGTCTCTCCCGCCATTGGCTGCGGATATCCGGGATGGCAAACCGATACCTGCGCCCGATCCCACGGTAAGTCTTTGTAATTAAGGCGATCATGGATGAAGTCAACAGCGGTTCCAGATAGGGCTGGTCCGCCGGATACGGCCCCAGTCGCATCGTTGGACAGCACATTCACCCCGGCAAACCAGGTTCCGCCATAGCGCAGCCAGTGGGCATTTTCCGGGGCGGCGATGCTGGTCCAGACAGCGGGCAGGGTGGCGTCCAACCAGTGCCGCAGCACAGGATCGGTTGGGAAGAGGCACCACCCCTTCTGGTGATAGTGGTCGAAACTGTTCATGCCATCCTTATTGCGCCACAGGAAGGCGACATGCCAAGCCCCGGATCAATGAAAAACAGGTTTTAATGCAGATTTTCTTCGATCCGTCGAATCGGTTTACAGAATGGGACTGTTCGCCTAACTTTGCGCTGGTTTTCGGGATGATACTCATTCTGAAGCAATAGCGGTTGCAACTGATCTAACAAAGAATCCCCGCTTTAAAAAAAACATGCCATGTCGGTGCAGGGGCCTCCCAACGCATCAGCACAAAGAGCAATCAGGGTGGGGATGCCAAGAAGGGAAACGAAACGCCAATGGAATACGAATATATTATCATTGGATGCGGAATTTTGGCAGTGCTGTATGGTGCCGTCACGTCCAAAAGCATCCTGAGCCTGAGTGCGGGCAATGAACGCATGCAGGAAATCGCCGCAGCCATTCAAGAAGGTGCTACGGCCTATCTGAACCGTCAGTATATGACCATTTCATTGGTCGGTGTTGTGGTTGCCATTATTCTGGGGTTGGCGTTGAGCTGGACCAGCGCCATTGGCTTTGTCATCGGTGCCGTTTTATCGGGCGCTGCTGGTTACATCGGGATGGTCATCTCCGTGCGCGCCAATGTTCGCACGACTGAAGCCTCTCGCGAAAGCCTGGCCGCGGGTCTTTCGGTTTCCTTCAAATCCGGCGCTGTGACCGGTATGCTGGTTGCCGGTTTGGCGCTGTTGGCGATCGCTGGCTACTATTTTGTGCTGATTGGTCAGTATGATGTGAACGATGCCAATCAGGCCAAGAACATCATTGCAGGCCTGGTCGGTCTGGCCTTTGGTGCGTCACTGATTTCCATCTTCGCCCGTCTCGGCGGCGGCATTTTCACCAAGGGGGCCGATGTCGGCGCTGACTTGGTTGGCAAGGTCGAAGCCGGCATTCCGGAAGATGATCCCCGCAACCCGGCTGTTATTGCCGATAACGTTGGCGATAATGTCGGCGACTGTGCGGGCATGGCGGCTGACTTGTTCGAAACCTATGTCGTGACGGTTGGGGCCACCATGGTACTGGCCCTGATTTACGGCATCACCGGTCTGGAGATGAGCCAGTTCCTGATGTATCCGATGATGATCTGTGCGGTTTGCCTGGTCGCCTCAATCATCGGCACGTATTTCGTGCGCTTGGGCGGCGGAACCAACATCATGGGGGCCTTGTATAAGGGCTTGATTGCATCGGCTGTATTGTCTGCGGTGGCCCTGTATTTCGTGACCGATCATGTGATTGGCATGGATCTGCAAATGACCGTGAACAGCGTCACTTTCAGCGGTATGGATCTGTTCCTGTGCGGGATTGTCGGTCTGGTTCTGACCGGTCTGATCGTCTGGGTGACAGAATATTATACTTCAACAGAATATCGCCCGGTGCGGTCCATCGCGAAAGCATCGGAAACCGGCCATGGCACGAATGTGATCCAGGGTTTGGCGATTTCGATGGAAGCAACCGCCATTCCAGCAATTCTAATCTGTGTTGCGATCATCGTGACATTCCAGATTGCAGGCCTGTTCGGGATCGCCATCGCTGTGACCACGATGCTGGCCTTGGCCGGTATGGTTGTGGCTCTGGATGCTTATGGTCCCGTGACTGATAATGCCGGTGGTATCGCGGAAATGGCGGAGCTGGATGACAGCGTTCGCAAAACCACGGATGCCCTGGATGCTGTTGGGAACACGACAAAGGCTGTAACCAAGGGTTATGCGATTGGTTCTGCCGGTTTGGGCGCACTGGTTCTGTTTTCGGCTTATACGGCGGATCTGACCCGGTACTTCTCTGCCACCAATGTCGATTTCTCGCTGTCTAACCCGTATGTCGTTGTTGGCTTGTTGATCGGTGGCCTGCTGCCGTATCTGTTTGCCGCAATGGGTATGACGGCTGTTGGACGGGCAGGGGCCGCAGTTGTGGTTGAAGTGCGTCGTCAGTTCAAGGAAATCCCTGGCATCATGGAAGGCACGGGCAAGCCACAATATGGCCGCTGTGTCGACATGCTGACCAAACGCGCAATCGGTGAAATGATTGTACCGTCCTTGCTGCCGGTATTGAGCCCGATCGTGCTCTATTTCGTCATCAATGCGGTTTCGACCCAGGGCAATGCCTTCGCCGCTGTTGGCGCGATGTTGTTGGGTGTGATCGTGACCGGTGTCTTCGTTGCAATTTCCATGACCGCCGGCGGTGGTGCCTGGGATAATGCGAAGAAGTATATCGAAGACGGCAATCATGGTGGCAAAGGCTCGGAAGCTCACAAGGCTGCTGTGACCGGTGACACGGTTGGGGATCCCTATAAGGATACCGCTGGTCCTGCTGTGAACCCAATGATCAAGATCACCAATATTGTGGCGTTGCTGCTGTTGGCGGCCTTGGCCCATTGATCTGACATCTGTCGGGTCTAGACCATGAAAAACCCCGGGGCGCAGGCTCCGGGGTTTTTTGTTTAAAGTGACTTGTGAACCGGTCGGTTAGGTCCCGAATTTCCCAAGGTTACCAAACAACTGTTCCATAATTGACATGGTGCGACCGGATGTCGGGGTCTCTTTCTCTTCCAGGTTAACCTCTGTCAGCGCATCCTTGTCATAGGTATCGATGGTCTGCAGCGTACCACCTTCGTCAAAATGAAAGGCCAGAACCTGATTTTCGGTGACTTCCGTTGGATAGAAAGCCCAGGTTTCCCGACGCTGGCTCATATAATACCAGACATTATCGTCAAACGTGCCAATGGTTGAGGGGGTTCCAATGGCCGCGACCACATCGCGCTTGGTCGATTGTCCGACGGATATCTGTTCCAACCGGCTTTCCAGCGGGGCATTTCCGCGCAGGGCGACTTTCGGGTCGCACGCAGTCAGGGCCAGCAACAGAATACTCACAGACGCGCCGGTTTTCAGGCTGCGCCGCAGGGCTTTTTGGGTCGAGGCGGCAAATTTCATCAACGCAACCTTGCTCTTTATCAGGGTTTTACCAACTGTTTTAGTGTGGGCCGCGCCGGGCTTTTTTTCAAGCCATCTTGCCGAATGGGCCGGGGAACGCTAAGTCCCGGCTGAAGATATGGCAAGGGGCGCAAGGATGCGTCTGAACGATACCCGGGGTTGGTCACCGTGTTTGATATGTTTAGAAGCTTCTTTCGAACCAGATTAACGCGCGAGCAGAAAATCGCACTGGTGCTGTACGAGCAGATCGTGACCGCCGCGCGCCAGCCTGTATTATATGCCAAGGCCGGTATTCCAGACACATTGGAAGGGCGTGTGGAGAGTATTGCCTTGCACACCTTCCTGTTGTTCCGCCGCATGACGGGTCGTCCTGACTGGGATGTTATCGGCGGTGCCTTGTCTGATGAAATTGTCGCCGACTTTGATCGCTCCCTCAGAGAGATGGGCGTGGGGGACATGTCGATTGGCAAAAAGGTCAAGAAGCTTGCGCAATTGTTCTTTGGGCGTTTTGACGCCTATTGGGGTGCGATCAATGGTTCGGACGGGGCCGACGACCTGGAAACGGTGCTGAAATGGGGCGTGTTTCAAGGACAGGATATCGATTCGGCGCGGCTTTCCGCAATGGGTGAGTATTTCGACAAACAATCGGCGCATCTGTTTACCCAGACAGAGAAGAATATTCTGGTCGGCCGTGTGACATTCACGTCCCCGGATCCTGTTTTTGCTGCCTTGCCTCCTGTTCGATTGAGTACCGATGTTGAGGAGCCGGCATAGTCATGACGAAAGAGTTAGATCAGGACGCGCCAGAATTCAGCACTGTGATAGAGGTCGATGAAATCCCCTCCAAGGGCCTGCAGATGCAATTGAAGGCGGATGCGACACAGCGTGAGGCCCTGGCGCGGCGTTTTGATATTCTGAGGGTGGACAGCCTGTCTGCTGAGTGTCGCCTGACGCTGCTGGCCGGCGGGCCTATGGTGCAGGTGAAGGGCACAATCCTGGCTGTGGTCCAGCAAAACTGTGTCGTCACGCAAGCGCCCCTTAAACAATCCATGAGGGTTCCCTTCAGCCTGGAATTTGCCCCCGCATCGATGGTGGAGGAAAATGTTGAACTGACCCTGGAAGACGCAGA
Organism: Hwanghaeella sp. LZ110; assembly: GCF_048892525.1. NCBI lineage: Bacteria > Pseudomonadati > Pseudomonadota > Alphaproteobacteria > Rhodospirillales > Aestuariispiraceae > Hwanghaeella > Hwanghaeella sp. LZ110. Next base: position 118,229 of record NZ_JBLZHT010000004.1, on the reverse strand, counting down.
TCCGCCCGATGTCATTCTGGAGGGTAAGATTGATGTGGGAGAAGCCGTCGCCCAGCAACTGGCATTGGCGCTGGATCCGTATCCCCGCCAGGATGGCGTTAACCTGGACCAGGTACTGGATGCTTTACCCGAGGGGCGTAAGGCGCTATTGGATCGCACAGAACCTAAAAATCCATTCGCCGCGCTGGCTGGATTATCAAATTCTACCAGCAAGGATGACGAATAGACGCAAACCGGGTTGCCGTAGCCTTACAAAAGGGCTATGTAGGCCGCCGTTTTGCAAGACACCTCAAGCTTACGAAGGTCAAACAAATGGCAGTTCCAAAGAGCAAGATCACCAAATCCCGCCGTGGCATGCGTCGGTCGCACGATGCGCTGGGCAATCCGTCTTATCGTGAAGATCAGACCACCGGCGAAATGGTGCGTCCGCACCATGTTGACCTGAAGACCGGCATGTATCGTGGTCGCCAGGTTGTAGAGCCGAAAAGCGGATTCTAAACTAACGGCACTTGGGATCCTTTTAAGGGGTCGAGTGACCAGTTGGTATCAGAGTAAACAGAATCGGGCCCTTGCGGGCCCGATTGGTGTTGCCGGACACTGAGTTCATTAAACACGTGACGTGTTTAACGCTGTATTTGTTGGGCAATGTTGAATGTCAGATAGCAAATTTATCTGGCAGGGGGTTGTCGGACACCCGGGGAGGTGTTCCGATGCAGGGTATAGAATAATATACTCGACTAGATGCTCCGCAGGCGCGGCGTGTTCAAAGGTACTAAGGTCGGGTTATCCGCGTTAAGGGGACACTGCCCGTGGCGAAGCCTCTGGTGATCGCATTGGATGGAATGGGGGGCGATGGCGCTCCTGATATCGTGGTGCGCGGCGCCGCGCTTGCACGGGAGCGCCTGGGCGACGCGCGGTTTCTGATTTTTGGCAATCAGGCCATTCTTGCACCGCTTGTCGAAAAAGAAGCCCTGCTGAAAGATTATGTCGAAATTCGCCACACCGAACAGGTTGTGGCCAGCACGGACAAGCCCAGCTATGCGCTGCGGCATCTCAAAGATTCAAGCATGCGCAAAGCCATTGATGCCGTTCAGGCGGGGGAGGCTGATTGCTGTGTATCTGCGGGCAATACCGGCGCCCTGATGGCGCTGGCGATGTTTGGGCTTCGCACTCTCAAGGGCGTCAGCCGCCCTGCGATCTGTTCTTTCTTCCCGACCCAGAAGGGGGAGACCTGTATGCTGGATTTGGGCGCGAATGTGGAATGCAGCGCCCAGCATCTTGTACAATTCGCCGTGATGGGGGAGGTCTTTGCCCGCACTGTTATGGGAATTTCCAAACCCAGCGTGGGTCTGTTGAATATCGGGACGGAAGACCTGAAAGGTCGCGATGAAATTCGCCAGGCCGCAGCCCTGTTGCGCGCTAGCGCCCTGCCCATGCATTTTGCTGGGTTCGTTGAAGGGGACGACATTGCAGGCGGCACTGTGGATGTTGTCGTGACAGACGGGTTTACTGGGAATGTCGCCCTGAAAACAGCGGAAGGCACATCCCGTCTGATCAGTGCCTTCCTTCGGGAAGCATTTCAATCCAGCACCCTGGCCAAAATCGGATATCTGATCGCCAAACGCGCGATGGGCAAATTGCGCTATCGGGTCGATCCGCGTCGTTACAACGGCGCGGTCTTGCTAGGCCTGAATGGAATCACGGTAAAAAGCCACGGTGGCACGGACGAGATTGGCTTTGCCAATGCGATTGGTGTGGCGGCGGATATGTGCGCGCATGGTTTCATCGATAAGATGAAGGCCGATTTTGAAACCCTTAATCAGGAAGGGGCGGAGGTTCCGGTGAGTGTTGAAGTCGAAGCCGAAGTCAAAGCATCGTGAAGACTAGAAGCGTAATACGGGGTGTCGGGGCCTATTTGCCCAGCAAGGTCCTTTCAAACGATGATCTGTCCAAGACGATCGATACGACGGATGAATGGATAAAACAGCGCACTGGGATTGCCCGGCGCCACATTGCAGCACCGGGTGAGCTGACGTCGGACTTGGCCTGTGTGGCGGCCAGGCGGGCAATGCAGAATGCTGGCGTTACGGCGGAAGATGTGGATCTGGTGATCCTGGCGACGACCACGCCCGACAATACATTCCCAGCAACGGCAACCCGCGTTCAGGCGAAATTGGGCATTCGATCCGGCGCCGCGTTTGATATTCAGGCTGTCTGCACCGGTTTTGTTTATGCCCTGACCCAGGCGGATAACATGATACGGCTGGGCCAGGCGACCTGTGCGCTGGTTATTGGGGCAGAGATTTACAGCCGCATCCTGGATTGGGAAGACCGGGGAACCTGTGTTTTGTTTGGCGACGGTGCCGGTGCCGTGGTGCTGCGGGCGGAAACCACGAATGGGGTGGAGCGTGATCGCGGTATCATTTCCACAAAACTGGGTGCGGACGGGCGATTTTATGACAGCCTATATGTGGATGGTGGACCGGCCACAACCGGCACAGCAGGTTATGTCCGCATGCAGGGAAAAGAGGTGTTCAAGCATGCAGTGGAGCATATGTCCTCGCTGGTGCTGGGGCTGCTAAAGGCGGAAGGATTGACCACATCTGATCTGGATTGGCTGGTCCCGCACCAAGCAAATATACGTATTATCAATAAAGTAGGGGAACGTCTTGATCTTTCAGATGAGAAGGTGATTGTCTCCCTTGAAGAGCATGCCAATACGTCTGCAGCGACGATTCCCCTGGCTATGAATCAGGCCATGGAACGACAGTTGTTTAAGCCAGGTGATCTGATCGGTTTGACCGCGATGGGGGGGGGATTCACCTTTGGGGCGGCATTGCTTCGTTGGTGATGTGACCCTGAAATCAGATTCTGTAACTTGGTTTGTTGACGCGATAATCAGACGGGGATACTCTGATCCATCGTAATCGTTTGAAAACCTTGGGGGAGTTTGGGCTATGGCGGGAAAAACCGTTACCCGCGCGGAGCTGGCCGAAGCGGTATATCAGGAAGTTGGCCTGTCGCGAATCGAATCGGCCGCTTTGGTGGAAGCCATTTTGGGGGAGATGGCGGATGCACTGGTTACTGGAGAATCAGTGAAAATCTCTTCCTTTGGTAGCTTTTCCGTGCGTCAAAAAGGCGAGCGTATCGGGCGTAATCCCAAGACGGGAGAGGAAGTACCGATTCTGCCGCGCCGCGTTCTTGTGTTTCGGCCCAGCCATGTCCTTAAGGACAAAATCAATCAGTGATCGATTGAATCCGGGTTGGATGTTGTCCCCATACCCATTCGTCGCAAAGGGCCATTCGTTTTGCCTCACGGTCGGACTTGGCAATTAGTATGAGTGATATTTCAGATCTCAGTCGGGCGGAAAAGTCCGCAGACGCCTTCCGGACTATTACGGAAGTGGCTGATCTGTTGGATATTCAGCAACATGTCCTGAGATTCTGGGAAACAAAATTCACCCATATCAAGCCGATGAAGCGCGCGGGCGGGCGTCGCTATTATCGCCCCGAAGATGTGCGCCTGCTGCAGGTGATCCGTCGGTTGCTGCATGAAGAAGGCTATACCATCCGCGGTGTGCAGAAACTGCTGCGCGATAATGGGGTTAAGACGGTGCTGGATTGGGGTGACGAGGGGGCAACGGTGCCCGCGCCGGAACCCGAAATCGCCTCAACCCCGTCAAAGATTGATGTCGCGGCGCTGCACAGCCTGCGCGAGGAACTGGCCCAGGCCCGTGATTTACTGGCTGTTGACGATGCCGTCTCACCAAATCATGCAAAAGACCGTGAATAGGGAATTGCAAGGCAGGGCCACAGGTTCTATATGAACCCGTCTCACACTAACGGGGCGTAGCGCAGTCTGGTAGCGCACTATACTGGGGGTGTAGGGGTCGTAGGTTCAAATCCTGCCGTCCCGACCAGTGAGACCAAGGGGTTAGCGGCATATCACCGCTAGCCCCTTTTTCGTAGTGGGGTGCAGCTTGCCAGTTTCCCGCGCCTCAATCCCTTCATAAGACCTTCATCTGGTCGCCCTATTTTGGTCACAGGACTCCGTCACAACCAGCCGCGTTGACCGGGAGGCACTGGCCGCCGCTTGGACGATACACCGATCCCACAAACATTTTTGCTCCGTGTCTGTGGGATCGGACCAAGCCGAATGCGGTTTGTTCGGGGTGACAAGCGCAGGCATGATCCGTCATGATGGTGTCTCATTCTTGGAGATGCGAAATGGTCGACGCGCCCACCCACTGGACTCAATTTGACAGTCTGTACAATCTATCAGATCCGCGCCCCTACTTCCGCGGTGTGGCGACCGGGGATTATCGTATGCCAGGGGTTCTGGCAGCGATCCTTGCGCGCCTGCTGCCCGTTCTGGCGGATCGCCGGGGGACGAGCGATGTGCCGCGTCTGATTGATTTCGCCTGTGGCTATGGCGCAGTCGGTGCCTGTCTGCGCACGGGATCCACGATGGCCGATCTGTATCGGATTTATCAGGCGGATGCGCCAAGCGCCGGGGATGTGGCAACATTTTTGGCACATCGAAAAGAGAACATCCCGAATCACTGGATCGGTGGCGTCGATATTGCCGATGTCGCTCTGCACTATGCCCAATCAATCGGGGCTTTGGACGGGGCGTATGCGTGCAATGTTTTGACCGATGAAATTCCATCCGGTTTACGCGATGCCGTGTTGCGGGCGGATATGATCTATGAAAGCGGGGCGATCGGGGATCACATTGCCGGTGCAATGGATGCCCTGCTGACCATTTGTGCGGGCAAGAACAAGCCGTGGCTGTTGTTGTGCCCCAGACCCAGAGTGTCCGTTACGGCCATTGAACAAGCCCTGGCACATCATGACTATCGCCTGGAGACTTTGGTGGAAAAGGTGCGCTATCGGCGCGCTTTCTCAGAGTCGGAAATGGTGGAGGAGATCGCGGCGGGCCTTCGTCACGGTCTGTCGGAACAGGAATGTGCCATAGATGGCTATTTCAGGGTCGATATCCGGATAGGCTTTCCAAATGGGGACTCGATCAATAGGGCGAAGGCCGCCCTGAAAGGATTTCGGTCGGATCAGTATTAGTGTTGGGGGATCAGCCTGTCGAAAACCTGATCCAGGTCTGACGATAGGTTTCCTTCACCGACGGCCAGCCCTTCGCGCCTTGGATCGACGCCACCGATATACTGACCACCGATAAATTCGACCCCGTGCAGGCCGCTTGCCATCGCGCGGCGTTGGACGTCATAGCCCCGCGCGGTCAGCGTGGCGGCGATGCCATCCAGATTGGGGTTTTCCTCGATCTCCATTGCGCCATTGCGGTTCAGGAAATGGGTCGTTTCAATTGCGCGCTGTAAGCTCATATCCCAATCCAGCACCGCCATCACGGTTTTTGCGACATAGCCGATGATCCGGCTGCCGCCGGGCGAGCCCAGTGCCAGACGTGGCTGGCCATCTGGACCAAAGACCAGTGTTGGGGCCATGGAACTGCGCGGGCGCTTGTTTGGTTCATAGCGATTGGCAATCGGCAGGCCGTTCTCAACGTCACTCCAGGCGAAATCGGTCAATTGATTGTTCAGCAGAAAGCCGCCCACCATGACGCGTGAGCCAAATCCCGTTTCGATGGAGGTCGTCATGGTCGCAACACTTCCGGTGCGGTCCACCGCCACAAGATGCGATGTAGAGGGGAGTTCCGGGCTGTCATCCAGAACATTGGGCAGGAAGGCGTGATCATTGGTCGGATTACCCGCCTCTCTGGGCACTTTTGGCGCATGGCTGAAATCCATCGTCCGTGCGCGCCGCACCAGATAGGCGGGTGACAGCATCTCCTTCAAGGGCACGGAAACGAAATCAGTATCCGCCAGAAATCGGTTCCGATCCGCAAAGGCCAGGCGCATCGCCTCCCCAAATATCTGAATGCCATCGGCAGAAAGCGGATCTGTCTCTCGGATGTCGCGCTCGCTTTGTTCCATCAGCCCAAGGATTTGCAGCACTGTTGACCCACCGGAGGACGGCGGTGCCATGCCACAAACCTGATAAACGCGGTAACTCAGGCACAGATTGTCGCGGCGCTTTGCCGTGTAATTGGCAAGATCGGTGAGAGACAGGGCCCCAGGATTACGGGGGGCAGTTTGAACCGCTGTAACGATGTCTTCCGCCAGGGGGCCCGTATAAAACGCATCGGCGCCACCGGTTGCAATGGCCCGCAGGGACCGGGCCAGATCCGGATTGCGCAAAATTGTGCCAATGGGATGGGGCTTTCCCGTCGCGGTATCATAAAAATAAGACCCTGCCGGTTCCATGTCTTTCAGATATGGCGCATCCTGCAGCAAGCCATTCAGGCGTGGGCTGATTGGAAACCCTTTTTCCGCCAATTGAATGGTGGGGGTGAATAATGGGGCCCAGGGCAGTGTTCCATGATCCTGATGGGCCAGTTCCAGCATGCGCAAAATGCCGGGAACCCCGACCGAGGCCCCACCGGTCACAGCTTCCATAAAGGGTCGGAACGCGCCATCCTGTTGCAGCACATAGTCACCACTGCCATTTGCCGGGGCGGTTTCCCGGCCGTCATAGGATGTCAGGCCCCCCGTTTTGGCGTCCCAGACCAGCAGAAAGCCACCACCGCCGATGCCAGAGCTTTGCGGTTCCACAAGGTTTAGCGCAATCTGGGAAGCGATGATTGCATCCACCGCTGATCCACCTTCATCCAGAATGGCAGCCCCGATCTGGGCGGCGACCGGATGGGCGGCAACCATCATATACTCCTGGGCGGTTACCGCCTTGTTTTCAGATTCAGTTTCTGACCGGTCGATCAGGGCTTCCGGTGCGATCCCTTCTATGGCAGCGCTGGGAGAGGGGGATTTACCCGGCGCATCGCCGCCCGGCACGCCTAGTAGCGCCTGCAACGCCAATCCCCCCAGCATGGATCCACCGCCAAGGACGATCAGTCCTAACCCCGCACGCAAAAGGGAAGAAATGGTGCCCGATTGCTCCTTCATGAGGCGCTGCGGGTTTTCTCAGCGTCGATCTGTGCCCGGCCCAGATCGGTTAGCTTACAGACCAACCAGTCCGGTTTCAGCGGATTGTTGAACCAGGGTTCGGCCCAGCCCTGTTCGATACAACTGCGCACGGTTCGGTCGCTGATGCGCTGACCGTCCTCATCAAACAGCGGCAGTTTTCCGCCCGGTTGGTCCACGCCCCGCAAAAGATAAGCCAATTGCACCCGTGATGGTCTTGCGCCCCCCCGGATGGTGGCGGGTCTTACATCTTTCAACTGAATAACCTTTGCCTCCGCTTTTGGCATGCCATCCCCCCTATGCTCTGGAACAATGGTAAGGGAATTATGGCAATCTGGGCAAGCGTGAAGGAAGAAACGCTCTCAGGGCGCGCGCTCCCTCGGTATCGTCATCCCGGACTTGATCCGGGATCCAGGGCGGGTGGCGCAGATTTGGGCATGTGGCTCTGGCTTCTTTGAAGAGTTACCGCAGAGAGCGCGGAGGAGGCGCAGAGAGCGCTGAGGGGTTTGTGGGCTATGGCATTCCACTTCTGGCCTTAAGCACCATTCTCATCCTGAGGAGGCGCGACAGCGCCGTCTCGAAGGATGCGCTGTAAGGGCGGTGCTTACAGACAGATCACCCTTCGAGACGCTGCGCTCCTCAGGGTGAGGGTGTAAATGTCTAATACATCGTCATCCCGGACTTGATCCGGGATCCAGGGCGGGTGGCGCAGGTTCGGGCATGTGGCTCTGGCTTCTTTGAAGAGTTACCGCAGAGAGCGCGGAGGAGGCGCAAAGGGCGCTGAGGGGCTGGTGGGCTATGGCATTCCACTTCTGACCTTAAGCACCATTCTCATCCTGAGGAGGCGCGACAGCGCCGTCTCGAAGGATGCGCTGTAAGGGCGGTGCTTACAGACAGACCACCCTTCGAGACGCTGCGCTCCTCAGGGTGCGGGTGTAAATGTCTAATACATCGTCACCCCGGATCGATGTCCGGGGTGACGAGGGTTTTTGCAGATAAACCGCAGAGAAGGCGCGAAGGGTGCGGGTAACGTCTGTCTATCTAAAGAGGTTTGCCCAGTTTTCCGGCCAGATCCTGAATAAATTGCCAGGCGACGCGACCGGATCTGGCACCACGGGTTACGGTCCATTCAACGGCCATGGGGCGCCAGGCATCCTCTTCGATCGGCAGGTCATAGGCCTGCACATAGCCCCGGATCATTTCGAAATAGGTATTCTGATCGCAGGAATGGAAGCCCAGCCATAAGCCGAACCGGTCGGACAGGGAGACCTTTTCTTCCACCGCTTCGGATGGATTGACCGCTGTGGAGCGTTCATTTTCAATCATGTCACGGGGCATCAGATGGCGACGGTTGGATGTCGCATAGAACAGGACATTTTCCGGCCGGCCTTCGATTCCCCCTTCCAGTACCGCTTTCAGCGATTTATAGGCTGCGTCCTGGCCATCAAAGGACAGATCGTCGCAGAACAGGATGAAGCGCCGGTCCAATGGTCGCAGCAGGGTCAGAAGCCGGGGCAGGGTGGGAATATCCTCCCGGTGCAATTCAATCAGGCAGACTGGCTTTCTCTCACCCGACTGCGCCAGTTCTGCATTGACCGCTGCATGAGATGCCTTCACCAGAGAGCTCTTACCAGCCCCCCGCGCCCCCCACAGCAAGGCATTATTTGCAGGCAGGCCATTGGCGAATCGGCGGGTGTTTTCCAGCAATTGATTGCATTGTAAATCAATGCCTTGCAGCAACCTTATATCAACACGGTTGACCTTTGGAACCGCTTCCAATTGGTCTGTTTCCGGGTGCCAGATGAAGGCTTCTGCGGCCCCTAATTCAAACTTGGTCGGCGGCGGCGGGGCCAGTCTGTCCAGCGCATCGGCGATGCGCAATAGGGTTGTTTGTAAATGCGTATCAGACTCGACCATAAACAGTGTTCCTGGATGCTGGATGGATTGGATAGGGCGCAAACCCTATCGCCCCGGTTCGGGGTGGTCAATCGACCCAAAGTGCCCCTTAACACATGGCATTGCACTTTCCTTGCGTGTCCGTATAGTCCCCCGCGACTTTACAGATGGCGGAATGCGGCACGCCTCCCCATCTTTCACAAAACCAAACGGGCACAAACCAAACTGGGAGTAGACACATGCTGATTTCAACGGCTTTCGCGCAGGACGCGGCTGGTGCACTTGGGGGAGAAGGCGGGTTGGGCATGTTTTTGCCGCTGATCCTGATTTTCGTAATTTTCTATTTCCTGCTTATTCGCCCGCAACAGAAGCGCCAGAAAGAGCATCAGGCCAAGCTGTCGGCGGCACGTCGCGGTGATAAGGTTGTGCTGGGCGGCGGCATTCTGGGTTCGGTCGTCAAGGTCGTTGATGACAATGAATTGCAGGTCAAGATCGCAGACGATGTCGAAGTCCGCGTTCTGAAGTCGACCCTGATGGATGTCGTGTCCAAGCCGGAACCGGCGAAAGACGGTGCCAAGGGCGCCCCCGCCAATGAGCAGGGAACGGAAAAGAAATCCCTGTTGGGTGGTCTTTTCGGCAAGAAGTGATTGGATTTCGCCTATCTTAAGGGGGGATAAGGCTCTTGCGAGGGTCTTATCCTTAACCTTTTTGGACTTCAGACGTAACGGACGGTTCGTATGCTGCAATTTCCTGCGTGGAAAAAGGGCCTGATCGCGGTGATCGCCTTATTGGGTGTGCTTTATGCCGCCCCAAACGTGACGGGCCCCTGGTCCCCCTGGGAGGATTATCCAACCTGGGCCCCAGGCAAGTCGCTGAGCCTTGGGCTGGATCTGCGGGGGGGAGCGCATCTGTTGGTTCAGGTCCGAACCGATGATGTAATCCACGAACGTCTGAATTCCACAGCCGATGCGCTGCGGGTCCTGTTGCGCGAAAAGCGGGTGCGCGCCAGCAGCTTTAATGTCGATAATAGCGGCCTTAGTGTTTCGTTCACCATTCGCGACGCAGCGGACGGGGATGCAACGCTGGAAGCGATTGACGATGCGGCTCCCGGCTATGATGTGGTCCGAACAGGCGATACGCGGTTTAGTTTGGTGCTGCCGGAAACTGAAGTTCTGGCAATCAATCAGCGCACAATGGCGCAGTCCTTAGAGGTCGTGACACGCCGTGTGAACGCGCTGGGCCTGACGGAGCCGACAATCCAACGCCAGGGCCTGGATCGCATTCTGATACAGGTGCCAGGTCTGGCTGATACCAATGAATTGAAATCAATTCTGAATGCCCAGGCGCGTTTGACCTTCCATCTGGTTGATTTTGAACAACAGGCGCAAGCCATTCAATCGGGACGCGCGCCGTCTGGCTATCAATTGATGCCATCGATTGAGGAATCAGCTTCGGGTGAGCCGCTGCGACAGTATCTGGTATCCCGCCAGGCATTTGTTTCCGGTGAGAATCTGACCAATGCCCAGGCGACGTTTCAGGATGGTCGTCCCGTGGTTTCCTTCACCTTCGATTCGATTGGCGCACAGCGCTTTGGGCGGGTGACACAGGAAAATGTCGGCGGCTTCCTGGCGGCCGTTCTGGATGGCAAGGTCGTCAGCGCGCCGCGTATCCAAAGCCCGATCCTCGGCGGCAGTGGCATCATCACCGGGAACTTCAGTCTGGAAGAGGCCCAGGAAACATCCCTGCTGCTGCGGGCAGGGGCATTGCCAGCGCAGATGGATACAATTGAAGAACGCACGGTTGGGCCGGGGCTGGGACAGGATTCGATTGAAGCCGGCGAATTGGCCAGCGTGGTTGGATTTGTGCTGGTGGTGGTCTTCATGTTCGTGACCTATGGCCGGTTTGGTGTCTTTGCCAATATCGCCCTGGTATTAAACTTGATCATGATTATTGGCGTGTTGTCTGCGCTCAGCGCAACACTGACTCTGCCGGGGATCGCCGGGATTGCATTGACGGTCGGTATGGCAGTTGATGCGAATGTGCTGATTTTTGAACGCATTCGGGAGGAAGCCGCAAATGGTCGCGGCGTCCTGAATTCCATTGAGGCCGGGTTTGAGCGTGCCTTTGTCACCATTGTCGATTCAAACCTGACAACCCTGATCGCGGCGGTTCTGCTGTTTGCCTTTGGATCGGGCCCCATTCGGGGGTTTGCGATTACCCTGGCGATCGGCATTGTGACCTCTATGTTCACGGCGATCATGGTTACGCGCTATCTTATCGTACGGTATGCACGAGCGAAAAAACCGACGACATTGCCAATTGCCGCCAAGGCCGTGGCTGAGGAGGCCTGATCCATGCTGTTACGATTGATTCCAGACAATACGAAAATCAACTTCATTGGTCGGCGCAGATTGGCCTATATCTTCTCTGTCCTGCTTATTGCGACGTCTATCGGGTTATTCATGTCCCGTGGCTTGAACCTTGGGATTGATTTTGTCGGTGGCACGCTGTTGGAGGTCAAGACAGAGCAAGGCAAGGGCGTTGTTGACTTCCGGGAAGCACTGGGCAGCCTGGGTCTGGGAGATGTTCAGATTCAGGAGTTTGGCGCGCCGGACGATCTGTTGATCCGCATTCAACGCCAACCCGGTGATGATGTGGCGCAACAGGCTGCCCTGCAAAAGGCAAAAGATGCCATTGATTCCATGGTTTCTGTCGACGCAAACGGCGAAAAGGAATATCGCCGGACCGAAGTCGTCGGACCGACGGTCGGGGCGGAACTGCAGAAGGCGGCAATCTATGCCATCTGTTTCTCCATCGGGGCAATCATGTTGTATATCTGGCTGCGATTCGAATGGCAGTTCGGGATCTGCGCCGTTGTGGCGCTGTTGCATGATGTGATCACCACGATTGGCCTGTTCGCATTGCTGCAGCTGGAGTTTAATCTGGCAACCGTGGCGGCGCTTTTGACGATTGCTGGGTATTCGATCAATGATACCGTGGTTATTTTTGACCGTGTGCGTGAATTCCTTCGCAAATACAAGACGATGTCGCTTCCGGATTTGTTCAATATCGCCATCAATAGCACCTTGTCGCGCACCACGATGACAGCCTTGACGACATTGCTGGCGCTGGCTGCGCTGGCGGTGTTCGGGGGCGGGGTTATCCGTGACTTCTCCATCGCGCTGATCTGGGGGATTACAATCGGGACCTATTCGTCGATTTGTATCGCCGTGCCGTTGCTGTTAGTGCTGGAACCGCATCGTGGAGATGATGTTGGTACATCGGAAGAGGCAAAGGCAGAACAGGCATAAAGTCAGCCTCTTCACCTAATTGATTGCGTCAGGAAGGGGCGGCCGAATGGATATCACCCCAGCAGTTCCCGAAAACCGGATGCTGATCGATTCTTATGGTCCGGGCCGATTTCAAGTGCGCGGTATCGCCTATCAGGGGCCTGTGATCGTGTTTCCGACCCATGTGGTGCCTTGGTCCTTGACCAGGGCGGCCGATGTCTCCCTGGATGCGTTGTCACTGGTTCAGCAGGAATCGCCCCCTATTGAGGTTCTGCTGTTGGGGACAGGGGAGCGGATGGAGATGATCCCCTCAGCCTTGCGCGATACCATTCGGAATGCAGGGCTTTCCATGGATATCATGAAGACGGGGGCCGCCTGTCGCACATTCAATGTCCTGATGATCGAGGGACGACGCGCCGCTGCGGCCCTGATCCCGATGTGATCGACTCCAGCACGGGAGAGGGGCGTCACCCGATTTCTATCAACCGGCACAAGGCTGTATGTTGATAGCGCAGATCGGCGCGCAACTGTTCCAGTTCGCGCGGCGTATCCTTCACAAATTCGATAAATTGATTGTTCATGTTGTTAAACAGCATGCGACCGAATACTTGCGGGTCTATTTTCGGGTGGATGCGTTCCAGTCGTTGCAAGGTCATCAGCATACGACTGATCTGATCGGCCAGTCTGGCGTCCAGATCGGTATAGTGGCTGGCAAAAACCGCTTCTGGTTGTTCGATAGAGGCGGCGATGGCGTGTCGCCAGCTTTCCTTGTCCAGATAGATAAGTGATTTTTCCAGAAAAAGGCCGATCAACCCATCAACCGATTCCAGCACATCGAGGGAAGGGTTCCTGACAAAGGATTCGCCTGCTTTCAGAACATCGTTTACTTCCATTGCGACCAGGGCGATCAGCATTTCCCCTTTATGCCCGTAATAATTATAGACGGTTCCGGGGGAAAGACCGGCCTGTCTGGCGATGTCTTCGATTGTGGCATTGCCATAGCCAGCGGACCGGAAGCAGTGCGCTGCTGCATGCAGCAGACGTGATTCCCGATCCTGTTTCTGTTGTTCGCGAAGGCCGCTCATACGCTGTCCCCGCGACTGGTTCAATCAGACGGAAAAAGACGTTCCACAGCCACAGGAGGAGGAGGCGTTGGGATTGTTGACCTTGAAATAGGCCCCGACCAGATCATCGACATAATCCAGTTCGGACCCCGCCAACAGGTCCATTGATACCGTATCGGTGACAACGCGCACGCCATCGCGTTCAAACACCAGATCGTCGGCGCCGGATTCGGTGTCGAAATCAAAGCCATATTGATAACCGGAACAGCCGCCGCCCGATACAGTGACCCGCAACATCAGGTCCGGCTTGCCTTCCTGTTTGATCAAACGGTTCAGGCGCGCAACAGCGGAATCTGACAGGCTGAGATGCCGTGTGGCTTCATCGGTTTCGATTGCGAAAGGGTCAGACATCACTTTTAAGTCCTAAACTGGTTGCCAATTCCGATACACTAGCACATTGCTAGGCACTTCTCATAGGTAAGTGGTCACAGTGTTTTGTCAATCGACGGACTCGGAATAGACCATCCCGATAGATCCTACAATGTCGCCCAAGGAGGGTGCAGACGTGATTGTGTTAAGAGCGCCTTATGCGACGGATTATGAAGCTACCCGCGGCCGGTTGGTGACGGAGGAAGCGTCCCGGACCCGCACGCCGTTTCAGCGGGATCGCGACCGGATTATTCACTGCACGGCCTTTCGGCGGTTACAGCATAAGACCCAGGTTTTCATTTCGCCGGAAGGGGACCATGTTCGCACGCGCCTGACCCATTCATTGGAAGTGTCTCAAATCGCGCGGTCGATTGCGCGGGTTCTGCGCGCGGATGAGGATCTGACAGAAGCGATTGCTCTGGCCCATGATCTGGGCCACACACCCTTTGGTCACGCGGGGGAAGACGCGCTGGACGCTGTCATGGCGGGCTATGGCGGTTTTGACCACAATGATCAGGCCCTTCGGGTTCTGGTATTGCTGGAACAGCGCTATCCCAAATTTGATGGGTTGAACCTTAGTTGGGAAACCCTGGAAGGCGTGGTGAAGCATAACGGTCCTGTGACCAAATCGCCTTTGCCCAGTACCCTGGCCTGGTTCAACGCCCAATTTGACTTGGAAATCTACACTCATGCGGGGGTCGAGGCGCAAATCGCCGCGATTTCCGATGATATCGCCTATAATCACCATGATATGGATGATGGCCTGCGCGCAGGCCTGTTTACCATAGAGGCCTTGTGCGATTCCGTTCCCCATGTTGCGGAGGTTTTCACCAAGGTTCGCAAGGATGAGCCGGATGCGCCCGAATCCGATGTCATCTCGGAAGCTGTGCGGCGCTTAATCGGTGACATGATTGACGATACCCTGGCTTGCACCACACGCAGACTGGCGCGGATTGCGCCGGTATCGGCAGAAGATCTGCGCAATTGCGGGGAAGCGATGGTGCGGTTCACCGAGCCGATGAAGGAAAATGAGCGGGCCCTGAAAACGTTCCTTTTCGAACATATGTATCGGTCCCCCAGCGTGAATGCAGAACGCAAGGCGGGTGCCCAGATCGTGCGGGACCTGTTTACGTATTTCCTGGAAGTGCGCGATGCGCTGGACATGTCGTGGCTGACGGCGTATCCCCGCGCGGTGAATGAAAGTTGGGAGCGGATCGTTGCCGATTATATTGCGGGCATGACGGATCGTTTTGCCAAACGTCTGCACCGACGAATCTTTCACACCGAATGATCCGCCCCGGCTGGGGCCAGCACGCCAAAACACAAAGAGCGATATCATGAATATATTTCGGGACGTTAAGACCGATCTGGTCCGCATATTGGAAACATTGGTCGCGAAAGGCATTTTGCCGGACGGATTGGACCTGTCGCGTGTGACCGTTGAATCGCCAAAGGACCGCGCCCACGGCGATATGGCGACAAATGCCGCCATGGTGCTGTGCAAGCAGGCAGGCATGAAGCCCCGCGATCTGGCGGATATCCTGTCAAAGGCCCTGCCGGACAGTGACCTGATCGCAACCGCTGAGATCGCCGGTCCCGGCTTTATCAATATGCGTTTGAAAGAGTCTGTCTGGTTCGACGTGTTGCGGGGAATTTTGCGCCTCAATACCGCCTATGGCGACAGCGACATGGGAACTGGGACAAAGGTCAATGTTGAATATGTATCGGCCAATCCGACAGGGCCGCTGCATATTGGCCATGCGCGGGGCGCGGTCGTAGGCGATGCCCTGTCTGGTCTGTTGTTGAAGGCAGGCTATGACGTCTGCAAGGAATATTGGGTCAATGATGCAGGATCACAGATCGACAGCCTGGGCTGGGCGGTTTACTGGCGCTATCTGGAACTGCTGGACCCCAAGGCCTATGCGATTACCGATGAGGCCGCAATCAAGGCCTTTACGGTTGAAATGGGTGCCTCGGATCGGGAATTGGAATATCGCGGTGAGTATCTGATTCCTGCAGCGCAAGCGGTGCTGGATAAGTTTGGCGAAAGCCTGATCACGCGCGGTGCAGATGGCGCGGTCAAGCCGGTGCCGGTATCAGAATGGTTGGATCCCATACGCCTGGTGGCGGTGGAAAAGATGCTGGAGCTGATCAAGGCGGATCTGGCTGTCATGGGGATCGTACAGGATGAGTTCACATCGGAACGCGACATCATCCAAAGCGGTAAAGTCGACAGCGTCCTTTCCTATTTGAAGGAAAAGGACATGGTCTATCGCGGTGTTCTGGAACCACCGAAAGGCCAGAAGCTGGACGATTGGGAACCTCGGGAACAGACCCTGTTCCGGTCAACCCAGTTTGGCGATGATGTGGACCGGCCCCTGCAAAAATCAGACGGCAGTTGGACCTATTTTGCATCCGATATCGCCTATCACCGCGATAAATATCTGCGGGGCTTCAAGCGCCAGATCAATGTCTGGGGGGCCGATCACGGCGGATACGTCAAACGGATGCAGGCCGCAGTTCAGGCCGCGTCCCAGGGCGAGGCAACGCTGACGATCAAGCTATGCCAAATGGTCCGCCTGCTGGATAAGGGCGAACCCATGAAGATGTCCAAGCGGGCAGGGAACTTCGTCACCCTGCGCGACCTGGAAGTGGCCGTGGGCAAGGATGTGGTGCGGTTCTATCTGTTGACCCGCAAGCCAGACGCCCCGCTGGATTTTGACCTGACCGCGGTTAAGGAACAATCCCGCGACAATATGGTGTTCTATGTTCAATACGCCCATGCCCGGACCCATTCGGTGTTTCGCATGGCAGACGAGCAAATGCCTGATCTGGATGTCAGCGATGCGGCACTGATGGCGGCTGATCTGACCGTTCTGTCCGGCCCGGCGGAGGAGCAGTTGTTGCGGTTGATGGCGGAATGGCCGCGTGTTGTGGACTCTGCTGCCGAAGCCGAAGAGCCCCATCGCATTGCCTATTACCTGTATGACCTGGCCTCAACCTTCCACGGGTGGTGGACGCAGGGGCGGGAAGACACGGCGCTGCGCGTCATTCACCCGGAAGAACCAGAAGTCACCCAGGCGCGATTGGCACTGGTCATGGCGGTTAGAATCGTGATCGCATCTGGCTTGTCTGTGTTCGGCGTTGAGCCGCGCAATGAATTGAATTAGGGCCCATCGTCCCCACATTCTAAGCTGAGTGCTGAGGTAAAGCGGCTCATAACTGCGTGGGTTTTGCCCGCGTCATAGTCAATGGAGCGCACTGCGCATGATTGCCACGGAATATGACGAACTGGATCGTGAACTTGGGGAACTCGGCGATGAGCCGGGGGCGGATCGGAAAAAATCCGGTTTGCGCCTGTTGCCCATCGCGGTGGGGGTTGTCTCTCTGCTGACCCTGGGCGGCATCATCTGGTATGCCTATTCTCAAGGCGTTAGGGAAGGCAGTGAGACTGCCGCCCCCTTGTTGATGCCTGAGGGAACGGCAAAAGAACCCCCTTTAAATCCGGGCGGGCGTGAAATCGCAGGGACGGAACTGGGAATCTATGATCGCGTCTCCGGGGATCAGGAAACGGCGTCTGTAGAGCGTATTCTGCCCCCGCCAGAGGAACCACGCAGCCCGCCTGTCGATATCTTGCAGAATGCGCCTGCGGGAACGCCCAATAAGGCTCCCGCGGCACCGACAGAGCCTTCCGCCCCATCGACAACAACAGGCTCTGATGCGTCCGCGACGCGCGCACCAGTGCCTGCGCCAGATGCAGTCTTGGCACAGCCAACGGCTCCGCCACCGACGGTCGGCTCAGAGACAGAGCAGGTCGCCGCTGCGCCGGTTCAGCCGGAACCACCGGCGCCCCCTAAACCGGCAGCTCAGGAAGCCGCTCCGGCCTCAACGACGGCTGCTACACCTGCTGCAACAACGACGGCCCCCTCCAGCGCCGGAAATGGCTGGCGGATTCAAATCGCAGCCTTGCGCAGCGAAGCGGACGCCCGCGCGGAATGGACCAAGAAGCAATCCGCCAATCCGGATCTGTTGGGCAATTTGGCGGTGCAAATTCAGGAAGCAACAGTGAATGGCACCACCTACTACCGGATTCGTGGCGGGCCTTTAGCCAATGGCGATGCTGCAAAAGCGCTATGCGCCGAAATGAAGGCCAAGAAGTTGGCCTGTATTCCCGTTGCGCCCGGCAGTTAGAGTGGGATCACCATTATGAGCCCCACTGTGCCGTCTGCTGCCCTGCTTGGCTGCCAGGGTTTGACACTGTCACCTCAGGAATCGGCGTTTTTTGCACAGACAAACCCTTTGGGGTTCATTCTATTTGCCCGAAATATCGATACCCCGGATCAGGTACGCACCCTGGTGAAGGAATTGCGTGCCAGTGTTGGTCGGGACGATGCGCCGATCCTGATTGATCAGGAAGGCGGCCGGGTTCAACGCCTGAAACCACCCCATTGGCGACACGCCCCCACGGCGCGGCAATTGGGCGACCTGTATGATCGCGATATTACCGATGGCCTGCGGGCGATTTGGTTGAATTATCGCCTGATTGCCCGGGATCTGGTGGATTTAGGCATTGATGTGGATTGCGTGCCCTGTCTGGATGTCCCGATACCGGGGGCTCATGATGTGATCGGGGATCGTGCCTTCTCGACCGATCCAGCCCTTGTTGCGGCCTGTGGTCGCATCGCGGTAAAGGGATTGCTGGCGGGCGGTGTTCTGCCGGTTTCTAAGCATTTGCCGGGCCATGGGCGTGCAATGGCCGACAGCCATCATGATCTCCCCCGTGTTGATGCGCCGTTAGAGGTGCTGAAGAACACGGATTTCGTGCCTTTCATGAAGCTTCCTGAGATACCATTGGGGATGACGGCGCATATCGTTTTCGATGCGCTGGACCCGGATCGTCCCGTCACGCAATCCAAAATCGGGATCGCCTTCATTCGCGAAGCCCTGCTATTCGATGGCTTGCTGATGACCGATGATCTGTCCATGAAGGCCTTGGGCGGCAGTTTTGAAGACCGCGCCAGAACCACCCTGGAAGCGGGCTGTGACCTCGTGCTTCATTGCAATGGCGATCCGCAGGAAATGCAGGCTGTCATGGCTGCGACCGGCCCGATGTCGCCAGAGGCGCAACGCCGCTGGGCCAGGGCGGCAAGCCTGCGCCAGGTGGAGCCTGACTTTGATGCAGACGCCGCCTTGGCGGAACTCAAGACGCTTTTGATATAGCCATTCTTGCCAAAGGCGGTGTCATCCGGCACATCACTATGTCAGTCAATTAAGGACGGAACCGTGTCGGATACCGGATCAGATCCCAGATCAGAGTTTCAGGAAGATACCGCCCCTGCTGCGGGCCTGATTACCGTGAACAATCTTGTTCTGGATCTGGATGGATTCGAAGGGCCCATTGACCTGCTGTTGACCCTGGCGCGCGATCAGAAGGTTGATCTGGCAAAGATTTCGATTCTGGCACTGGCCGAGCAATATTTAGAATTCATAAATAAAGCCAGAGAGTTACGGCTGGAACTTGCGGCAGATTATCTGGTGATGGCGGCCTGGCTGGCCTATCTGAAATCCAAATTGCTGCTGCCGCCGCCTGCCGATGAATCGGAAGAGGAAAACCCGGCTGAGCTTGCTGCGCGTTTGGCTTTTCAGTTGCAGCGGCTGGAAGCGATGCAGGGCGTTTCCAAGATTCTGTTTGATCGCCCGCGCCTGGGACAGGAGTTCTTTGCCCGTGGCATGCCAGAGCGGCTGAGGATTGCCAATCGCGCAATTTATGATGCCAATCTACTGGATCTGCTGCGGGCCTATGGGGATATCCGCCGAAAACAGGATATTGGCAGTGAATTGCGGATCATGCCAACGCGTCTGGTTTCGATGGAACAGGCGGCCCGTCGATTGCGCGCCATCCTGGGCGAAATGCCCGATTGGCAGACATTGGAACGGTTTATTCCCTATGACAGCGACGACCCGCTGCTGCGTCGGTCCGCTATGGCTTCCACCTTTGCGGCCAGCCTGGAATTGTCGAAAGAGGGGTTGGTGGAAATACGCCAGACCGGCACTTTTGGCACGATCTATATGCGTGCGAAACCGGGCGCAGATTTGCAGCAGCCTGATCCGCACGCCTTGGCAGCGGATGAAGACCCGCTGGACCCGGACGACATGGACTTGTTTGAAGATAAGGAAGACTGAGCGCTAACGCTCTGCATAGATTGGGACTGTTAGAGATGGATCGATTTCAGCAATTACGTTTGCTAGAGGCCATGCTGTTTGCTGCCGCTGAGCCTGTTCAAGATGCCGCCCTGTTAGAACGCTTGCCGGAAGGCGTGGACCTGGCAAGCCTTCTGGAAGAGCTGGAAGGCATGTATTCGGCGCGCGGCGTGAACCTGGTGAAGGTGGGGAAGGGGTGGTGCTTCCGCACGGCAAGCGACTTGGCGTCTCACATGACGGTGGAGCGTGAAGTACCCCGCAAATTGTCCCGTGCCGCGATCGAAACTCTGGCCATCATTGCCTATCATCAGCCCGTTACCCGGGCTGAAGTTGAAGAAGTCCGTGGTGTCGCCCTGTCCAAAGGATCAATGGATGCCTTGCTGGAAGCTGCCTGGATACGCCCAAGAGGGCGCCGGCGCGCGCCTGGAAAGCCGGTGACATGGGGCACGACAGAGCGCTTCCTGGCGGATTTTAGCCTGGAAAGCCTGGATGATTTGCCCGGCGTCGAAGAATTGAAGGCGGCAGGCCTGTTGGACAGCCGACCCAATCTGGGGGCGATTGCAATGCAGGGTACAGACACAGATGACGAGGCGCAGGACGAAGAAGATGACGAGCGCACGGCCTTTCTGGAAAACGACGAAGCCTTTGACGCCGTTGAGGAAGATGAGCATATCGCCCTGGACGACTGATAAGGAACCATAAATGGATATGCACGGCTTAGTCGGTCTTGAACCTGCGATTGGTTCTCAATAGATTGGATCAATGATCTCTATGCATGACAGTAAACACTCTTTGCCCCCCGTTATTGAATTGCGGGATGTCAGTCATTCTTATGGCGACACGCCTTCTGTTCTGGGGTTGAACCTGAAGGTGCATCCGGGTGAGGTTGTGTGCCTGTTGGGGCCTTCTGGTTGTGGCAAGACAACGGCGCTTCGAATTGCCGCAGGTCTGGAACCGGTGACGGCGGGCCATGTCTTGCTGGATGGCGTCCCGGTTTCTCAGAAGGGGAAAATGGTCGCGCCGGAAAACCGCAATCTGGGTTTGGTTTTCCAGGATTACGCCCTGTTTCCTCATATGTCGATTGCCGAGAATATTGGCTTTGGCCTGACGGATAAGGCTAAGGCCAAAGATCGAGTTGCGGCCGTTCTGAAACAGGTTGGCATGACCGACTATGCGGCGGCTTATCCCCATGAATTGTCCGGTGGGCAACAACAGCGGGTCGCCCTGGCGCGTGCGCTGGCCCCGGAACCGCATGGGATTTTGATGGATGAGCCTTTTTCCGGCCTGGATGCGCGTTTGCGGGAATCTGTGCGGGATCGTACCCTGCATATCCTGAAAGAATCAGGCGCGGCGGTCCTGATGGTCACCCATGATGCGGAAGAAGCGATGCATATGGCGGACCGGATCGTCGTGATGCGTGATGGGCGGTTAGAACAGGAAGGAACGCCAGATACTTTGTACTTAAAGCCTAAAAATGGCTTTGTTGCAGGGTTTTTTGGCGATGTGAACAAGATTGCGGGGACTGTTGCAGAAGGGCAGGCGGCAACGCCCCTTGGCAGTTTTCCATCAGGTGGCTTGAAAGAGGGGGCGGCAGTTGAAGTCGTGATCCGCCCCGAAGCCTTGAATTTATCGCCTGTATCGTCCGACGCCCCAGCGCGGGTAAAGGTTTTGGCGTCGCGAATGCTGGGTCGGACCAGTTTAATTCATTTATGCACTTGCGAAACCAGCGATCAGGCGGTTCATTTACATGCGCGTATGCCCGGCCGGTATCTTCCGAAGGAAGGCGAATTGCAATCTGTTCATTTGGATCGCAGTCAGGTCTTTGTTTTTCCCTCGGAAGGCGCTACATAGCGGGGACAAGCGAGATCAGGGTCCTATCACGCTGTGATATTGGGCTTTGATTGAACCGTGAAACACGTGTCGTATCTGTCTATACAGACGGCAAAGAGACCACAGGGGTAGAATTTATGGGTATCGGTTCTTGGTGGCACTGGGTCATCGTTTTGGCTGTCGTATTGCTGCTTTTTGGCGGTAAAGGCAAAATCTCCAGCCTCATGGGCGACTTCGGTAAAGGTTTGAAAACCTTTAAGAAGAACATGAAGGACGAGACGGATGGCTCTGCGGATGAAGAGTCTGAAACCGAAGCCAAGCGCATCGCCGCCGATGGGGATGCTGAGAAGACGACGAAAAAGGATAAGGCTGTAAACAGCTGAGTTCGCGGGGCAGCCATAAGACTGCCTCTATAAGCGTGTCTTTTCTTTAACCCGGTTTGTGCGGTGAGGTATGCTCGACTTCGGTTGGCAGGAATTTTTGGTGATTGGTGTTGTGGCCGTTCTTGTTGTTGGGCCCAAGGAATTGCCGCGCGTGTTTCGCACGGTTTCCGGACTGATGCGAAAAGCCCGTTCTTTGGCAGGTGAGTTCCACAGCGCCATGGATGAAATGGCCCGGGAAGCGGACCTGCAAGACATCAAAAATGAAGTCACAAAGGCAAAAAGCGGGTCCTCTGATTGGGTGAAAGATATCGATCCGACTGGTGAAGTATCCAAATCCATGAAGGATACGAAGGAGCAGGTGTCGTCCGCAAAGGATTGGATCAACAAAAGCGCACGCCCCAATTTCCCGGACAAAACGCCCACAGCCAGCACCACCGCATCGTCCAGCGCCACAGACTCCCCCAGCACGACCACGCCTAAGCCTGACGTGAAGGCAGATGGGGAATCGGTCAAGGACGCCAAGACGGCCAATCCAGATGGTGCGGCGTCCAAGACAGGTCCCGATACGGCACCCCCTAAGGCGGCTGCGAAAAAGGCTACAGCAAAGAAAGCGCCTGTCACAAAGACATCTGCAACAAAAACGTCTGCAACAAAAGCCGGCACACCCAAAACGGCACCGGCGAAGACAGCAGTCAAAAAGGCGGGTGCTAAAAAGACTGCTGCCACAAAAGCGGCTGCTAAGAAGACAGGCGATAAGTCATGAGCAGCGTTGACGAAAGCGAATTGGAAAATTCAAAAGCGCCGCTAATGGAGCATTTAAAGGAGCTTCGTCGGCGACTGTTGATTTCTGTTGGCGCCTTGATGATCGGTTTTTTCATAGCCTTTGCCTTTGCTGAACCGATTTATAATTTCCTTGCGCATCCGTTGATATCCTCCTGGGGGGACAATCTGGAAGGGCGCCGTATGATTTTCACGGCCCCACAGGAATGGTTCTTTACCCAGATGAAGGTGGCGTTGTTTACCTCCTTCTGTTTCACCTTCCCGATAATTGCGGGACAGATGTGGATGTTCATAGCGCCAGGCCTGTATCGTCACGAAAAACAAGCATTCATGCCATTTCTGCTGGCAACGCCTTTCCTGTTCACCCTGGGTGCGGCCTTTGTCTATTATTTGGTGATGCCCGTTGCGCTCAGCTTCTTTCTGGGCTTTGAGCAATCCGCCGCAGACGGTCTGCGGGTGGAAATGGAAGCAAAGGTCAGTGAATATCTGTCTTTTGCCATGACATTGATTTTTGCGTTCGGTCTGTGCTTCGAGCTGCCCGTGCTGCTCAGCCTTTTGGTTAAGGTCGGCATAGCCACTTCGGATGGTTTGCGGGCAAAACGCCGCTATGCGGTGCTGGTTGCCTTTATCGTCGCTGCGGTGCTGACACCGCCGGATCCGTTGAGCCAGATTGGTCTCGCCGTTCCCATTATCCTGCTGTACGAAATTTCAATTTGGTGCGGTGTGTTGATTGAACGTCAACGCAAGGAACGCGATAAGCTGTTGGGTCTGGATGTCGACGACGATGACGACGATCCGGATGCCGAAGACCGCAAGGCGGGTTCCCAACCTTAAAATCCATTACAGCGGCTGGACGTGTGCCCCCGGTGCGTCCTATAACGCCTCCATCAATTTGGGGGATGGTTCCCATGCGTGGATAAGGAGAGAGAGAATGCACGATCTGAAAGTCATTCGGGATAACCCGGACTACTTTGACGCCGCAATGGCAAGTCGTGGGATTTCCTCTGCATCCGCTGAGATTCTGCGCCTTGATGAGGCCCGGCGTGGTGCCCAGACACGCATGCAGGAGATACAGAACCGCCGCAATACAGCGTCGAAGGAAGTTGGCCAGCGCAAAGCCAAGGGCGAAGACGCAGATGATCTGATTGCGGAAGTGCAATCGTTGAAGGACGGCCTGGCCAAGGCGGAGGAAGAAGAACGCCTGCTGGCGGAAACGCTGGATGCCCTTTTGGCGGGCTTGCCGAATATTCCCTATGAGGATGTGCCTCATGGTGGTGGGGAAGAGGAGAATGTTGAGGTCCGACGCGTCGGGGAACCTGTTGCGAAAGACTTTGCACCCAAGGAACATTTTGATCTGGGCGAAGCGCTGGGCCTGATGGATTTTGAAACGGCAGCCACCATGTCCGGTGCGCGGTTTGTCTTGCTGCGGGGGGCCTTAGCGCGTTTAGAGCGGGCGATTGCCAGTTTCATGCTGGATACCCATACCGAAACCAACGGCTATACCGAAGTCATTCCGCCTCTGCTGGTGCGGGACAATGCCATGTATGGCACCGGACAATTGCCGAAATTCGCTGAGGATCTGTTCCATACGGATGATGGCTTCTGGTTAATTCCCACCGCGGAAGTGCCGCTGACGAATACGGCAGCGGAAAAGATTTATGACGAGGCCGACCTGCCAAAGCGCATGACGGCCTGGACACCGTGTTTTCGGTCAGAAGCAGGGGCGGCGGGCAAGGATACACGGGGCATGATCCGCCAGCATCAGTTTTCCAAAGTTGAAATGGTCTCCATCGTTCATCCCGATCAGTCTGAAGCTGAACTGGACCGCATGACCGCTTGTGCTGAGGGTATTCTGACAGCTTTGGGCCTACCTTTCCGTACAATGATGCTGTGCACCGGGGATATGGGGTTTGGCGCTCGCAAGACCTTTGATATCGAAGTCTGGCTGCCCGGACAGAACCGCTATCGCGAAATTTCCAGCTGCTCAAACTGCGGGGATTTTCAGGCGCGGCGCATGAAGGCGCGTTTCCGCACCGCTGGAGAGAAGGGCACCCGGTTTGTCCACACGCTCAATGGCTCGGGATTGGCGGTAGGCCGCACCATGGTCGCCATTCTGGAGAATTATCAGAATGCCGATGGATCGATCACGGTGCCAGAGGTGCTGCGCGGCTATATGGGTGGCAAGGATGTCATTCAACCAGTTGGCAAGGCGTGAGGCGGATGATGGAGCCGGATCTGCGATCCGTTGATTTGCCCACGGCGCGGGTCCTGCTGACCAATGACGATGGCATTGATGCCGCAGGATTTGCGGTTCTGGAAGAAATCATACGCCCGATGGTGGGGGAATTGTGGGTCTGTGCCCCTGCAGAAGGGCACAGTGGGGCATCCGCCATGGTTTCCCTGCGTCGCGAGATTGAGGTGCAGGAAAGGGGGCTGCGACGCTATGCCGTTACCGGTCGACCCGCCGATACGGTTCTGGCAGCCCTACGTCTGGTGATGAAGGATGCCCCGCCTGATCTGGTGCTCAGTGGTATCAATCACGGTTTGAATATCGGGGTGGACCTGATCTATTCCGGGACTGTCGGGGCGGCGATATCTGCGGCGGCCAATGGTGTGCCAGCCGTTGCCTTTAGTGCGGACCATGTTTCCGGTCACCCTGTGGAGCCCCATACCTGGGATGATGTGCGCAAGCATTTACCGGCCGTTCTGGGGCGTATTTGCTGGTTTGGCTTTGCGCCTAACGGGGCATATGGCGTTAATTTTCCATCCCATGTCATGCATTCTGAACCGCAATTGTGTCGCCAGGGTCAATCGGTTGATACGATGCATTATGTCGCTGTTGAAGCTGCGCAGGGGCGATATATTTTGCACCATCAGGATGGTGACAGATCGTTGGAATCCGGCACGGATACAGCCGCAATTCAAGCCGGTCGGATCGGGATCACGCCATTGACGCTGGACAGAACCGACAGGGACCTCTTGCATAGAGCCGCCGAAGCGCTTTAAACCTGACGCAAGGTGCTATGGTCTGGCCTCGGTCGGGTCAGGGATGTTGGGGAACTGATATCGGGGCAAGAGACATCGATATTGAGATGGATATGGTCTCCGAACGCGCGCAGCTGATTTTGGGGCTGCGCCAGAACGGGATTTTGAACCAGACTGTATTGGCAGCCCTGGAAGCGATCCCGCGTGAGCTGTTCGTGCCAGAAACCTTTGCCCGGCATGCCTATGACGATTCCGCGCTGCCCATCGGGCGCGGACAGACAATCAGCCAGCCCTTGATTGTTGCGCGGATGACCGATGCACTGGACCTGACCCGCCGCCACAAGGTTTTGGAAATTGGCACAGGGTCGGGCTATCAGGCGGCAGTGTTAAGCAAGCTGTCGCGGCGCGTCTATACGATCGAGCGCCACAAACCTCTGCTGCGAGAGGCAGAGTCGCTGTTTCGAATCCTTGATCTGCACAATATCAGCACCCGATTTGGGGATGGGGCGGTCGGCTGGGCAGAGCAGGCCCCCTTTGATCGCATCATTGTAACCGCCGCTGCGCCGGATATTCCGCAGGCTTTAATCGATCAGCTTTCAATCGGCGGGCGGCTTGTCGTGCCGGTGGGCCCCGACGGGGAGAACCAGACACTGTTGCTGGGCATTAAGACGGAGGCTGGGCTAGAGCTTCAAGAGCTTGGCGGCGTGCGTTTCGTCCCCTTGCTGCCGGGGGTGGAGGCGGGCAATGGCTAGATTTCCACTTCCACTATTTGGACTGTTGGTGATCTTGTTGTTGGGGGCGTGCTCTTCTGGCGGTGGTCCGCAGGTTCGGATATTCGATGGGTCCAGCGTGCCGAGCGGCGGCACCGGGTCCGCAAACACAGTCGGTGGCTCGTCCAGTGTCTCGGTCGCTCAACCGGAAGACGGCATCCATCGTGTCGCCCGGGGGGAGACATTATATGCGATTTCCCGAGAATACGGCGTTCCCTTGCGTAGCCTGATTGTCGAAAACAATCTGACGCCGCCTTATGATCTGTTGGTGGGGCAGCGGCTGCGCATCCCCGCCGTGCGGCTGCATACAGTGCGCCCAGGAGAAACAGTTTACGGCATTTCCCGGCAATATGGCGTGGCGATGAATGAACTGGTGCGGGCTAACCAGATACCATCCCCGTACCGGATCAAGGTGGGGCAAAGGCTGAATATTCCAGCCCAGACCGGGTCAGTGCGCCAACAGACCGTCGCGTTAAGCCCGTCCGCCCCGGATGATGGGACGATATCCCAGGAACCATTGCCGCCCTCTGGCACGTCTTCTCCCGTTGGACAGGATGAAACGCCGGCTTCTTTCGATCCAACTGCCGCCGATCCACAACCGTCCCCTCCCCAGCAGGCAAGCTATGGACCGGGCGAGGTGGTTTATCCCCCCGCCAAGCCAAACGCGCCGCCCCGTCTGGTAGGCCCCATTCCCCGTCCTCCCCCCATGACGGGACAGGGATTCTTGTGGCCGGTGCAGGGCAAGGTTGTCTCAGGATATGGCGCCAAAGGTCGGGGCCTGCATAATGATGGCATTAACATCGCCGCCCCCCGAAACAGTCCGATCCGGGCGGCGGAATCCGGGGTCGTTGCCTATGCCGGGGATGGCCTGCAGGGATTTGGTAATATTGTCCTGATCAAGCATCAGAATGGCTATGTCACCGCTTATGCCCATGCTGACAGTCTGTTGGTGACACGCGGTCAGGTGATCCAGCGCGGGCAGGCTATCGCCCGGGTGGGATCAACGGGCAATGTCGAAACGCCCCAGGTACACTTCCAGATCCGAAAGGGGCGTCAGGCCATTGACCCGCGCACCCTGTTACTGACCAGCTAAGGAGAGGGGCACTGTGTCCGATATACTGCACCATATGATCGCTGGCGGCCCGACTCCTGTTGCGCCCTTTTCTCATGCGACAGAGGTGAATGGGTTCGTCTTCCTGACCGGTCAGATGCCAACCGACCCCAATGATGATCAGAAACCATTGCCGGAAGGGATTGAGGCACAAACGCGCCGCGTGATGGACAATCTGATCCTGATCCTCAAGGGATTGGATCTAACCCTGGCGGATGTCGTGCAATGCCGTATCTATCTGACGGAGTTTCAGCGCGACTATGCGGTGATGAACGAGACTTATGTACAGTATTTTCAGCCCGGTAAATTACCGGCCCGCACCACGATCGGGGTGACCGGATTGGCGGTAGGTGCGCTGGTTGAAATCGATATGGTCGCACGCCGCGTCTGAGGTTCAGAGACGGTAGGGACGATTGGTGTGGGTGGCCCCTGGATACCCGCCTGCGCAGGTGTGACGGGAAAAGAAAACGCAAAGAGCGCAGAGCAGGCGCGAAGGGCGCGGAGGGGGTGTTTTAGGCATACTTTCAGCACCATTCTGATCCTGAGGAGGCGCATTCGCGCCGTCTCGAAGGATGCGCTGTAAGGGGGCTGCTTACAGAAAGATCACCCTTCGAGACGCTGCGCTCCTCAGGGTGAGGGAGTATTTGTCTCGAAATATCGTCATCCCGGACGTGATCCGGGATCCAGGGCGGCAGGCATGATCGGTGCGGGTGGCCCTGGGCTCCCGCCTTCGTGGGAGAGACGTGCCTGTATTTGCCTTTGCACCCTCTGCGTTTCTCCGCGCCCTTTGCGTTCCCCCACTATCGTCATCCCGGACGTGATCCGGGATCCAGGGCGGTAGGCATGATCGGTGCAGGTGGCCCCTGGATACCCGCCTGCGCAGGTGTGACGGGGAGGGGGATGCTTGCAGCGAGACGTTGGGCTCCTCAGAGCGCGGGGAGTGTTCGGCCCTCGCATGCTCTGACGGTGGTTCCGTGGTGTGGTATTTATGCGCGAAAATCCCGGCTGCTGGCTTGTTCCTGCGGCTGAATCGCGCTATCTGATCGCTTCCGCGCCCCCTACCTGTTTTCAGGCAAAATCTGGGAAAGATCTGCCCCTATGACCGAAATTGTCGCCGCTGACCGTATTCTCATTCTCGATTTCGGCAGCCAAGTCACCCAGTTGATCGCCAGGCGCGTGCGCGAAGCGGGTGTTTATTCCGAAGTGCACCCATTCAACAGCATCACTGATGATGAAATCCGCGCCTTTGCGCCCAAGGGTATCATTCTCAGCGGTGGTCCGGCCAGTGTCACCCATTCCGATACCCCCCGTGCGCCTCAGATGGTCTTTGATCTGGGCCTGCCGATCCTGGGCATTTGTTATGGTCAGCAGGCCTTGTGCCATCAATTGGGCGGTGTCGTCAGCACGTCGGATCATCATGAATTCGGCCGTGCGGCCCTGGATGTGCTGGAGCCGTGCAGCCTGTATGATGGTCTGTGGGCACCCGGCGATACGCCAACGGTCTGGATGAGCCACGGGGATCGCGTCATCGACATTCCTGAAGGCTTCAAGGTTGTCGCGCGCAGCGAAGGGGCCCCCTTTGCCATTTTCGCCGATGAGGCGCGCAAATTCTATGGTGTCATGTTCCATCCAGAAGTGGTTCACACCGCCGATGGGCACAAGCTGCTGTCAAATTTCGTACATTCCGTTTGCGGCTGTACCGGCGACTGGACCATGGCCGCCTTTAAGGAACAGGCGATTGAAAGCGTGCGCCGTCAGGTCGGCGAAACCGGCAGGGTCATCTGTGGCCTGTCGGGCGGGGTGGACAGTTCTGTGGTTGCCGTCCTGATTCATGAGGCAATTGGCGAGCGCTTGACCTGCATTTATGTCGATCATGGACTGATGCGTCAGGGTGAATCCGATCAGGTCGTCACCCTGTTCCGGGATCACTATAACATTCCTCTGGTGCATCGGGATGCCTCTGACCTGTTCCTGGGCAAGCTGGCCGGGGTTGATGATCCGGAAAAGAAGCGCAAGATCATCGGGGGCCTGTTCATCGATGTCTTTGAAGAGGAAGCGACCAAGATCGGCGGGGCGGATTTCCTGGCTCAGGGCACGCTGTATCCCGATGTGATTGAAAGCGTTTCCTTCGCGGGTGGCCCGTCCGTGACCATCAAGTCGCACCACAATGTGGGGGGCCTGCCGGAGCGGATGAATATGAAGCTGGTGGAGCCGCTGCGCGAATTGTTTAAGGACGAAGTGCGCGCTTTGGGCCTGGAGCTTGGCCTGCCACAAAGCATGATCGGCCGCCATCCCTTTCCGGGGCCGGGCCTTGCCATCCGCATACCGGGCCCCGTGGATAAGGAAAAGGCGGATATCCTGCGCAAGGCCGATGCGATCTATCTGGAAGAAATCCGCAATGCGGGCCTGTATGACGAAATCTGGCAGGCCTTTGCTGTATTGTTGCCGGTCAAGACCGTCGGCGTGATGGGCGATGCGCGCACCTATGATCATGTCTGCGGCCTGAGGGCGGTGACGTCTACCGATGGTATGACCGCCGACAGCTACCCCTTCGAACACGCGTTCTTAAGCCGCGTTGCCACCCGCATTATCAACGAAGTCCGCGGCATCAACCGCGTGGTCTATGATGTAACGTCCAAGCCGCCCGGCACGATTGAGTGGGAGTAAGGTAAGGGCCGAACCCGAGAGTGCTGACCTGAATGTGCGCATGGTGACGCCGCAGCCCGGAAGCCAACGCCCGAAGCGATCCCTCAGCGCATCGGCCCTTACAGCCTATTTTGCACATATTGGGCATAATTGCAGCAATTTCGTGAGGAATTGAAATGGGTAGAGCCATTTGTATGATCAAAGGCTTGGTCGCTGAAGGCAGGAATCAGAAGAATAGACTGGGTCTTTATAGTCGATATCGAAAATCTTAATCAAGCTGTCAGTTAAGATGAAAAGAACACTTACATTTTTGTATTGCTCTTCATTGCGAGCCTTATGGGATGCCAGACAGTTGATCGCGGGTCTTTCGGAGACTTCGAAAGAAGTCTGAATACCAAACCATATGGCTATAAGGTTATTGAAGATTTTACGGGGGAGGCTCCGAGTAAAGTCATCGAATAATTTGAAGTGAGGCCAGGTGATTGCTCGGTGAATGGTGCATGGTCGGACTGCACACAGGATCGGGAAAGAACTGAACTATCAGGACCAAAAGACAATTATCGTGATATCGAATATTGGTATGGCTGATCGCTGTATATCCCTGAGGATTATCCGAATGTTTATCCAACCAAAACAACCTTAGGCCAACTCCATCAAGAATGCGGGCCCCCAGCATTTATGTTCCAGAATTATGGGCGTGGATACTGGGATGAAGTCCCTTCACAAACAGCCTGTTTTACTAATGTTAAACGGGGCAAAAGCAGAGAGAGGCTGATGCCGTAGCCCATATCGTGTAGTGTAATTGTGCGTGCGGCGTTTTACCGGGAGCGACGTGCAGACCAACGGACGAGTTGCAATGCCGTTGCTATGGCGCAGAAGCCGCCACCCAGCAGGCAGACCCCGGTCCACCCGAACGCCGTCCAGATTTGCAAGGCGAGGGCGGACCCTAGCGAGCCACCCAGAAACATGCTGCCGATGAAGATCGTATTGACGCGGGCACGGGCACTGGGCCGCAGGGCATAGATGATGTGCTGATTGGGGATCATCGCGCTTTGCAGGGCAAGGTCCAAAAGGATCACCCCCACGATCAGGCCGGGGATGGATATCCAGAATCCGAATATGACCCATGAAACCAGGGTTAGGCTGGCCCCGAAAAGCACGATCATATGCGGGCCACGCTTATCGGCCAGTTTGCCTGCAAAGGGGGCAGCCAATATACCGATTGCGCCAATAATTCCAAATAAGCCCGCTGCGTCGGGACCCAGATTGAAGGCCGGGCTTTCCAATTGGAAGACCAGGATGGTCCAGAACACGCTAAACGCCGCGAAGAGAGAGGATTGCGTCAGCGTTGCCACGCGCAGTTCAGGAAACTCCCGCCATAATCCCAATATCGATCCCAACAGGGCAGGGTAGCCCATTGTCGGTTCCGGGTGACTGCGCGGCAGTTTCCAGGCCATCACGGCACAAGCGGCGAGTGCCATTGGCACGGCCAGGGCGAACATTTCGCGCCACCCGGAATGGGTTGAGACAAACCCGGCCAGGGTACGACTGAAAAGGATGCCACATAACAGACCGGACATAACCAATCCCACCGTGGCGCCTCTTTTATTTGGGTCCGACAAATGCGCCGCCAAAGGAATAATCTGTTGCGCGACCGTCGCACCGACCCCGACCAGCAAGGACGTTAACAGAAGCACAGACGCATTGGGGGCCAGGGCCACACCGGCCAGGGCAAGGAACAGCAGACCAAACTGCAGGATGATCAACTTCTTGCGTTCGACTAGATCCCCCAGGGGGACAAGAAGGAATATGCCCAGCGCATATCCCAACTGTGTGACGGTCGGAACAAGCCCTGCCAACTGTCCGGGAAATTCCGCCTGCATGATGCCCAGCATCGGCTGATTATAGTAAATATTGGCCACAGCAATTCCCGTCGCGCCCGCCATGGCAAATGTCAGCCAGCGGCTCAAGACCGGCGGGTCTTCAGCAATAGTCGTGCTGGTTATGATTTCTGCTTTTGTCGGCATGGATACTCCGCGTCCCTATGTGATGCAGCGCAATATGGCGGTCATCGGTATTGGAGAATAGGGGGTGTTTTGACGCAATTTATGTGAAGTTCAGGAATGAATAAATTGCATGACACTATATTGAGTTCCCAAATGGAATAAAACAGCAGAGTATCGCCTTAAAATTAAGGTGATCCGCCCCAGCCTCGTGCCAGCCTAGTAATTTACCGGAATGCTCTCTACGATATTCAAAATCATGTAAGGGAGTTGGAATGGAGAAGTATCTGGACGCGGCGGAGATTGAACGGCTGATCGCGAGCGTGTGGCAGTGGATCGACATTAATCTTCTGGTGCCGTCCACCGTCGTCCAGGCGGGTATCATTGTCGTGGCCTTCGGCCTGTCAGCGCTTTTGACCCCGACCGTAAAACGCCTGCTGGAAAATCAGATCGGCAAATTGAGGTTTGCCCGCGTTTTCGATGTGGCAATCCGGACCGTGTTGCCACTGATACTGCCGCTCATATGGCTGATTTTACAATGGTTTTCAGTTTTTGCAGCGCAAGAGGCTGGACTGTCCAATCACCTGATTGAAAGCGCGGTCAGCCTGTTAACGGCCTGGGTGGTGATCCGATTGGTTTCCGGCGCGGTGCGGGACCCCGGCTGGGCCAAAATGCTGGCAATCATCGCCTGGAGCATTGCCGCCTTGAATCTGCTGGGGCTCCTGACACCCACAATGGTGGCGCTGGACAGGATGGGGGTCAATCTTGGGGATGTCCGGATTTCTGTCCTCAGCGCGTGTAAGGCCGGTGTGGTGCTGGTCGTGCTGCTATGGCTGGGCAGCCTGGTATCCCAGATGGTCGATAGCCGGTTTCATAATTCCAAGAGCTTATCGCCGTCCGCGCGGGTGCTGCTCAGCAAGACCTTCCGCATTCTCCTGATCGCCATTGCTATTTTCGCCGCCCTGGACAGTATCGGCATAGACCTAACCGCGTTGGCGGTCTTTTCCGGCGCGATTGGCCTGGGGATCGGCTTTGGTCTGCAGAAGGTTATCTCCAACCTGATCAGCGGCTTGATCCTGCTGATGGATAAATCTGTAAAGCCCGGCGATGTAATAGCCATTGGCGATACGTTCGGGTGGATTAATTCCTTGCGCGCCCGATATGTTTCCGTGATCACCCGGGATGGAACAGAACATCTGATTCCCAATGAAGAGCTGATCTCTCAACGGGTTGAAAACTGGTCCTATTCCAACACATTGGTGCGCCTGAAGATTCCAATTGGCATATCCTATGACTCAGATGTGAAGCTGGCGATGGATCTGGCCGTTCAGGCGGCGCGTTCCATCGCGCGTGTCCGGACCGATCCGGCGCCGGTTTGTCGTTTCATGAATTTCGGGAACGATGCCCTGGAACTGGAAATGCGGATCTGGATTGATGATCCCCAGGCGGGCGTGGTGAATGTCCGCAGCGAAATTCTGTTGATTATTTGGCAGATGTACCGCGACAACGGGATAGAGTTCCCATTCGGGCAGCGTGATCTTCACATCCGGTCCAGCGTGCCAATTCCGGTCTATATGCACACAGAACCCCTGTCCCCCAAGCCAGATGCTTCGAAGATGGGTCATTCAGACGCAACGGAACCTCCGCCATCGTCAGGCACTACAGCGCCGTCGGACGATCAACGATGATAGATCGTGCTCAACGTCAAAATCACCTGCCTGACCCTGGAATCAGTCAGGGCATAGATCATTGATTTCCCGTCCCGGGTGCAAGACACGATACCGTCTTCCCGCAACCGCGCCAGCTGTTGGGACATGCTGGGCTGACGAATTCCGACCGCCCGTTCCAGATCCCCAACAGTGTGTTCCTGCTCTGCCAGAAGACACAGAATCATAAATCTATGCACATTTGATATGGCACGAAGCGCCGCAGCCGCCGAATCGATATCGACGGCAGAACTCTCTCTTATCGGAGTCGTTTGACCCGCTTTCAAGCATGCTGTTGTCATGGTCCCCACCATGGTAAATGTCACCAAAATACGCTACTTCTAGATCGCAGGGTCTATGTAGGGGGAACCGCAAACGGAATTCAAGCATATTTCGACATAGTGAAACAAAAACTGCACATTTACATGAAGGGGCGTCTGATGAAGGAACAGGCACAGTGGCGACAAGAGGGCGGATGCAGTTGTGGACAGATACGCTATGCGATAACCGCCCCGCCAATGTTCGTGCATTGCTGTCATTGCCATTGGTGCCAGCGCGAAACAGGGTCCGCCTTTGCCTTGAACGCGATGATCGAAAGCAGTCATGTCGAGGTGATCACAGGCACCCCGGAAGTCATCATGACCCCCAGTGAGAGCGGAAAGGGTCAGATTATCCATCGCTGTCCAACCTGTCGTATGGCGGTTTGGAGCCATTATGCCGGGGCGGGGGAAGTTGTCGCCTTCGTGCGGGTTGGGACACTGGACAATCCGGAAAGCGCGCCGCCAGATATTCACATCTATACCGACTCTAAACAGCCCTGGGTGATCATTCCGCCGGGGGCGTCACAACATCCCGGATACTATAAACCCCGCGAAGAATGGCCGGAATCCAGCCAAAAGCGCTTTATGGCCCTAAAAAATCGCGAGAAGTGACATTACAGGTCAACGGAAGTGTTGATTTTCCCCCCGCGACGCAATACTCATTGCGCCACCTGAGCAATCGGGCGCGGGAGACCGCACATGTCGGGGCGTAGCGCAGCCTGGTAGCGCATCTGCTTTGGGAGCAGAGGGCCGTTGGTTCGAATCCAGCCGCCCCGACCATTTTTTCTGAAAATAAATATGCATTTCGCTTTCTCTGCCGACGAGGGAGTGCATTTATTTGTTACCTGAGGAATGACCTCAGCGATGACGAAAAGATATTGCATCCCTGCAATACTGGTGAACTGGCGCATCACAGTAATTTTGGATTGGGCTGAGGTTTCCAGACTCTTTCCAATTGCCACCTTAGCGAAATTATAATACGCCTTTTGCATAGGATGGGGGCAATGGCGACATTATTTTTACCTAGCACATTTGAAGAACGGGGCGTGACGGTTCCTTTTACCACGGACGTGGCCCGCAACGCGCGTTTACGGGGCGAAGTTGCGGAGGAAAGGGAGTTTCTTCTGCCGGCGCTGAGTGGTGGTAAGGGCACCTATGTCGTTCCATTTAAGGCTCTTTCCGGGACGATTGATCTGAATTTGTATGATCAGGCCTTGTTGGAGCATTTGACCGATGCTCAAACCTTTACGCCCTTTGATTTGCGGCGGATCGTGATGGAAGTGAATGCCAAGGGCTATGGCGGCGTCCCAAAGGCGAAGGCGGCAAAGAAGGCGCTGAAAGATGAACGTACGGTCGTATCCTACAACCAGTGTTTGCTGATCCTGCGGGCACTGAGGGTCTTGAGTACTGATCCGATTGAACTGGATGTGAATGATCTGATGACGGAGGGCGGCCAATCTCAGGCCAAAGAGCAGTTCAAACGTTACAGTGAGAAATGGAATACGACATCAGAAGAGCTGATGCGGAAATTCCAGCTATGGGCCAATATCATCTGGGCAATCGGTGCCAGAGAAACAGAATATCCGGGTTATCTGACCCAGACCTATAGCAATATTCAATTGATGATCGATGAAATCAAAGAGCATCTGACGAAAGAGCCGCCAGAAGTTCAATTCGTTGGAAGAGGCGTGATTGAGGCTGCGGCATTGACCAGTGACATTGCATTGCGGGAAATGGACGCTTGCTGGGGATATGAAATTGATTTGGCTGCGACCCTGAGCCAATCCGATAAGGCGATGCGGGATATGTCTGACCGTGTCCAAAAGATCTCCTGGATTCTGGATGGCTGGACACGTTTATGTCAGGTCTGGAAAGAATCTGAAGAAAGTTTCCGGGGCGAACGTCGTAAGATGTTGGAACAGATTTATGAGGATCTGCCAATTCTTCCGAAGGCTGTTCTGGCGGGTAAGCAGGCGGATATCCTGTCGGGAATTCGCGAAACCCAGAAAAGCTGGGTGAAGGCGAATATGGACTGGCGCACTGAAGAGCTGGATCAGGAAATGATACAGAGACTGAGCGCCTTTGAGATTGTGGAGATTTAGGCCTGAACAGAGGCTGCCAGGACAAATCTACTCCGCCAGGGCCGTAATCTCCCGCCGGAAAGATAGCGCGTCGCCACGGTCTGGCTCATCCAATTCACGGGCATACCGGTGACCGGCATAGGTCGCCCAGGCAATTGGCCCCGGCGCATTGGCGTCCCCGATCAGCTTCACGGATTTTAACCCGGCATCCAGCCAATCGTCCTGTCGGGCCTTTAAGGCCTGATACAGTCCATCGTTTCCGATGCGCGATGCCACCATGACAACGGCATCACAGGGTATCGGGCGGGTCACATCCGTATAGGTGCAATTGGTCAGGACATGATCTGCCCCAATCGCTACTACGCCCCGGTTCAGCTGGATATCAACCCCCATCATGGCCAGTTTTCGATGAATGCTGGCCTGTTCCAGGGTATTGTTGGTCCAGTCCGACACATAGGCGGAAGGCGTGACCAGCACAACCGTGGCACCGTTCTGAACCAGCAACTCAGCCAGTACGCCCCCCATGTAATAATGATCATCATCATACAGGAAGACAGTGCCGGTCGGAATGCTACCCGCCATAAGGTCGTCTGGCGTATACAGGGGCAAGGCGGGATCGATGGGCAGGGGCGATACATGCTGACGCGCAACCCCATCGCGCCGCCAGCTTGCCCCCGTGGCAATGGCGATATTTTCAAAGCCGAATTGCAGGATATCGTTCGCCGTCAGGGAGGAGTTCAGATAGGTCTCGACATTGCCCTTCTGGGATAATTGATAGGCGCGATAGTCGACCACGCGCCCCCAGGCAGACAGGCCAGGCAACAGGCGCTCCCTCGCCACACGCCCCCCAATTTCGGATTGTGCCTCTGCCAGGGCGACATCGTAGCCCCGCTCGGCGCAGGCGCGGGCTGCTTCCAGTCCTGCCGGGCCTGCACCGATAATCAGAACGGACGAACTGTCGCCTTTTGCATTCATTCTTTCGGGATGCCAGCCCTTGCGCCATTCCTCCATAAAGGTGGGGTTCTGGGTACAGCGGCTGATGGACATGGTCATATCGCCGGTGATGCAGATATTGCACCCGATGCATTCGCGAATATCCTCGATACGGCCCTCTTCGATTTTCTTTGGCAGAAAGGGGTCCGCAATGGAGGGGCGCGCGCATCCAATGAAATCCAGGATGCCGGATTTGATTTGCCGCACCATGACATCAGGGCTGGTGAAACGCCCCACGCCAACGACGGGACGGCTGGTCAGCGCCTTGATTCCCTGCACCAGATCCTGTTGCGCCGCTTCTTCCTTGAAGCGGGAGGGGCCGGAGCAATCCTCCCACGTGCCATGGGCCAGGTCCCATAAATCGGGCAGATCTGAGTGCATTTCGATGAAATCGCGGACTTCCGCATTGCCAAACCCCAGATCGCCGGTGATTTCATCCAGGGAAACACGTAAGGTCAGGCCCATCGAATCGCCGACCGCATCTCTTAGGTCAGCAATCACTTCGCGCACGAAGCGTGAGCGATTTTCCAGGCTGCCGCCATATTCGTCGGTACGATGGTTGGTGGCGCGGGACAGGAAATGCTGAAAAATGCCAAACCCATGGGCGCCATACAGGCAGATCAGATCAAACCCTGCCGTGCGGGAGCGTTTCGCGGCGGTAACAAACCAGCGACGCAGATCCCTGATGTCCTGACGGTCCAGCGCCCGTGCCTGCACCGGGTCATTGGTAAAGGTCCGAATTGGCAGGGCAGACGGGGCCATGGGGACTTCTTTAGTATAGAAATTTGGACCATTGATCCCGGAATAGGCCAGTTGAATGCCTGCCAAGGCGCCGTGTTCCTTCATCCTGTCGGCCATTTTGGCGATCATCGGAATGTCCTGATCTTCCCACAGGCGCAATTCGATAAAGGGGGTGATTTCAGATGTCGGGTGCATCTCGCATTGTTCGGTGAAGATTACCCCCCAGCCGCCCTGGGCCTTGATGCCACGCATTTCTGCCGCCGCCGATGGGTCGCGATAGCCACCACCATTGCAGTGCGGCACCTGATAGAATCGGTTCTTGGCTGTAACCGGACCGATTGCCAGTGGTTCAAATAAAATGTCGTATCTTGGATCCCGTGCCACGTCTGAATTCCCTATTTTGCTGCCTTGCGGAGGTTGGGCAATTCCATTCCTCTGCAAAAGCATCGTGTTCGGAAGCGCAGCTTAGGTAAAGACTAACCATCGCGCTGGTAAGCAAGACTTGATGTAGTGCGAATATCTGAGGTCAGGTTTCACTAAATTTCACGCTGAATTTGACAGCAGCGTACATTGTGAGCCGATAACGTGGCTTCATGGCACAAGAGAGGCCGGAAGACGCCCTCGGCCAAAATAATACTTTGCCTCGCGTCTGGGACTCAGCGAGACAATATGCGATAGATGGCGCCTTCACTGCCCATAATGGATACAGCTCGTGACTTCAGATATCAGCGTTGAAACCGGTATTCACCTGAAACAGGCCCGGGTTGATCGCGGTGGGCAGACGGTTCTGCATGATCTTGATCTGTCGATAACACAGCACCGAGTTGCGATTGTTGGACGAAATGGATCGGGAAAGTCGACATTGGCGCGTCTTATAAAGGGAATACTGCGCCCCTCATCCGGGACTGTGCGGCTCTATGGTCGCGACCCCGCAAAACGCGACTTTGACTCCTTATCTGTTGCCGGCTTTCTGTTTCAGAACTCGGATCATCAGATCCTGTGTCCCAATGTTTTTGAGGAAATTGCCTTTGGTCTGAGCGAAAATGGCACCTCTTCGAAGCGGATTGATTCCACGGTTATGGCGTTGCTTCAGCACTATGGGATCGCCGATTGGCGCGATCGCGCCGTCGCGACCCTGTCAGAAGGTCAGCGCCGTCTGGTGTGCCTGTTGGCGGTGTTGATCATGCAGCCGAAAGTGATCCTGCTGGATGAACCCTTCAATGGATTGGACATTCCAACCCGAAGCCGCCTGA
Organism: Hwanghaeella sp. LZ110; assembly: GCF_048892525.1. Lineage (NCBI taxonomy): Bacteria > Pseudomonadati > Pseudomonadota > Alphaproteobacteria > Rhodospirillales > Aestuariispiraceae > Hwanghaeella > Hwanghaeella sp. LZ110. Next base: position 78,737 of record NZ_JBLZHT010000004.1, on the reverse strand, counting down.
AGCGTTTCATTGCGGATCTGCCCCATCAGGTCCTTATGATCACCCATGACATCGATAGCCTGAACGATTTCGACAGAGTGTTGTGGATCGAGAAAGGGAGGATTCATGCCGATGGTCGACCGGAATCCATCTTGCCCGCCTTCGCCGTCGCGATGCAGGCAGCCGTAGAAAGAGAGTCATCGTGGGAAATGTAAATATTGAGGCGCAATGGCTGCGCCGTTTGCCCGCAGGTTTGAAGCTCTTATTGCTGGCTCTTATCAATGTATTCGTCTTTCTGATAGACAGGCCTGTCTTTCTGATCGCAGTCTTCGCCTGCGTCGTGATCCTGACCATACTTGCCCGCGCCCACGGCCTATATTCCGCGTTGCGCGCGCCTGGACAAATGCTGCTCCTCGCCTTTGCGGCCCATGGACTGTTGGGGGATTGGGTGCTGGGTCTTACTGTCTGCCTGCGAATCGCCACGCTGGTTCTGCTCGCCACAGTGATTTCAGCCTCGATTCCGCTGGCTAGCATGCTTGCCGTGCTGGACCGCATTCTGGCGCCGCTCCGGTGGATCGGACTGCCGACCCGCCCGGTTGGCGTGGTCATTGCTATGACTTTGCGTTTCGCACCAATGCTGACAGAACGTTGGCAATTCCTTGCGGAAAGCTGGCGCGCCCGCTCACCCCGCCGCCCACTTTGGCGACTCGTATCACCCTTTGTTATATCAGTGATAGATGATGCGGATCGCACCGCTGAAGCACTGGTCGCCCGTGGCGGCTTTGATCGGAGAAAATAGAATGGAAAATACAGTAACCCGCGTTGCGCTTTTCGCGGCATTCATCGCCGCCCTCGGATTGATTCCCCAGATTACTTTGCCCATTGCCAGTGGCGTTCCAATAACCGCCCAAACACTGGGCGTCATGCTGGCAGGGCTGATTCTTGGCCCCTGGCGCGGGGCGCTTTCAATCATCGTCTTTATCGGAGTCGTTGCACTCGGCGCTCCCCTGCTCGCGGGTGGACGCGGTGGGCTGGGTGTGTTTGTAGGCCCCACTGTCGGTTTTTTTGTTGGATGGCCCATTGCCGTTATCGCGATTGGACTGGTGTTCAGGGCGACAACTCGGCTCGGCGTTATGACCGCAGGTGTGATTGCGAGCCTTTTGGGCGGTATCGTCTTGCTTTATGTTTTTGGAATTGTCGGGCTGATGATCATTGCTGAGCTGTCTCTGCTGAAGGCTGTTCTCGCCGTTGCCATCTTTATCCCTGGGGATATCCTCAAGGCTATCCTAGCTGCCTATATAAACCGTGAGGTCCGACGCGCCAGACCGAGCCTATCAGAATAAAATGATGCATCGGCACCTGATAAGATAGGTGTAGTTCACATTCTAAGAGATATTATATGAAAACCCTCGACATTTTAGATCGTCTTCTAGCTTTTCCCACCGTCAGTTTGGAGCCCAATCTGGATCTCATCCTGTTCGTGGAGGATGTGTTGCGCCAAGCGGGTGCGACGGTCCAAGTATTGAGGGATGAGAGCGGTACAAAGGCCAACCTTTACGCCACTATTGGGCAAGTGGATCAGGCGGGTGGCGTGCTGTTATCTGGGCATACGGATGTTGTGCCGGTAAAGGGGCAGGCCTGGACCAAGCCCCCGTTTCAGATGACCCAGGAAGACGGCAAGGTTTATGGGCGCGGCACGGCGGATATGAAGGGGTTCGTCGCCTGCGCCATCGCGGCGATGGTGCGCGCGTCCCAATACGATCTAAAAACGCCGCTGCACATGGCCCTGTCTTATGATGAGGAGATCGGCTGCATCGGTGTGCGGTCCCTGTTGGATGTATTGGCCGATGCGCCGTTCAAGCCCGGTTTTTGTATCGTGGGGGAGCCGACCTCTCTGGCGGTGGCGACGGGGCATAAGGGAAAGACCGTCATCCGGGCGACCTGCACAGGGCGAGAGGGGCATTCCGCCCTGGCCCCCCAGGCACTGAATGCCATTCATCTGGCAACGGATCTGATCGCGGTGCTGCGCCAGGAGCAGGCGGCACTGGCAGCAAGCGATGCCCAGGATGCCGATTATGATGTTCCCTATAGCACGGTTCATGTTGGCCTGATCCAGGGGGGCGTTGCGTTGAACATTGTCCCCAATCACTGTCAGTTGGATTTTGAAATCCGAAATATTGCACAGGATGATCCGGCGGAGATTTTAAACCGCATTCGCGCGGCGGCTGACAACATTGTAGCCCGGCATTCAGACGACTATCCGGAAGTTTCAATTAACTTTGAAATAACAAATAGTTACCCTGGCTTGTTAACACCCGAATCTTCCGACGTCGTTGCCTTTGTGAAGTCCTTGACCGGGGCCAATGCCACGATGAAAGTGGCCTTCGGAACGGAGGCGGGGCTGTTTACACAACGCCTATCCCTGCCCACCGTAGTGTGCGGGCCTGGCTCTATGGCACAGGGACATAAGCCAGACGAATTTGTTACCCTGGTGCAATTACAGCAATGCGATCAGATGCTGGATGCCCTGATCGCGCGTTTGCGGGATGGCCTATAGCGGGGCCATGCCGGGCAGGGTGCCCTTTTCCGCAAGCTTTTGCACATGTTCTGTAAAGGCGGAGATAACGCGCGGGACATGCTCGCTGCGCTTTGTCGCCAGTCCCAAAACCATCGGGCGATGATTGCCAGATAGCTTCAGGAAGGTCAGTTCCTCCCCATCCGGTGCAATTCTGGTCTTTGTGCGGAAATTGATCAGGCAATAGCCAAATCCGTTTGCCACCAGACTGCGCGCGACGGAAAGATCCGATGTGCGTTGCGCGATGTTGGGGCGAATTCCTGCCGCATGAAACACGGACAGAAAATATTCGCGGCTCAATGGCAGGTCCAACAGGATCATTGGGTCATCGCGCATATCGTCCAATATGATGCTGTCCTGATGCGCCAGGGGATGGTCTATATCGACCATGACATAGGGGGGAAGGGCGATCAGGTGCTGAAATTCTATATCGCTGGGTATCTCCAGATCATAGGTAATGGCGATGTCGATTTCCGCACGGCCCAGCATATGCAGCAATTCCGCCTGATGGGCTTCACGCAGTGTCACTTCCGCATCGGGGTAGTCTGCCTCGAAGGAGCGGCGGATCGCAGCGGAGATAAAGGGTGCGACGGTGTTCAGGCAGCCAATGGAGATCGGCCCACGCGGTACTGTGCGGATATCGCCGGCCAGATCGGTTAGGGAGGCCGCGTGATGCAGGATTTGCTTCGCCTCGTTAAACAGGCGCTGTCCGCCTGGCGTCAGGGACAGGCCCTGGGCATGTTGGCGCACGAATAGCTGCATCCCCAATTCCGCCTCTAGATGAGAGATGGCTGACGAGATAGAGGGGGAGGACACATTGATCCGCTGAGAGGCGAGCGCAATGCTGCCTGCCTCCCCAACGGCAACGAGATATTCAAGCTGTCTGAATGTGAATCGCAGCGGCATAGATGCCACTAAACCTTAACGCTGACGAAAATCAAGACACTATTAAAGATCGCCCGGTACGCCGTAAGACGGGGCCTCCGTCGGATCTAGGGCGCGCTGTATATAGGCTGCCAATTGCGGCTTATAGACGTCCCAGGCGGTTGCGATGGCCTCAATCGGGCAGTCTTCGGTCCAATCGCAGCGCAAATCCGCAACGGGCCAGGCGACCGTATCGCATAATTGCAGGCCTGCGGAATGGACGGGACCGGCTTCACCGCCTGCCGCCAACCCGGCCCGCATGGCAGCGATCAGGCGATCACCCAGATGCCCCTTGGATGCCATGAACCCGTCCACAATGGCTTGTGGAATCGTGTCATTGGCCAGCAAGTTGCCACCGGAGGCGACATCAATTCCCTCGGCCTGTGTCCAGATGCCAAGCGCCCGAGTGCCGGAATGGATTGCCGTTTTGCCCGCCGTATCAATCGCCAAAACTTGACGATAGTCCATAAAGTTCCGCTCCGCCTGCAGCTTTGCGATGGCTTCTGGCGCGCTGAGGCCCCCTTGCATCAGGTCTAGCGCACCCGGCCCCAGTGTCGGATCGGTGATATTCTGACTGGCAACCGCGCCAACGCCCGCGCGGGTATAGGAACACCGCGCTGCAACAGCAGGAGAGGAAGACGAAATGGCGATACCGAACATGCCGGTCTCTTTGCAACGGGCAACAAGGGAAAAGGTCATCGGTTACTCCGGTATGACAGCGGTGCCGTCGATTTCAACCAACCATTCCGGGCGCGCCAGGGCTTGTACCACCAGGCCTGTGGAAACGGGATGAACCCCTTTGATATATTCGCCCATGGTGCGATAGATCGCCTCCCGATAGCGGACATCGGTGATATAGACGACGATTTTCACCAGATGCTCCATCGTGCCACCGGCTTCTTCGATCAATTGCTTGATATTCTGCATGACCTTGTGGGTCTGTTCCACCGGATCATGGCTGTCGATATTTTTGGCATCATCCAGGTTTTGCGGGCACTGACCGCGCAGATAGACGGTCTTGCCGCCCTGTGTCACCACGGCCTGGCACAGATCATTGTCCAGATTTTGCTCCGGATAGGTATCGGCGGTGTTGAATTTTCGAATGCGGGTATGGGCCATAGTGTTTCCGTTCACAGATTGGGTTGGGTCAGGTTTCAGGACTAAACATATCACGACACAGGCTGGCGAAAGCCTGGGCTGGTTTCGGAAGACGCTTTCCCTTGCGGGTCGCCAGGACAACGCGGCTGGGATCAACCGTATCGGTCAAGGGGCGCGTGATAAGGGGACAGCCATCGTAACTGATATCACTGGCGGGCTTGGTTGCTAGAATGGAAAATCCAAGACCACGGCCCACCATGCCGCGCACCATCTCAAACGATGCGGATCGATAGCGGATATTGGGCGACATGCCATTCTTGGTAAACAACGATTGGAAGTAATCCGCACTGGGCGGGGCATCCAACAGGATCATGGGTTCCGCTACCAGATCGGCCAGTGACAGGCTCTGTTGCGCCGCCAGGGGATGATTTTCCGCCAACAGGACATAGGGATACAGTTCGTTCAGCAGTTCCGTCTCAATATCCCGCCCCAGATCGAAATCATACATCAAGGCGATATCCGTCTCACCGGATTTCAGACTCTCCAGAATGCGGCGGTGATCGCCTTCCACCAATGTCAGTTCAACATCCAGTTGCGGTGTGATTGTGCTCAAGACTTCCGGCAGAACAAAGGGACCGAATGTGTGGAAACAACCGATGCGCAGGCTTCCCTCGGCATTGATCAATCCGGCCTCTATTGAGGCGACGGGATCAATCCGCGATGTCCGTCCATAGGTGCGATTGGCATAGATCAGGGGCGATCCACGCCCGGCGGAGAATATATCCTCCACCTCTCCGATAAATACATGATGGGTGCCGACACGTTCCGAACTCAATACCCGACAGTCGAAGGCGACCAGCGGATCCTTCACCCTGGGGGCGCCGGTCACTTGCTTGGTCCATTCGGTACAGGCGAATTTGTCTGCAACATCATCGCGAAAGCGTCCCGCAAATGTGTCGGAGATATAGGATTGATCATCGCGCAGCACATTGACGCAAAACACGCCATTATCAATGATCGCCTGCGCAGCGGGGCTTTTGTGATGGACACAGACCAGCAGGGTCGGGCGGGGCGTATCTGCAGAGACCGATGCCATGGCTGAGACCGTGACCCCCGCATGACCGGCTGGTCCATTGGTGGTGACGATATTGACCGTGCAGGCCGCATGGCTCATCCCGCCCAGAAAGCGGTCCCGCAGGTCCAGATCGATGATGCCGTCCATGACTTCCCCTATTCCGCGGCGTCTTTTAGCTGCTCGCCATAATATTGGTGAACTGCACAGTCGCTGTTGCGGGGCTTGAAGCCTTTCACCACGGTGTCAGAAAGATTGGCCCCCGCCTTTACAAAGCTCAGCGGCCCATCCCAATCAAAATTGCGATAGACGGCCCCATATTGGGCGAAAGGCGGAGATTGCGCAAAAAGCTGGAAGGTCAGTCGGTGACCGGCATAGTCCGAATTCAGCAGGTCGCGGGCATAGGCCAATAGCTTGCGCCGATCCTCCGCCATCCAGCTGTCATTGATGGTATAGTATTTATCCATCCAGGGCTTGGTTTCCGGCGATTCAAAGGTTGCGACATTGGGGGTGACGCAAATTTGTCCCCCGCATAATTCCCGCGAGATATGCATCATGGCCGGCAGGTTATCCAGGGCATGACAACGCCCGGTCATCAGCAGGGATTGATTGGGCATCAAAAGCCCCGCAGGGGATCGTTCGCCCAGGGCAATGGCAGCGGTCAGATGCGCATTGATGCCTTCACGCCAGATCGCCAGTTGGGACAGTTTTTCCTGAACCGCCTGTTGCTTTTCCAGGCCGGTCTGCCGCGCATTGAACAGGGCGGTTCCGATCATCTGGTCGGCCTGTTTCAGGGTGCGCTGTACAAAGGCGAAGGCGGAATAGCGATGCAGCGTCGCCCGGATAAAAGTTGCCGCCTTGGTATGGCGATAGAACAGCACATTTTCCCAGGGGATCAGAACATTATCGAAGATAACGATGGTGTCGACTTCATCAAAGCGATTGGTCAGGGGATAGTCCCGCTCATCCCCGCGCGTGCCGGCAAATCCACCGCGGCAGATAAATTTCAACCCAGGCGAATTCAGGTCACAGATGAAGCCGACAGCATAGTCGGACATTTCTGCATTGCCCCAATTGGCAATCGTGGGCTTGGTGAAGGCCTGATTGGCATAGGCTGCTGCCGTTTCATATTTCGCGCCCCGCACGACAATGCCAGCATCGGTTTCCTTGACCACATGCAACAGCATGTCCGGATCCTGATCCTGTGGGGCCAGAGACCGGTCGCCCTTGGGATCGGTATTGGCCGATACATGGAAGGGGTCTTCGTGCAGTACTTTCTTGATATGGCTCTGGATATTCTTTGAAAACTGAGGGTCGACTTCGTTCAGAAGGTCCTGACCATCATACAGTGACCACATTTCGCCGACGGTTTCGTCTCCCACACGGGTCACGACACCGCCAATCGTTTCCAGCACGGTGTCGGTCGCGCGGCGCTTGGCCCACCAGTCTTCCTGAGTATAGGGCAGGGCGTTGCCAACCGCGTTGACTTCGCCGTCCTGCTCAACCGTCATAACATCGGCGGTTTCGCTGTCATGGGCCATGTCGTATATGCGAGCGCGGATATCGACCAGGGGTTTGAACATGGGATGGCGGGTGACATCTTTTACCCGTTCGCCATTCATATAAACTTCGCGGTTATCCCGAATGGAATCGCGGTATTGGTCGCCTGTTCTGATCATTGGTCTGCTCCACATCCAAAAAATTGCATCCCGTACGGGATTCTGTGCTGCAGTCAGTGTGGCGGAAGATTGGGGCTAAGATAAAGCACGGCTTTCCACATCCTTGATTAGGATAAGGCTAATCCATTTTGATCGACTTAGCTTAAATGCGTCACCCGGCCTGGGCGGTATTCTGGGTATAGCTGGCCATCAGGTCGTTGAACCGTTGCCCCTGAATCTTGACGTGACCCCGCAAGGCTTTTGCGGCTAAGGATTCGTCACCGGCTTGGATCGCCGCCAGTATTTCACGATGTTCCTGCATGGATTGTTTCATGCGGCCCCGGACGCGCAATTGCATCAGCCGGAATGGCTTCAGGCGCTTTTGCAGCCTTGTCGCCTCTGCCGCCAGGAAGCCATTGCCACTGGCCTGGTAAATCAGGAAATGAAATCTTTCATTCTCCAGATAATAATCATCCAGCGTGCCGTGTTGCAGCGCATTTTCACAGGCGGCGGCTGCTTCCTGCATTTTGATTAATTGTGCGGTTTGGATCCGGCGGGCCGCAAGGCGCGCGCACAAGGCTTCCAGTTCTGCCATAACTTCAAACATTTCAATCATTTCTGGAAAATCCGGGTGTCGAACGAATGTGCCCCGGTTTGGGATATGTTCGACCAGACCCGTGGCGGTCAGCATCTGTAACGCCTCGCGTACCGGGGTGCGTGATACATCAAATTGCGCTGCCAGACGCACCTCGTCCAGTCGGTCGCCATTTCCCAGGGCGCCGGTGATGATCAATTGTTCCAGGTTTTCCCGGACCATATCAGCGGTTCGTATTGTCATGGTCTTAAGGTATCACCGCATTGTTTGGGCGACAAATCGAAATTGTATACATTATCATTGACATTGGATGCAGTCGATTTAGGCTGCTCTTCAACGCGCTGATAACAGCGTGATGGAAAGAAATAATAATATCATTCCTTTTAGGGGAGAACGCTATGAAGTTTAAGGTAAGCGCCGCGCTTGCGGCGGTCGCACTGATTGCCGGGGTGACAAGCCCGTCTTTCGCGAAAGAACTCCGTCTATCCCACCAATGGTCAACGTCTGATGTGCGCCACAAGGTTGCGCAGATCGTCGCCGATGAAGTGGCGGCGGCAAATGTGGATCTGTCGATCCAGATTTTTCCGTCGGGATCTTTGTTTAAGGCCAAAGAACAGTACAAGCCAATGACCCGGGGTCAGTTGGACATGACTGTGTTCCCGCTGTCTTATGCGGGGGGTCAGCATCCGGAGTATAACCTGACGCTGATGCCAGGCCTGGTGAAAAACCATGACCATGCGGCACGACTGAATGAATCGCCCTTTATGGGTAAGATCGAAGACATCTTGGCCAGCGATGATGTCATGGTTCTGGTCCATGGCTATCTGGCCGGTGGATTTGCCAGTACCCAGGGCTGCATCACCAAACCTGATGATGTGAAAGGCCTTCAGATTCGGGCCGCCGGTAAGGCATTCGAAGAGATGCTGGTTGCTTCGGGGGCGTCCATTGCTTCCATGGCGTCTTCAGAAATCTATTCCGCGATGCAAAGCGGGGTACTGCAAGCCACCAATACCTCATCCTCTTCTTTCGTTTCCTATCGGATCTACGAACAGGTGAAATGCTACACGCCTGCTGGTGATGTTGCGTTGTGGTTCATGTATCAGCCGCTGTTGATGAACAAATCCACCTTTGATGGATTAAACGATGCTCAGAAGGCGGCATTGGAGGCAGGGGCTGCAAAGGCTCAGGCTTATTATCTGGACGAAGCCAAAAAGGAAGATGCGGAATCGGTTCGTGTCTTTAAAGAAGCCGGTGTTGAAATCGCGAAAATGACGCCAGCGGAATTCCAGATGTGGCGTGATGTTGCAAAGACATCTTCCTACAAGACCTTCGTTGAGTCTGTTCCAGACGGCCAGGCGCTTCTGGATATGGCACTTTCAGTCGAGTAAGCAGAACGTTGAATGTCCGGCCGGGGTGATCTTACAGGATCACCCCGTGCCATTTCACAACGTTGAAAGTGCCATTTTGTGCGGAGGATTTCGGTGATGAGCGGACACGGTGAGACATCGACAGACCGCGACGGTGGAAATTTGTTTCTGCGCGTTGTGGGCAGGATTTCTACGATTTGCGGTTGGATTGCGGCGGCGATGATCATCGCGTCTGTCGCGATTACATGCCAGATGATTTTTGTGCGCGGCATTTTAAATCAATCGACCACCTGGCAGACAGAGATGGTTGTCTATTTGATGATCAACGCGACGCTGCTGGGCCTGCCCTATGTTCAGCGTTTACGCGGACATGTGAATGTCGATCTGGTGCCCATGATGCTGCCCGTTGGGTTGCGGCGCGTGCTGGCGCTGATCGTGATTTTATCGACCATCACCGTTATCGGCATCATGGCCGTCTATGGCTATGAGCAATGGTATGAAGCCTTTGCGCGGGATTGGAAATCCGACACGGTTTGGGCCGTGCGTTTGTGGATCCCCTATCTGGGTGTTCCTGTCGGTTTCTGTTTATTGCTGCTGCAGTTGATCGCGGACCTTTATGCGATCCTGGCGCGCATTGATACGTCCTATGGTGTTGGGAGTACATCCTGATGGATCCGCTGATTTTAGGATTAATGGTGGCGGTTGCCACGATTGTGGTTTTGTTTTCCGGTATTTCCGTTGCGATTGGGTTGCTGTTGGTTGCTGCGGGCTTCTTGCTGGCCTTTGATGGCATGCGGTCAGTTGCCCTGATGCCGGAAATCTTTTTTGGCGGGCTGGATAATTTCGCCCTGCTGTCGATTCCAATGTTCATTATCATGGGGGCGTCCATTGCTTCCACGCGGGCCGGGGCAGATTTGTATGAAGCCCTGGACCGCTGGCTGACCCGTGTTCCGGGCGGCCTGGTGATTTCCAATCTGGGCGCCTGTGCGCTGTTTGCGGCAATGTCCGGATCCTCGCCCGCGACCTGTGCGGCGATTGGCAAGATGGGTATTCCGGAAATGCGCAAACGCGGCTACCCGGATGGTGTCGCCGCCGGATCCATTGCCGCGGGCGGTACGCTGGGCATTCTGATCCCGCCTTCCGTGACGATGATTGTTTACGGCATTGCCACAGATACCTCGATAGGTCGTTTGTTTCTGGCAGGGGTGATACCGGGCGTCCTTCTTGTCGTCCTATTCATGCTGTGGTCGCTGTATGACACATGGCGCAACGGATCAGAAGAAGTGCTGCGCAAAAGCGAATTCAGCCTGCGTCAGAAGCTGGAAATCCTGCCCCGGGTTCTGCCCTTCCTGTTGATCATTCTGGGCGTCTTGGTTGCGATGTATGGTGGCTATGCGACCCCGTCTGAGACTGCCGCTGTCGGTGCATTGTTATGTATGGCCGTCGCGATGGTCGTCTACAGCCTGTGGAGCCCGAAAGCGCTGTGGGTGGTGCTGCGGGACTCGACACGGGAAAGCGTGATGATCCTGTTCATCATCGGGGCTGCCAGTGTGTTTTCCTATATGTTGTCCAGCCTGTTTATCACACAATCCATTGCTGGCTGGATCGGGACTCTGGATGTCAATCCCTGGCTATTGATGATTTTTATCAATATCTTCCTGTTGGTTGCCGGATTCTTCCTGCCACCGGTTGCGGTGATCCTGATGTCTGCGCCAATCCTGTTGCCCATTGTCACAGCAGCCGGGTTCGATCCCTATTGGTTTGCAGTGATCCTGACCATTAACATGGAGATCGGTCTGATTACCCCACCGGTTGGTCTGAATCTGTATGTGATCAATGGGATAGCGCCAGATATTCCCTTGAAGACGATCCTGAAGGGATCTATCCCCTATGTCCTGTGCATGGTCGTTGCGATCATAATCCTGTGTGTCTTCCCGTGGCTGGCGACCGGCTTGCCAGAGATGGTTATGGGACCGGCGGTGTAGTTTAGGTCGGCCGCCGCCGATGAAGTTGGAGCGTTGTGTATGTCTAACCATTTGTATGATGCCCTGTTTCTGCCCCATCGTGACAGGGACGCGCCTTTCCTGACCCTGGCGGATGGTCGGGTTGAGACGTTTCGGGATTTCCTGGACCGGTCGGCGCGCATTGCCCATGTCATCACCCAATTGGGCGTTGCGCCGGGCGATCGTCTGGCCGTACAGGTGGCCAAGTCGCCAGAGGCTCTGTCTGTCTATGTTGCCTGTGTTCAGGCAGGGGTGATTTTCCTGCCCCTGAACACCGCATACACGGCCAGCGAGGTCGATTACTTCGTCGGGGATGCGACACCGAAGATCCTGTTGTGTGATCAGAAGGCCCAACCCGCCCTGGACCCGGTTGCCAAGGCCCATGGTGCCCGGCTGATGACCCTGAATGCCGATGGCAGCGGCAGTTTGATGGCGGCAGCAGATCAGGCACCCAACGGCTTTAAGACCCGCGCGCGGGGCAGGGACGATCTGGCAGCCTTCCTGTATACATCAGGCACGACCGGGCGCTCCAAAGGTGCGATGCTGACCCAGGATAATCTGTTGTCCAATGCTCGGGCCCTGACCGATTACTGGCAGTTCACAGGGGCGGATGTGCTGTTGCATGCCTTGCCGATCTTTCACACCCATGGGCTGTTCGTGGCGTCCAACATTTGCTTCCTGGCCGGGGCATCGATGATCTTCCTGCCCAGTTTCAAGGCCGATCAGATGATTGCGTTTCTGCCGCACGCGACCACGATGATGGGGGTGCCGACTTTCTATACCAGATTGCTGGACGAGGCCGCCTTCACCAAGGATCTGGTGTCCCATATGCGCCTGTTCGTTTCGGGCAGCGCGCCCTTGTTGGAGGAAACCCATATCGCGTTTGAGGCACGGACGGGTCATCGCATTCTGGAACGCTATGGCATGACCGAAACCAATATGAATACCTCCAACCCCTATGATGGGGAGCGCCGGGCCGGCACTGTGGGCTTCCCGCTGCCCGGTGTGGATTTGCGCGTCGCGGATGCGGAAACCGGAAAGGTCCTGCCCCAGGGGGAAATCGGCGTGATCGAAGTGCGCGGCCCCAATGTCTTCAAGGGCTATTGGAATATGCCGGAAAAGACAGCGGAAGAATTCCGCGCCGATGGATACTTCATCACCGGCGATGTCGGGCAGATGGATGATCGCGGCTATGTGCGCATTGTCGGCCGGGCCAAGGATCTGATCATCTCCGGCGGGTATAATATCTATCCCAAGGAAATAGAGCTGCTGTTGGATGAAGAGGACGGCGTGCTGGAATCAGCCGTCATTGGCGTGCCCCATCCGGATTTCGGGGAAGGGGTCGTTGGTGTCCTGGTGCCGCAAAAGGGGGTGACATTGGATCCCGATGCGATCCTGTCATCCATTGCGCCCAAGATCGCGCGCTTCAAACAACCAAAGGCCCTGTTCATCCATGACGAGCTGCCCCGCAATACCATGGGCAAGGTTCAGAAAAACGTCTTGCGCGATAAGTACAAGGACCAGTTCAAAATCTGAATCCCGGCCCTGAAATCGCCCCGGAATGCTGTCTAGGCATGCTGGGCAAAGCATGGTATGACCGATCCAACAGTGGAAATTCCCGTATCAGATAGGGGAGAGAAGAGTGGAAGTTCGCATTTACAAACCGACCAAAACCGCCATGCAATCCGGTCGTGCCGGGACGAAAGATTGGATTCTGGAATTCGAACCCACCACGGCCAGCCGCCCGGATGCGCTGATGGGCTGGGTCGGATCAGCCGATACCCGCAAGCAGGTGCGCCTGCAATTCGACACGGCGGACGAGGCAATTACCTATGCGGAAAAGAACGGCTATTCCTATACGGTGGAAAAACCCAAGGATCGCCGCATAAAGCCGAAATCCTATTCCGACAATTTCTCCAACAACAGACGACGCCCCTGGACCCATTGATCGTTCGGGCAAGCTGTGTGAGGGCTTAAAATCTCTTGCAGCATACCTTTCAAAAGGCTACCGAACGCCCCTTGGATCGTTTGGTGGCCTTTGTCTTTTGATGGCAATGACCGCTATTCTATCACCCCAACGGCTCCGTAGCTCAACTGGATAGAGCACCCGCCTTCTAAGCGGATGGTTACAGGTTCGAACCCTGTCGGGGCCGCCATATTCCTTCTCGATTGCCCCCCTAAGCGTGTGGATTCCCTGAAGTCGTTTTCGCGCATCACACCAGTGATAAAATCTTAGGGCGTTTTTATAGTATGACTATTAATCAGCATCAGAAAAAATCCCCAGGATCGTCACAGATCTGAAATCATATCCCTGATGATATTTGCCAGCGCATCCTTGGTTTGGCCGGATGGCTATGGAAACCAACATATTGATATCACAAATAAAATCCACAAAGACGAGAGTCATATAAATTTGAAACGCCAATCTATTTATTACTTAATAATAGTAATGGTGTTCTTGACATATGAATTCATCGTTTATACGCTCAAAATCAAATAATAGAGTTTTCAAGGACAGAATACGCAATCATATAGGATAATATTGCAGTCAGATTGTACCTTTGAAAACCTTAGGAAAATTTCATGGCAGGGTAACTTATTTAGGAGCCATCGATAATGTATTTTAAGAGTACAATTGTTTCATTCATTTCTCTCCTTTTATTGATGCTGCCAATATCAGCCAATGCCATCGATATTCAACGTGAGGCCATGGTTCAAAGACTCATCACCTCACTTGAAACCGAAAATTATCAGAAGGCTTATGAGATACTGCAGGGGCTGAAGGAAACTGGGAAAATAACCGGTGAACTTCTCTATTATGAAGCCCTGGCGGCGCTATCAACCAAAAGGGATTTTGAAGCGCTTGAGCAGATAAAAAAATACATCGAAAGGAACGGCAAGGGCGCGAAGCACTACAGCAGAGCTATTGAGATTTATTCAGCTGCATCCGAAAACGTTGATCGGAAACTTGCTATCAATTCAATAGAAAATTGGTATGCCTCATCAGCTGAGCTTTACATTGAAAATCGCATGACGTCACTTTGGCGAGATTTTTATAAGTTGAGAGTCGAAGAGCATAAATCCTTCAGTTCACGATACATTGATAATAAGGACGGTACGATATCTGTCTACAGACTGGTAAAATCTGGCTCAAACTCAGCGAATTTGTATAAATTTGAGGCATATGCCTGCCCCATTGGCTCAAAATACAAAGAAGGTGCTTGCGTCGGAAAACCCGATAAATTTCAAAGTCTCAGTGAAAGTAAGATTAGAGAAATATTTGAAGGTTTATCTCTAGCAGGGCACCGTGATTGGCGAATTCCCAGACGACTTTTTGTTTCGTGGGGCGGAGATTACTTTTCTGTCAGTGATTTCTTTACCATTTCACCCGATATAACATATTTTGACGGTCAAAACTACGCCGAGACCCATGTCGGCGTTTCGACGAATCAAATTCTCCCTCAGGCATATCTGTTTAACGACCATGGCCTTAACAAATTCACATATACCCAGCAAAATACTAGGGTAACAGGTCAAGAAAAATATCAAATCCCACAATTTGGCTTTGCTTTTTTGGACGAAGTTTACTCTGACAATAGTAAACAGTATTGCGTTGTAAGCCGTGCAAACACATTACGGTGCGATGTGGCGACTTCTTATATGGTTATCCCAGTGCGTGGCCCCGAGTTGGTTGGGAAAGACCTTCCAGTAACACAATGTGAAGCACAAAGCCTTAATTGCCTGAAGCTCAATCATGATGGCAATGTTATTCGGTTCGACGCATCGAAATATCATCATGCTAAAGAGCACGAATACTTTCTCGAACTCGCCAATGGTTGATTGATAATGAAAATTACAGCTTTGCTAAGTACGTTAATCGCATTGAACCTCACCTTTCTGACGTCACCTCTGCTGGCCGATATTGAATCTGATATTCTGAATAGCTTGGGAAACCAGCCTTCGTCTGAACATGAAATTCGGTATGTTGCTCGGGAAACAGTCGTGCGCGTGCGTCCGGATTCAGCCAGTGAATTTTTAGCTAATCTTAAGCTCAACAAGCGTGTATTTCTACTTAGTATGAGCGGCTCTTGGGCTAAGGTACAACTCGTTTCAGATGAGGATGTCTCGGGCTTTGTGCCATTATCATCGTTGAAAAGTTCCCCCCATGAGAGAGCGCCATCAACTGCTGAGAAGAGTGCAGTTGAGATTGATCTTAGCGGTGTAACCTTAAAGGACCCTGAGGATATCGCTTTGGCCCAGGAGCAAAGAATTGAAGATGAAAACCGACAAAAAGCTGAGGCTGATGAAGCATATCGCCGTCATTTAAAAGAGAAACGTCGCCGAAAAGCAGAATTAGAAGAACAACAAAGGCGTCAGGAAGCTCAAGAACAAAGGGCATATGAGCGAGAGATGGAGGACGTGTTCGCTGAGTTGGACTCTAACGAGACCCAGTTGGCGAAGCAGTGGGAGAACTTGACGGAAATGCCCCGTAATATCACACGGCTTCAGTCGCCCTATGCGATTGAGAGAGCAAGGCGTCAAGCAATGCGGATGAAAAAGCGGCAGGCGCGTCAGGAAAAATTTACAGCTCAGTCCCAAGCCATGCCTTCTACAAAGGGATTTGGTTCCAGTCCTTATAACGGTTCAGAAGCTGGCTCGGCTTTAATGAATATCGATGAGTCCAACGACCAGTCCAACAGTTCATCAAATTCATCATCACCCCAGAAAGATCAGTATGCAGATGTGAGAGGCGATACCGCATCGGTTCGCCAAAAACAAAATGCTCCCCAAAAAGTCTATGAACCAATGCCTCAGGTGGTGACCGGTAAAAATTTATCGACATTTAGCGTCCGCGCCAAAGCCATTGCTTACGCACGGCTAAAGGCTACCAACAAGATTAGCGAACAGTGCTATGGTAAAGGAGCGCGTTACGATTCAACAAGATTTTCCGAAATTGAAAAAGGGAACTCTTCCGAGCGTACAACCTTTGCGAATGCAGACTGTAAGCAGATGAAAAGTGGGGCATGGAAATGCACAGCGGAAGTGCGTGGTCATTGCTATCGCATGCAATGAATAAGCTGGACACCCGTATTGACCTTTCTTGATTGTTAAGTGGCAGCGCCCATAAGATAGACAAGAACGACGAAGGTGACCCAATGACCCAACCTACGGCTCAGTACTCAACTGGATAGAGCACCCACCATCCACATAACGCCCGGTTTTGGTATATGTCCTGCGCTGGCTGTGATATCGTGATGCGGATGGGGGCGTAAGGATAAGTGGGTTTGGGTATGCAATGCACCCCTGGCGATTTGAAGGACCATCTGATTGCCTGTGCGCAGGGGGATCGGGTTGCCTTTGCTGCCCTGTATCAGGCCACCTCCTTGAAACTTTTTGGCATTGTCCTTCGTATCTTGAAGGACCAGGCGCTCAGCGAGGACGTGCTGCAAGAGGTCTATGTGACCATCTGGCGGCAGGCGGCGCGATATGACCCGGACCGTGCATCGCCGATCACCTGGATGGGAACCATCGCCCGCAATCGCGCCATTGATGTATTGCGCCGCCAAAAGGGCCAGGGGATGACTGTGGAAATTGAGATTGATACGATTGTTGATCCCTCCCGATCCGCACCGGATGAATTGGAGCGCAGTCAGGCGTATCAGGCTTTGTCCGTCTGTTTGGAGGCCTTGGATCCCAACCGGGCCAAAATGGTGCGGCTGGCCTATCTGGAAGGGGCCTCTCGCCAGGATCTGGCGGATTTGTTTGGTCAGCCGGTGAATACGATTAAGACGTGGCTGCATCGCAGTTTGAAGCAATTGAAGGAATGCCTGGGGTCATGACAAACCGGGAAGAAATAGACCAATTGGCCGGGGAATATGTGCTGGGCACCTTAAATGCAGAGGAGCGCCTGGCGGTGGAGACGCGCCGACTTCAGGATGCGGCGCTGGAGGCGGCTATTCATGACTGGACACAGCGTTTGGCACCGCTGCAGGAAGAAATCAGCAGCGCGGTGCCCGATCCGCATCTGTTTGATCGCATCCAGGCGCGCCTTGACCAACAGGAGGGGCAGGGCGGCACCGGGGGTGAGAGGAATGGCGGCACTATCCTTTCACTGAAAAAGCATGTATCGCGTTGGCGTGGCGCAACATTTGTGACCGGGGCAATCGCGGCATCGCTGTTTGCCTATATCCTGGTCAATGCCCCCCTTGTTCAAGGGCCCCAGCAAGAGACTTTCGTTGCGGTTTTTCAATCTGATGACCAACAGCCCGCATTCCTGTTATCGATTGATTTGAAAACGCGCGCCTTGACCATTCAGCCGGTTGCGGCGGAACGACAGCAACAGGCCTCTTATCAGCTGTGGATCGTCGGCGATGGGATTGCTGAAGAACCGCAATCCTTGGGCCTGCTGTCAGAGGATGGGGCCCTGACACAAAAAAGTCTGGCGGCCTATCCTTCTGAAGTACTGCAGCAAGCCACATTCGGTATCAGTGTGGAACCGCCAGGGGGGTCGCCCACGGGTAAACCCACAGGCCCGGCCATCCATGGCTATCTGATCCCCGTTCAGCCCTGATCGCCATTTTTTTCGTCTGTTTTGAAACTTTCTCAGGAACCTTCCGTAGCTATAGGTAGGCCATCAGAAGGGTGGCTTGTCAGGGTCTGATCCCTGGCAATGTGGTCTTGCGTTCAAACACAGCGTTTGTCCGCATAACAGACAATACACAGGAGGTTTTTATGGTTCGCCATTTTATTGTAACGGCTATCGTTGCTCTGGTTTTTGCAGCAGGCACTGTCATCAGCATCACGGCTTCCGCCGGGTCTAATTCCGGCGATATGAAACTGGGCGTGATGGCATCGGATCAGGATGTGACAACTGGCACCGTTACGGCTGATAAGATTGTCGCACAAGCCAACGGCTGGATGGTGGTTCACCGCACCGGTGCTGATATGAAGCCCGGCCCGGTTATTGGCTATGCGCCGTTGAAAATCGGTGAAAACGCCGATGTCAGCGCAATTCTGACCGAACCGGTCAAAAGCGGTGAAATGCTGATGTTGATGCTGCATGGTGAAGAAGGTGGCATGAAAACAGGCGGATTTGAATACACGCTGGGCGCCAAGGAAGACGGCCCAGTCCGTGTTGATGGGAAACTGGTCATGACGGTGATTACCGCCAAATAATCGCTTGATAACGGACGGTATGCCCTCCCACCCCCGCCACTGGCAGGGGTGGGATTTTTTTCGCGATCAGAGTGTTGGTTATTTCATAAAATGTCTATTTTTTGATCAAAAATTTTAGATAGTTTAAAATATATGCAATTATTTAAAGGTTAAGGATGCTCCAGAATTGGGGCCGATGTCACATTTGTGAAATAATATACGTTATATCAATCGATTAGTTAGCGTTCTGTCGTGCTCCAGAAAGTACCGAAAAATTGGTACGCTTGTTGCAGTGCACAATTATTGGAGTAACTATAAAAACTGTAGACAGAGAGGCTAAACATGAAAAATCGTATTCGTTCCTTAATGGGCGCTGCGGCGATATCAGGCATGATGCTTGTTGGCACCGTGGCCCAGGCTGCTGAAGAGACGATCAAGGTCGGCATTCTTCATTCCCTTTCCGGCACCATGGCGATCAGCGAAACCACGCTGAAAGACGCGATGCTGATGCTGATTGACGAGCAGAACAAAAAGGGCGGCGTTCTGGGCAAAAAACTTGAGGCCGTTGTGGTTGACCCGGCGTCTGACTGGCCCTTGTTTGCTGAGAAGGCCCGGGAATTGATTTCCGTCAACAAGGTCGATGTGGTGTTTGGCTGCTGGACCTCTGTATCGCGCAAATCGGTCCTGCCGGTCTTTGAAGAACTAAACAGCATCCTGTTCTATCCGGTTCAGTATGAAGGGGAAGAAAGCCAGCGCAATGTATTCTATACCGGCGCGGCCCCGAACCAGCAGGCCATTCCGGCGGTGGATTATCTTGCGGATGCGGAAGGCGTAGAGCGTTGGGTCTTAGCGGGTACGGACTATGTCTATCCCCGCACCACGAACAAAATCCTGGAGACCTATCTGCTGGATAAAGGCGTGGCCCCTGAAGACATCATGATCAACTATACCCCGTTTGGTCATTCTGACTGGCAGACCATCGTGTCTGACATCAAAACCTTCGGATCGGCTGGTAAAAAAACCGCTGTGGTCTCCACCATTAACGGTGATGCCAATGTGCCTTTCTATAAGGAACTGGCGAACCAGGGCATCAAGGCCGAAGACATTCCTGTCGTCGCTTTCTCCGTTGGGGAAGAAGAACTGGCGGGTCTGGATACCGGTCCTCTGGTCGGTCACCTGGCGGCCTGGAATTACTTCATGGCCATCGACACCCCGGAAAATGCTGATTTCATTGCAAAATGGAAGGCTTTTATCGGGGATGACAAGCGCGTCACCAATGACCCGATGGAAGCCCACTACATTGGCTTCAACATGTGGATCAAGGCTGTGGAAGCGGCGGGCAGCACCTCTGCCGATACCGTTATCGACAATCTGGTTGGCGTTTCCGTTCCGAACCTGACGGGCGGCTATTCCGCGATGATGCCGAACCACCACATCACCAAGCCGGTCCTGATCGGTGAGATTCAGTCGGATGGTCAGTTCGACACCGTTTGGCGGACGCCAGGCCTGGTCCCTGGGGATGCCTGGTCCGACTTCCTGCCGGGGTCGAAAGATCTGATCTCTGATTGGCGCAAGCCCATGTCCTGCGGCAATTTCAATACCGCTGAAGGCAAGTGCGGCGGCGCATAAGGCGCAGGGTTTCGCAGTGTCGGGGGTGGCACATATCGCCATCCCCGATACCCGAAACAGAGTGTGACCGATCTATTTTGGCGCTCCAGCAGAGGTGATACTCTCCATGAAGGCCTTTATTCGTTTCTCTCTATCAGCCCTATCCCTGTTCCTCATTCTAGGAACAGCCCAAGGGATGGCGGCGCAAGACCCCGCCTTACAAGACAAGATTTCCGCTTTGGCCGAAGGCAGTTATTCAGACCGCGCGAAGGCAATCCAGGCCATTGCCGCAACGGGTGATGCCCGCGCCGTCCCAGCCTTGGAAGCATTGGGGGAGGGGCTGCTGTTCGTCACGAAATCAGACAAGGCCATTGTGATTGGCCTGGATGAGGGCGCGACGGTCGAGACATTCGATCCGATATCGGGCGATGCATTGGGGTCGGTTCCCAGTGGTGCCGTCGAGAAGATCAAGGTCAATAACCGGTTGCGTCGGGAAATACGATCCGCGCTGGGCGCCCTGACCTTGTTGTCGGATGATCCAAAGGTACGGCTTGCTGCGGCTGGGGCGATATTCAAGTCCAAAGATGCTGATGCGATTGACCTTTTGGATACTGCGATTGCAAAAGAAACGGTCGAAGCCGTGAAACTTGCCCTGCAGGAAGCCCGCGCGGCGGCGGTCCTGAATTCCCCCCGCGATATGGCGGAAAAGCAGGCGGCCGTTGCCTTGATGGCGGATCGGGGAAACCAGTCGGCGCTGGCGGTTCTGTTGAATGCCAGAGGCAGCGCGGAAGGCCCGTTATTATCCGATATCGACACGGCCATCGCGGCCATTCAAAAATCCCTGGCGATCTGGGATCTGGCACAGAATGCGTGGTACGGGGTGTCGCTGGGGTCGGTGCTGCTGCTGGCGGCGATTGGACTGGCGATCACCTTTGGCGTGATGGGCGTTATCAATATGGCCCACGGGGAAATGGTGATGTTGGGGGCCTATACGACCTTCATCGTGCAGGACATCATTCGCACCTCGATGCCGGGCCTGTTTGACTATTCGCTGCTGATCGCTCTGCCGCTGGCCTTTCTGGTTGCCGGCTCGGTTGGCGTCGTCATTGAACGCGGCGTGATCCGATGGCTGTATGGACGCCCGCTGGAAACATTGCTGGCGACCTGGGGCATTGCGCTGCTGTTGCAACAGACAGTGCGCAGCATCTTTGGTCCCACAAACCGGGAAGTCGGGACCCCGGATTTCCTGGCAGGGGCTTTCCAATTGGGCCAATTGACGATCACTTATAATCGGCTGGCGATCGTGATCTTCTCTTTGGTTGTGCTGGCGGTGCTGATGCTGGTCTTGCGCAAGACCTCATTTGGATTGCGCATGCGGGCTGTGACGCAGAACCGCAGAATGGCCAATTCCATGGGTATCAAGACCAATTGGGTCGATGCGATGACCTTTGGATTGGGATCGGGCATAGCCGGGATTGCAGGCGTCGCCCTAAGCCAGATTGACAATGTCAGTCCCAATCTGGGCCAGTCCTATATCATCGACAGTTTCCTGGTCGTCGTGTTTGGCGGTGTTGGCAATCTGTGGGGGACATTGGTGGGGGCCATGACTCTGGGCATCGCCAATAAATTCCTGGAACCCTTTGCCGGTGCGGTATTGGGCAAGATCATCCTTCTGGTCTGTATCATCCTGTTCATTCAAAAGCGTCCCAGGGGCATGTTCGCCCTGAAGGGCCGGGCGGTTGAGTCATGATTTCCAGCTTTATTCTGCGGGGCTTGGATGGGCGATTGGTGGCCTTTTTGACAGCGACCCTGCTGTCGGTGGTCTTAATCGCCATCGGCAATCTGATCGTGCCACCGGGCAGTTTCCTGCATGTGCCGACCTATGCGGTGTCCTTGATGGGCAAGTACCTGTGTTATGCGCTGCTGGCGCTGTCGGTGGACCTGGTCTGGGGGTTCGCCGGCGTCCTGTCGCTGGGCCATGGCGCATTCTTTGCGCTGGGCGGCTATGCGATGGGCATGTATCTGATGCGCCAGATCGGAAGCCGCGGCGTCTATGCCGACCCGATCCTGCCGGATTTCATGGTGTTCCTGAATTACAAGGAATTGCCGTGGTTCTGGTATGGCTTCGACATGTTCTGGTTTGCCACGATCATGGTGGTGCTGGCCCCTGCCACATTGGCCTTTGTCTTTGGTTGGCTGGCCTTTCGGTCACGGGTGACGGGGGTTTATCTGTCGATCATCACCCAGGCGATGACCTTTGCACTGCTGCTGGCCTTCTTCCGCAATGATATGGGCTTTGGCGGCAATAACGGGCTGACAGATTTTAAAGAAATTCTGGGTTTTGATATTCAAAGCGATGGGACCCGCATGGGATTATTTGCGGCGTCTGCCTGCGCGCTGTGTCTGGGGCTGATTATCTGCAAGGCCGTCGTTGCCTCAAAATTGGGCAAGGTTCTGGTCGCGGTGCGCGATGCAGAAAGCCGCACCCGGTTCCTGGGCTATCGGGTGGAGCATTATAAGCTGTTTGTCTGGACGCTGTCGGCGGCGCTGGCTGGTATTGCGGGCGCGCTGTATGTGCCGCAGGTCGGGATCATCAATCCCGGCGAATTTGCCCCGGCAAATTCAATTGAAATGGTGATCTGGGTCGCTGTTGGCGGGCGGGGAACCCTGTATGGGCCCATTCTGGGCGCGATCCTGGTCAATGGGGCAAAGACATTCTTTACAGGGGCCATTCCAGAAGTCTGGCTTTTCGCTCTGGGGGCCTTGTTCGTTGGGGTGACGCTGTTCCTGCCAAAAGGGGTTTTGGGTCTGTATGGCATGCTGCGGCAACGTTTTGAGAAGACCCGTGCGCCGCGTGAGACAAAGCGAACACCTGATCCCAGCTCTCAACCGTCGGAGGCTGAGTAAATGACGGCCCATGGCTCCATCCTGTATCTCGACAGCGTCAGTGTCAGCTTTGACGGGTTCAAGGCGCTGAACAATCTGTCGCTGATCCTGCAACCAGGCGAAATGCGCGCGATCATCGGACCCAATGGCGCGGGCAAGACCACCATGATGGATGTGATCACCGGCAAGACCCGGCCGGATACAGGCGATGTGATCTTTGATTCCAAACATGATCTGATCCAGATGGATGAGGCAGCCATTGCGCAGCTAGGCATCGGTCGTAAATTCCAGAAGCCAACCGTGTTTGAACATCACACGGTGGAGGATAATCTGTATCTGTCCCTGAAAGGCGGGCGGGGTGTCTTCTTTGCCTTGTTTGCCGAAAAGACGAACGAGATTTCACAACGGATTGAGGGGCTGTTTGACATCATCCGCCTGGGTTCTGTGCGCGATGAACTGGCGGGTAATCTGTCCCATGGTCAGAAGCAATGGCTGGAAATCGGCATGTTACTGGCGCAGGATCCAAAGCTTCTTTTGGTGGACGAGCCGGTGGCCGGCATGACCGATGCGGAAACAGTGGAAACCGCAAACCTTCTGCGAGAAATCAATAAGACCCATTCGGTTGTCGTCGTTGAACACGACATGACCTTCGTGCGGGATTTGGATGTGAAGGTGACGGTGCTGCATGAAGGATCGGTCCTGGCCGATGGTCCATTGGATATGGTCAGCGCGGATGAGCGTGTAATCGAAGTATATTTGGGGCGCTAGGATCATGCTGGAAGTCACGGATATCAGCCTGCAATATGGCGCATCCCAGGCCCTGAAAGGGGTGTCGGTTTCTGCTCAGGTTGGCAAGGTCACCTGCATTCTGGGGCGCAATGGCGTGGGTAAAACCAGCCTGTTGCGGGCAGTTGTGGGCCAGCATCCGATCACGTCAGGGGTCATTTCCTGGCAAGGTGAAACATTAGGGACGATGCCACCCCATCAGCGGGCCCAACGTGGCATCGCTTATGTCCCACAGGGGCGGGAGATTTTCCCGCTGTTGACGGTGAAGGAAAATCTGCAAACCGGCTATGCACCATTGGCCCGCAAGGATCATTCTATTCCGGATGATGTGTTCGAACTGTTCCCGGTTCTAAAATCCATGTTGGGCCGTCGGGGAGGGGACCTGTCCGGGGGCCAACAGCAGCAATTGGCCATTGGGCGGGCGCTGACCATGCGCCCCAGCCTGTTGGTGCTGGATGAACCGACAGAGGGTATTCAACCCTCCATCATCAAGGATATCGGGCGCGCGATTGCCTATCTGCGGGACCGTGGCGATATGGCAATCCTGCTGGTCGAACAATATTTTGAATTCGCCCGGGATCTGGCGGACATGTACACCGTCATGGACCGCGGCGAAGTCGTCGTCGCAGGCCCCATCGGCGATATGGACGAAGCAGAAGTGCGCAAGCACCTGATGGTTTAGTCTTCAATCCTGCTTATACGCTTCGAAATAGGAATTGGTCAGATTGGCGATGGTCCCATCATTGCGCAATTCCTGTCGGGCCTCATTAAAGCGGGCGATCCAGCGATCTGCACCGGGCATGGATTTTGGCACGATCAGGTAATTCGGGCTGGCATCGATGGCAAGGCGTCGGGCCTTGAACCAGGGGGCGCTATTGATGCTGCGGGCGGCGATTGTTCCCAGAAAACGATCTATTGAAACGGCATCAACCTTGCCTTCGGATAACAGTTTGAAGCATCCACCAACACCGGTTTTGTTATAGACCCGCATCTGACCGGATTTTGCATATTCACTAAGATATGCATCCACTTCCCACCCTTTTGGAACACACAGGGTCTTGCCAATCATGTCGCTGGCCTGGGTAACGCCTGTCGCGCGTTCAAAGTTTGTGAAAAGATAGGGGCGCACAGTAAACAATTCGTCTGAATACAGAAAATCAGCCTCGCGCTCCGGGGTTTTGATATAGGGAAAAGTCGCCACATAGCGCCCGGACAGGGTTTGCTGATAGCCCTCATCCCAAGGCAGAAAGGCGACCGTTACGGGCACCCCCATTTTTTCAATGATTGCCTTAACCAACAGGGTCCCTAATCCGCCATCCGGCAGGCGCTCATCGCTGTAGGGAAAGTAGTTGTTACCGGTAACGACATCAATCGCATGCGCTTTGACCGGATTGGTCAAGACTGCGATCAGACAAACAATCATAATGGCAATACAACGCTTCATAGTCGCCCCCTCCAGAACTGAGTTGAAGTTTATATCGTATTTATGGCATGTGAAGTGGAAATCGGCAGCCATTTGATAATTTTAATGTTTGCCTGGGGGCATTAGGAGTTCGGTTCTCTGATCAACAGGTCAATCGAGATGGGGCAGTGATCGGACAGTTTCCTTTGCAGCGTTTTCGGATCGGTATAGACGATCTGTCGAAAGCTATCGGGCCTCAGCCATTTCGCACTTCTTACATCCAGTATTATGTGATCGATATAGCCTGGATACTGGCCCGCCCAGCAGGTTGAGTGCCTGTTTTGGGTAACCCTCAGCAATTTTTGGTCCGGGGGATTTTCATCGCTTAAAATCGGCCACATCCATTTTCCATTAGGGGCGGTCCCTTCTTCATCAAATCTGCGATTGAAGTCACCCAGAACGATCAGGGGATCCTGGGCGCGTACGCGGGCATCAATCCAGGATTCCAAGGGGGTGACCTGCTGATTTAAGCGTGCGCAATGATGTGTTCTGCTGGTCAGCGGTTTGTCATGGCAAAAAGATTTCAAATGAACGTTCAACAGGCGCAGCCTTTGTCCGTCCAGGTTAAGGGTCAAATCCAACCCATAGCGCAGGGCTGCCCGGTTCAGTCCCAATGGTGTGTAATCTGTAGCTACGCTGTGTGGAACCAGGGCTTTGCGGATGGCGAAACCAACCCTTTGTGCATTGTTTCGGTTCGAGAAGATAAAATCATACCCATCCCCGAAAACGCGCTGCGCGACCGCCACGTTTTCAACCTCCTGCAGGGCGATGATATCGGCGTCCAGGTGATCCGCATATTTTTTCAGCCGCGCGAAATCTTCATCCGTTCGCGCATAGGCCCGGTATCGGTCGGGATAGCTGTCATACAGATGCGCGATGTTCCATGTCGCGATCCGCAGCGATGTTTCCGCCCTGCAGGGGATGCTCAAACCAAACAGCAGCACCAGCAGAGTGAGGCTTAATCGTGCCATTGGAACCTCTATGCACTTTTTAAGGGTGCAATAGAATGACAGCACTTAATTGGGGAATAAAGATAAATTGTATTTATTATGTTCTACTTTAAGGGGCCATTCCTTTGGAACAAAAGCCACCTATTCAAAAATTTGGATGCTGCGTCAGACTGTTAAACGGGATTTTTGAAAGGCGTATGGTCACATATCAGTTTAATTTGGCTTGGTTCGCCCGGGCGCCGTTCGATCAATCGCGACGGATTTTATCAGCGCCCAAACGGGCTTGCCCGGTGACAGGCTAAGGGTGGATGCCGATAACTTCGTAATGCGGGACCAAACTGGAACACCGACATCGATCAAGACTTCCGCCATTGGGCCGTCGGTATCGGGTCGGATATCAATCACGGTTCCTGGTAGGCGGTTCAGGATGCTGATATCCTGGGGCTCCTGTAATGCGATACTGACATCGCGTGCCCTGATCCGAAGCTTCATTTCGGTTCCCAACGGGCGATCAGCCATTGGTACCATCAGCTTTGCACCGCCATTCAGGGTCAGGCGCATCAATCCATCAGCGGTGTTCTTTTCCGTGATACGGGCAGACAGGAATGCCCCTGCCTCGTATCGGCCGGTCAGCGGGTGCAGGTCCAACCGCGCTGTCAGATGTTCAACCGTATCCACCGCAATGACCCGTCCGGCTTCCATCAGGGCGACCTGATCGGCGAATTGGGCGATTTCCTCCATGGCATGACTGACATACAGGATGGGCACGCCAATTTCGTCCCGCAACCGCGCGATGAAGGGCAGGATTTCCCCCTTGCGATGGGAATCCAGTGACGCCAGGGGTTCATCCATCAGCAACAGACGGGGATTGGCCAGCAAGGCCCGACCGATGGCGACCCTCTGTCTCTCACCCCCGGATAAGGCATAGGGTTTACGCCCCAACAAGGGCTCCAGATCCAATAAATCGACGGCTTGGGACAGGCGGATGGATCCTTCGCCATTGCGCTTTTGACCATAGGTCAAATTGCCGTGCACGCTGAGATGGGGAAACAGTCTGCCTTCCTGAAAGACATAACCAATACGTCGTTCATGGGCGGGCATTTCAATTCCAGCCTGACTGTCCAACAGCACGTCCTGCCCAATGACGATCCGCCCATGATCCGGTCGCAACAGACCCGCGACGGTATTGACCAGCGATGTCTTCCCACACCCGGATCTGCCAAACAGGGCAAGCGTGCGATTATCATCGCCCGTTTCGATCTGGGCATCCAAAGTAAATGCCCCCAATCTTGTCTTAACATCGATGGAGATCACGGCGCATGCTCCCCCTGCAGACCGATGGCGCGTCGGGTCTTTCGGGCGATCACTTCAGATGCGATCAACGCCACTAACGCAACGATAACGCTTAACAGCGCCAGACGCCCCGCCTGAGCTTCGGCACCCGGTGTTTGCGCCAATGTGTACAGGGCCAGTGGCATGGTGCGGGTTTCGCCTGGGATATTTGCGACAAAAGTGATCGTCGCGCCAAATTCACCCAATGCGCGGGCGAATCCCAGGATCACGGAAACGACGATCCCTGGCGCGATCATCGGCAGGGTGATGGTAAAGAACACATCCAACCGACTGGCCCCCAATGTGGTGGCCGCCTGTTCCAGACGCATATCGACCTGTTCCAGGGACAGGCGGATTGCGCGCACCATCAGGGGAAAGGCCATGACACCGGCTGCCACGGCGGCACCCTGCCAGGTGAAGGCAATGCTGATCCCGAACCAGTCTTTCAGCGGCGCACCAATCGGCCCGCGCGGACCAAGGCCGATCAACAACAGATAGCCAATCACCACGGGCGGCACCACCAGCGGCGCATGGACAATTCCATCCAGCAGCCATTTCAAGGGAAAGCGCCCCCGTGCCAGAAGATACGAGATCAGTATGGCGGGGATCAGTGCGCCCAGCGTGGCGATGCCGCCAACTTTCAGGCTGAGCAGTAGTGCTTCGGTTTCAAAGGGGGTCAGCATGATCAGGCTTAAGGGAGCGTCTGAAAGCCGAAGCGTTTCAGGACATCTGCGCTGTCAGCATCTTTCAAATGTGCCAGGATGGCTTTTGCTTCCGGCCTGTCAGACAGCAGGGTGATGGTGTAGAGGATCGGCTGGTGCAGATCTTCAGGAATGGTTGCCACCACGGTGACCTTATCGCTGGCCGACGCATCCGACGCATAGACGATGCCGTATCCAACGGCCCCTTGCTCAACAAAGGCCAGGGCGGCGCGGACATTGGCGGCACGCACAGCAACGGTTTCCAGATCGGACCACAGGCCGATTGCCTGCAAGGCCTGTTTGGCATAACGGCCAGCAGGCACATGGTCCGGGTCGCCAATCGCCAGTCGATCCTGCAGGAAGGCAGCACCGGCTGCCGTGTCAAAAATCAAAGGGATGGCTGAGTCCTTTGGGGATACCACAACCAACCGATTGCGCAGAAAGTCAGCACTCTGTTCCAGGCGGGCGATGCCTTTTTCAATCAGGTAATCCGACCATTTCGGGTTGGCGCTGATAAAAATATCCGCCGGGGCACCCCCTTCGATCTGTCGCGCCAATGTCCCGCTGGAGGCAAAAACACCATCAACTCCATTCTGCTGAGCAAACAACAGGGTCAAAGGTTCCGTCAGGCTTGCTGCGGCGAAAACCCGAACAGGTTCTTGCGCGGAAACCACGGGGGATATCAGCAATGCAGCAAGAACAGCAACCAGACCTGCCGCCGCACGGGTGATCATGTCAACAAACCCTTCCAATCCGCTTCAATGACCCGCAAGACGCTCAAATCCCGCTTCCAGATCGGCAATCAGGTCGTCTGGTGATTCCAAACCAATATGCAGGCGCACAACCTGACCGGTTTCTTCCCAGGTGGTCGCGGTGCGCGCACGTTTGGGATAGGAGGTAACAGCCAGGCTTTCAAATCCACCCCAGCTGGCCCCGATCCCGAACAGGTCATAGCCTTCGATCATCGCAGCCAGACGGTCCCGGTCCGGGGCGTCGACAAGGATGCTGAACAGGCCACAGGCCCCGGTGAAGTCCCGTTTCCAGATGGCGTGCCCGGGATGGCTTTCCAGGCCGGGATGCATAACGCGCGACACTTCCGGGCGTTGTTCCAGCCATTGGGCAATTTTAAGGCCGCTTTCGAAATGACGGTGCAGGCGCGTTGGCATGGTGCGCAAGCCGCGCTGAACCAGATAGCAATCATCCGGTGACACGCTGTTTCCATAGGCCCGGCTGGCGACCTGAATTTTTGCGAACAAGGCGTCGGTTGCGCAGGAAATACTGCCCATCATCGCGTCTGAATGGCCGCAGGGATATTTTGTCAGCGCATGGGCGGACAAATCGATCCCCATTTGCAGCGGCTTCAGGAAGTACCCGGCCCCCCATGTATTGTCGATCCCGACAATCACATCCTTTTCCTTCGCCGCTTTTACAATGGCCGGCAGGTCCTGCATTTCGAAGGTCAGGGAGCCTGGGGCCTCCGTCCAGATCAGTTTTGTTTCAGGACGGATTAGATCGGCAATGCCCGCGCCAATGGCAGGATCATAGAATTCTGAGACACAGCCCAATTGAGTCAAATGCCCAAGAGCCATCTTGCGCACCGGTTCATAGACATTGTCGGGGATCAGGAAATGCGCGCCGGGTTCGGCAAAGGCCAGAAAACACAGGCCGCAGGCAGCCATGCCACTGGGCAGCAATTCCGTATCAGCGGCGCCTTCCAGGGCGGTCAGGGCATCGCGCAGGGCAAATTGCGTCGGTGTGCCGTGCCGGCCATAGGTGATTGAATGGCGACCTGATTTATGGCTGCCGCCGACCTTGCGCCCTTCCCAGGAGTCCAAGGTTGGGTGCAGGATTGTCGAGGCATGATAGACGGGTGGATTGACCACGCCAAAATTGTCTTGCGGATGCCGTCCTGCATGAACGGCAAGAGTGTCATCGCTGAATTTCTTATGATTGGCCACGGAACATTCCACCTTGACTGTTATCTGTATTTGGGACGTTTTCTGTAAGACAGCTCAGCCTATGCGTCTTTAGGGAATTTGCAAATCTTACCGAGTGTTCAGGTGCGATGGAACGGATTGAAACAGTGGTGATCGGGGCCGGCGTGATCGGTCTGGCCTGTGCCAAGACATTGGCCGAATCCGGAAGGGAGGTCATCGTCCTGGAGGCCGCTGACAGCATTGGCAGCGAAACAAGTTCGCGCAACAGTGAAGTCATTCATGCAGGCATATACTATCCAAAGGACAGCCTTAAAGCGCGCTTTTGCGTGGCTGGAAAGGCTGCACTGTATGACTATTGCGACACCCATGGCATTCCTTATCGGCGCTGCGGCAAATTGATTGTCGCCACGACCCCCCAGGAAGAAAGCGCATTGAGCGAGATTGTGCAGAAGGCAAAAAACAATGGTGTGATGGATCTTAAATATCTGACCGCGGAACAGGCGATGGCACTGGAACCGGCCTTGTTCTGCACCAATGCCCTGCTATCGCCGTCTACCGGTATCATCGACAGCCATGCCTTGATGCAGGCCTATCAGGGCGATGCGGAATCCTGTGGTGCCATGATTGTTTGCAACAGCCCGGTTCTGGGCGGTCGTCGGGACGGGCAGGGGATTATTCTGTCAATTGGTGGTGCGGACCCGATGGAACTGTGCGCGAACGAGGTGATCATTGCAGCAGGCCTGCACAGCCAAACAGTGGCCCGCGCGATTGATGGAATCCCGACCTCAACCATTCCGGGCCAGTATTTCTGTAAGGGGAGCTATTTTATCACCGCAGCGCGTTCTCCATTTCAGCGCTTGATCTACCCTGTACCGGCGCAGGCGGGATTGGGGGTTCATGTGACCATTGATATGGCGGGGGGCCTGCGGTTCGGGCCTGATACGGAATGGATTGACGGGCTGGAGGATCCCAATCGCTATGCGGTGGACCCAGATCGGGCGGAAGGGTTTTATGCCGCTGTCAGGCGCTACTATCCAGCCTTGTCCGATGGCGCCATAAGCCCCGGATATTCCGGTATCCGGCCAAAGCTCAGCCCCCAAGGCAGTGTCGCGGATGATTTTCGCATCGATGGCCCTCAGACCCATACTGTACCAGGGTTGATATGCCTGTATGGTATGGAAAGTCCGGGGCTTACGGCCTCGCTGGCCATCGCACGCCATGTGCAGGGATTATTAGCAC
Source organism: Hwanghaeella sp. LZ110 (assembly GCF_048892525.1). Classification (NCBI taxonomy): domain Bacteria; kingdom Pseudomonadati; phylum Pseudomonadota; class Alphaproteobacteria; order Rhodospirillales; family Aestuariispiraceae; genus Hwanghaeella; species Hwanghaeella sp. LZ110. Next base: position 47,410 of record NZ_JBLZHT010000004.1, on the reverse strand, counting down.
AGCCTCAATAAACGGAGGCACGCTCCGGCGTGAAGGTTGCGATGCGCCTTTCGCTTTGTGCCAGTTCTTCATCGGTCATGTCTGCCTGCAATTTATCGGCAATCTCGGCAGCGGATTTTTCGCCTTGCTGTGCCGCAAGGCGCAGCCATTTCAGGGCTTCGACAAGGTCCTTTTCAAGCCCATCGCCTTTCATAAAGCGTGTTCCAACCCGGCTTTGGGCTTTGGAATATCCCTGACGGGCGGCAGCCAGAAACCACCGAGCGGACATTTCTTTGTTTTTTTCAACGCCTTGCCCATCGCGATAGCGCTTGCCCATATTGTATTGTGCACGGTCAAACCCGGCGATGGCCGCCCGTTCGATCCACAAGGCGGCGCGGATCTGGTTTTCACCCACGCCCAGGCCGTATTCATACATTTTTCCAAGCGAATACTGCGACCGGACCAGCCCGTGATAGGCCGCGCGTTCCAGCCAGCCGTAGGCGCGGTCATAATTTTGCTTAATCCCGCGCCCTTCTATATAGGCCAGGGCCAGATTATGCATGGCCAGAGAATTTCCGGATTCGGCAGATTGGGTCCACCATTTGATGGCGGTTTTGGTGTCCTGGGGGACACCGCGTCCCTCATCATACAAGACACCCAGATTGAACATTGCCTTGGCGCTGCCAGCCTCTGCCAGGGTAGTCCAAACTTTCCGTGCTTCGGTGAAATCACCCCGCTGATAGGCGTTCCAGCCATCTTGAAAATCAGCAGAATAGGAGGGTGTTGCGCCCCAAATGGTCGCAATCAATGCCAGACAGCACAGCGTCAATTTCTTACACCAAAGCCCTGTCATTTCATACAATCCCCCAGACTCATATTATGCGATCAAGCAGGGCCTTGGGCAAGGGCCCATAAATACTTATCTATACTGCGCTGCACAACCGATCCTGCTAAGATTGCGCTGAATATTTGGACACCTTCAACCGCAGCAGGTTCAGCAAACCACTCATCTTTTCACGGGCGATAATATTTGTGAACTCCTTGCGTTGAGCCAATGCCAGGCTTTTACCGTCAACGATAACGTCCAGAATGCGCATACCTTTGCTGCTGTCGCTGTCGCCATCGCGAACCAGCCACTTTACATCAATATTGTCAGACCCTTCCTGCACGATTGTCGTTTCGACAACGGCGTCGCGATCCTTATAGGCACTGCTGGCGTCAATCTGAAGCGTTTGACCGGTATACCCCCCCAGGCGCTGGGTATAAATCTGCAGAAGATAGACGGAGAAAAGCTCCATATATTCTTCTTTTTCCTCATCAGAGGCCCGGTCCCATGACTTCCCTACTGCAAATTCTCCAATGGTTTTGATATCCAGGCTTTCTGCAACAATGCCGCGCAGCCGTTCTTCGCGGGATTCCAGAGATGTTGATTGATCCTGCAAAACGTCTACGGCCTTATCACCCAGTTTCGAGATAAACTGGGCGGCGGCGTCTGGATCCGTTTGGGCGCTCGCGACCGAGGGAAATAGGAAAAGGACAAATAATGCGGTACTGAGGCGGATCATCTCGGTCTCTCCTGGTCATCGCGCATCAAAGATACGTTTTAAAGGACAGGTCTTAGTATTATCACACTCCGGGCGCAAGACACAGTGTTGTGCTGTGCAATATAATTCAATTCTTTGAGGTGTGACCCTGCTGAATTCTCAGCGCTGTTTTAAGCCCCCTTAGTGGCAAAACAGTGGCAAGGCCCAGCGTGATCAGCAGCAGGCCTGAAAACTCAACCAATCCAAAAGCTTCACCCACCAGAATAAAGCTCATAGCCTGGCTCATCATCGGGACGCACAGGACGGCGATGGAGGCAAAGGCGACATCGGTCAGTTTCAATATCGTCGACCAACACCAAAACCCGAAGGCCTGGCTGAGAACGGCAATAGCCAGGGTCGCCAGAAGCGCCTGGTTCGAGGCTGTGAAGACCCACTCGGTTGGATCCAGAAGCAAAGCCAGGATAGAAAGGGGAACGCCCCCGATGATCAACATCCACCCAAGCGTCACGGTAACGGGTGTTTGAAAGTTAAACTGCTTTTGCAGGGTTGATCCAATGCTCCAGATCAAAGCCGCAGCCAGGATCGCAAGAATGCCAACGGGGATGCCCTGCGACGCGATGGATTGTAAATCGTTCCAGGCCAATAGCAGCACAGCGGAAAGACAACATATCACCCCAATCAACCGCTTTGACGTGATTTTCTCATGCAGGAAAATCACCCCGATGACCAGAGAGAAGAATGGCATCGTATACGCCAGAAGGGCGGCCCGGCCTGCCGGCAGCAAGCTGACGGCAAGCGCGGAGAAATAGAACCAAGCGAAGACCAGGAATATCGAACAAAGTGCTATTTTCTTCCATTCATTCGCAATGGGCAGCAGGCCTTTGCGGGTCACAACGGCTGACCCAAGTAGAACAATCGCCGCGATCAGGGCGGACAGGCCGCGCAAGGACAGCACCGGAACTTCCGCTGTCGCGATCTTGATCAGGGGCCACATTGCGCCCCAACAAAACATCAGGGCCAACAGCAGGATCCAGGCCTGGGTTGGAACCTTTCGGGTGGGGGCGGGGGGAACCTGAACGCCCTGTGGCAGGGTCGAGGTAATCGAGTCTACCGTCAGTCCCGCAGATTTTCGTCCCGCTGTTTCTGCATCCTTACTCACATGAAGGCCTGGATCCCGGTCTGCGCGCGCCCAAGGATCAGGGCATGCACGTCATGGGTGCCTTCATAGGTGTTCACGGCTTCCAGGTTCATGACGTGGCGAATGACGTGGTATTCGTCTGAAACCCCATTGCCGCCATGCATGTCGCGCGCGACGCGGGCGATGTCCAGCGCCTTGCCACAGCTGTTGCGCTTGATCAGGGAAATCAGTTCCACGGGGCAGCGGTCCTCGTCTTTCAGACGACCCGCCTGCAGGCAGCCTTGAAGGCCCAGAGAGATTTCGGTCTGCATGTCAGCTAGCTTTTTCTGAATCAACTGATTGGCGGCCAGGGGGCGACCAAACTGCTTACGGTCCATGACATAGCTGTGGGCCTGCATCCAGCAGAATTCTGCAGCACCCAGGGCACCCCAGGCAATGCCGTAGCGGGCATTGTTCAAGCAACCGAACGGGCCACCAAGACCGCTGATATTGGGCAGCAGGTTTTCTTCCGGTACGACGCATTCATCCAGCATGATCATCCCGGTGACAGAGGCACGCAGGCTGAATTTGCCTTCAATCTTTGGCGTTTCGAAGCCCTTCATGCCGCGTTCAACGATAAAACCGCGGATCACGTCATCTTCAGTCTTTGCCCAGACCACGGCAATGTCGGCGATGGGGGAATTGGTGATCCAGTTCTTGGATCCAGACAGGCTGTATCCGCCCGCTACCTTTTTTGCGCGCGTCACCATGGAGCCTGGATCGGACCCATGATCCGGCTCGGTCAGGCCGAAACACCCGACCCATTCGCCACTGGCCAGCTTGGGAAGATATTTGCGGCGCTGTTCTTCCGAGCCATAAGCGTTGATTGGATGCATGACCAGGGAGCTTTGCACCGACATGGCAGACCGATACCCGCTGTCGACCCGTTCAACCTCGCGCGCAACCAGCCCATAAGAGGTGTAGTTGACCCCGGCGCCACCATATTCAGGATCTACCGTCATGCCCAGCAGACCAAGTTCACCCATTTCGGTGAAGATTTCCCGGTCGAACTTTTCATGACGGTTTGCCATTAGAACGCGCGGCATCAATTGCTCCTGGCAATAGTCTTTGGCCGTATCGCGGATCATCCGTTCTTCTTCGGTCAATTGGCCTTCCAACAGAAAAGGGTCTTGCCAATCGAATGGGGCGCGGACTTTGCGATCGCTCATGATGGGGTTCCTTTGATCTCAATGAAGTGTGCTGGCGATAATCTATGGTCAAGTGCTAGCCGCGTCCATACCAAGAGTAAAGTTTTATTTTAAGCTTAAAACAATAACGCATGCAGCAAATGCTTGGCGGTTTCGCGAAGCAGCAGTAAATTGGCGCATGAGCCGAAAAATGATGCCTGGAAACAGTACTGTCCTGCCGCAGGGTGCACTGATAGAATTCGTGCCCCAGGGCCGCTATGTGAAAGTTTGTGCGGTTGATCCTGTTACCTATATCGAAGTATCGATCGTTGGGGACATTACCGCAGGGGAGCACATCCTGTCCGTCCAGGCGCTGCGCAAGCTGGAGCGCATGGTCTATAAGAGCAAGTTTGACAAGAATGTGCGAGAGAAAGATCAGGATCGCGTCATACTGCGTGCCAGACGCGCAGAAACGCCCAGCGGTTGGGACCTATAAGGGTCTTTCAAGCTTAACGCCCGCCACGCCCCGTGGTTTTCCCCAAGCCGATTTTCTTCGCAAAATCAGATCGTTGTGCGGCATAGTTCGGGGCAACCATTGGGTATTCTGGCGGCAGGCCCCATTTCGCGCGATACTGTTCCGGCGTCAGATTATAGGCGGTGCGCAAGTGCCGTTTCAGCATCTTCAGGCGCTTACCGTCTTCAAGACAAATCAGGTAATCGGGGGTGATAGAATTTTTGGGCGCGACAGAAGCCTTTGGGCGCAGCGGACGGGAAGGGGTGCGCGGCGGTGTATTGCTGAGGGATGCAAATTTCGTGAATACTTCACCAATCACATTGCTGATATCGGCTTTTTCCACCGGATTGTTGCCGACATAGGCGGAAACGACGCCCGCTGTCATTTGCAACAAATCGCCCCGCGTTGCAGAACTTCCTGCGTCCGCTGATTTCGTTGCAGTGTCAGATTTCAGTGTTGGCATAATCTACTTCCCCCTGGTGCAAACCCGTAAACAGACCGGCACGTGATGGTATCGCGTTCCTAAAACCGCAGCCCCGACGTCCCAACACTCTTCGATAATGCAGTCATCAACTGCAATTACTGTATAGTTTTTGGGCGTTCCAAACGAAACTAAAGCAAAGAAAGGCATGTAAATCAATATAGATTCAGTAAATCTTGTTAGATATCTAAAAAGCAATGTTAGTTAAATTTTTTACTTCTCAATTTGTAGTGGATGAATTTTATTTCTGCACAATATGCAGTGTTTTTCTGTCCAGAGATTTTTATCGTCATCGGGGCTGATCTACGATCGCGCAGTTCACTTTATGGTGCGCTGAATAAACTCACAGATACGGTGGCTGACCCTAATTGTGGGGGTTTTTCTGGCAATGCCATCGACATTGTGTTACATCCCGGCCTCTTCCGCTGAGGCGAGGGTATGGTGTGACAGATAAGAATGACACTAAGACGGTGGCGCTGGCTTGCGATCACGCGGGTTTGCCAATGAAACTGGCCCTGTTGCCGGTTCTGGAACAATTGGGTCTGAATCCGTTGGATCTGGGCACCCATTCCGGCGACAGTGTGGATTATCCGGATTTCGCGGAGTTGATGGCGCAGGCCTTGGCAGATGACCGGGCATCGCGGGGCATTTTGGTCTGTGGCACCGGGATTGGCATTTCAATTGCGGCGAACCGTCATAGTCATATTCGCGCAGCCCTGTGCCATAACAGCACCGATGCGCGTCTGTCGCGCCAGCATAATGACGCGAATGTTATCGCTTTGGGCGCACGCACGATGGGGATCGAAGTCGCTTTGGAGTCCCTTACTGTATTCCTGCAGACTGATTTTGAGGGCGGGCGGCATGCCAGGCGGGTTGAGAAAATGACCCCGACCGTCAGAATGCCGGACGTAATGTGATACGATTGATTGTACCCTGTGCAAGGGTATCGCGTAACCCTGGGGCGTGGTCTGTTTTTAGTTTAAGCCAGCCCTAACATGCAAAAGGACCTTAAGGAATGAGCACAGCAGAAAAGCAGGATTTATATGGCTATACCGGTTTTTTTCAAAATGACCTGAAAGACAGCGATCCCGCTGTTTATGCCGCCCTTGAGGATGAATTGCATCGCCAGAATGACGGGATCGAACTAATCGCGTCTGAAAACATTGTCAGCCGCGCCGTTATGCAGGCTGTCGGCTCTGTAAACACCAATAAATACGCTGAAGGCTATGCCGGGCGTCGCTATTATGGTGGATGCGAATATGTTGATGTTGTCGAAGAACTGGCGATTGAGCGGGTCTGCAAGCTGTTTGACTGTAAATTTGCCAATGTGCAGCCACATTCCGGCGCCCAGGCAAATCAGGCAGTGTTCTTTGCGCTGTTACAGCCCGGCGACACCTATATGGGCCTGTCGCTGGCATCCGGTGGGCATCTGACCCATGGTGCGGCCCCGAACCAATCGGGCAAATGGTTCAATGCGGTTCAATACGATGTGCGTAAAGAAGACAACCTGATCGATTTCGATCAGGTGGAGCGCCTGGCGCAGGAACATAAGCCCAAACTGATCATCGCGGGGGGCTCAGCCTATCCGCGCCTGATTGATTTCAAACGCTTCCGGGAGATTGCCGACAGCGTGGGGGCGTATTTCATGGTCGATATGGCCCATTTCGCGGGGCTGGTGGCTGGTGGACAGCATCCAAACCCGCTGGATTATGCTCATGTCGCAACTTCGACGACCCACAAGACGCTGCGCTGCACGCGCGGTGGCATCATCCTGACCAATGACGAAGCCTTGGCGAAGAAATTCAATTCCGCTGTTTTCCCAGGCCTGCAGGGCGGTCCTTTGATGCATGTTATCGCAGGCAAGGCGGTTGGGTTTGGTGAAGCTTTGCGCCCCGAATACAAGGCCTATACGGCGGCCATCGTGCGCAATGCCAAAATGTTGGCGGCAACGCTGGTTGAAGGGGGGCTGGACATTGTGTCCGGTGGCACCGATACGCATTTGATGCTGGTCGATTTGCGCCCGAAGGGCCTGACCGGCAATATTGCCGAAAAGAGCCTGGAGCGCGCCGGGATCACCTGTAACAAGAATGGCATTCCGTTCGATCCGGAAAAGCCGATGGTTACCAGTGGTATTCGTCTGGGGACGCCTGCTGCCACAACGCGGGGCTTTGGCGAGGCTGAATTCCGCGAAGTGGGACAGCTGATCGTAGAAGTACTGGACGGATTGGCTGCGAATCGGGAAAACAATACTGCGGTTGAAGAGTCTGTGCATGCGCGTGTGAAAACGCTGTGTGCGCGTTTCCCATTGTATGATGCGCCTTATTGATCGCCCAGGCGATCCAGGCGCATAAGGCGACATCCGGGGCGGGGCTGGCCCGTCCCGGACATCTGTGAGGGGGCTTTAGAGCAATGAAATGTCCGTTCTGCGGTAATGATGACACCCAGGTGAAGGACTCCAGGCCAACTGAGGATAACTCAGCCATTCGCCGTCGGAGAATGTGCCTGAATTGCGGGGCCCGCTTCACGACCTTTGAGCGCGTTCAATTGCGTGAATTGACCGTGGTGAAGAAAAACGGTCAGCGCGAGCCCTTTGATCGCGACAAGCTGATCCGCTCCATGCAGATCGCGTGTCGCAAGCGCAATGTGGAATTGGACCGGATAGAGCGGATCGTCAATTCCATCGTGCGCCGGCTGGAAAGCTCCGGCGAAAGCGAAGTACCGGTTTCAACGGTTGGCGAAATGGTGATGGAAGCCCTGCTGCAATTGGATCAGGTCGCTTATGTCCGGTTCGCGTCGGTTTATCGGAACTTCCGCGAGGCCAAGGATTTCACGGATTTCGTGCAGCGTGACGTCTCCAAACTTGAAGATGATCTCTAACTGAAGACTGACCCATGACCGCAAGCCCCGAAACGGCCCAGGATCGCCGCTGGATGCGCGTCGCCCTGGCTCTGGGGCAGCGCGGTCTGGGGCGGGTCGCACCCAATCCGGCGGTGGGCTGTGTGCTGGTTAAGGATGGTCAGGTCGTCGGGCGCGGCTGGACCCAGCCCGGTGGTCGTCCCCATGCGGAAACGGAGGCCCTGCGCCGCGCCGGATCTGCGGCAAAGGGGGCAACCGCCTATGTCAGCCTGGAACCCTGCAGCCATACCGGAAAGACCGGCCCGTGCTCAACAGCCTTGATCGAGGCCGGGGTGGCACGTGTCGTGATCGCGATGATCGATCCGGACAACCGCGTTGCCGGGGGCGGCGTCGCAGCTTTAGAGGCTGCCGGAATACCAGTCACATTGGGCGTACTTGAACGCGAGGCCTTGCTTTTGAACCAGGGGTTCGTTCTGTCGCGCACCCGGAACCGTCCCATGGTGACGCTAAAGCTGGCGACCAGCCTGGATGGCAAGATCGCAACGGCATCTGGTGAAAGTCGCTGGATTACGGGGCCGGAAGCACGTCAGGACGCGCAACTGCTGCGCATGACCCATGATGCCATTCTGGTTGGAATCGGCACCGTCCTGGCCGACGATCCCGCACTGACCTGCCGTCTGCAGGGAATTCAGGATCAGCCCTTGCGGATAGTGATGGACGGGCAGGGGCGGCTTCCAGAGACCGTGAAACTATGCGACGGCACGGTCCCAACCCTGCAATTCGTCGCGCAGGGCTGTGATACAGCTGTACCGAAAGGTGTGACCCGGATCGCTGTACCTCAGAGTCAAAGCGGTCTATCGGTGCCGGATGTGCTGTCAGCCTTGGCGGGGAATGGCATCACACGCCTGATGGTGGAGGGGGGCGGACAGGTCGCGGCATCCTTCCTGCAGGCGGATTGTGTTGATCGGGTGGTCTGGTATCGGTCCGGCCTTGTTCTGGGGGCAGACGCGCGTGCGGGAATTGCGGACCTTGCCGTTACTGCACTTGCTGATGCGACACGGTTTGAATTGATTTCATCCCGTGCGGTCGGATCAAGCCTGGTCGATATATTTCTTAAAAATCATTAAAATCATAACTTTAAATGCGGTTTCTTACATCCCATGTCAGGTGTGAGGAGGCGCTGTCGAGCCCGTCCTTCTTGATCCAGCGCAAGGCGCTGTGGATCAAATCAGGTCAGAATTCTTTCGATATTGATCATTAGCACTGGAGAATACCAATGTCCCATACCCCCCACGAACTGGCAGAAGAATTTCCAAACAGCACGGAGGCTTTGCACAATCTTCGGGAAAGCGATCCGCATTTCCATAAGCTGACGGAAACATATCACGAGCTGAACCGAGAAATTCACCGGGGTGAGACGGATGTCGAACCCATGGATGACATGCATCTGGAAGAGTTGAAGAAGAAGCGTTTGGCGATGCTGGACGAAATTCGCACGCGTTTAGGGTAGACTGGGTTTGCCTTATCGGCTGAGAAGCGTAAATACAGGCCTGAATGTGAAGTCTGTAGGATAAGGCAAATGTTTACCGGCATCATTACCGATCAAGGACGGGTATCTGTGCGGGAAGACCGTGGCGATACCCGCTTCGTCATTGAAACCCGCTATCAGGTTGAAGACATTGCTTTGGGCGCATCGATCGCCTGTTCCGGCTGTTGTCTGACGGTGATCGAAACCGGGCGCACCCCACAGGGCCAAGGCTGGTTTGCTGTTGAGGCCTCTGGTGAAACCCTGTCGAAGACGACATTGGATGGCTGGTCCGTCGGATCGCACCTGAACCTGGAGCGCGCATTGCGCCTGGGTGATGAACTGGGCGGCCATTTCGTGCTGGGCCATGTGGATGGTGTCGCCGACATTGTCGACCGTCAGCGGGACGGGGATAGCTGGCGCTTTAGTTTTCGCCCGCCCGCTAATCTTATGAAATATATTGCACCGAAAGGATCTGTTGTCCTGGATGGTGTTTCCCTGACAATCAACGAGGTTGGTGAAGACAGCTTTGGCGTCAACATCATCCCACATACCTTTTCAGAAACCGGATTTGGTCGCGCCAAGCCGGGGGATCGGGTGAACCTTGAGGGGGACGCGCTGGCCCGATATGTTGCGCGCCTGCTTGGTCAAGAAGGATAATGCCCGGATGAGTAAAGACAGCCCCTCTGTGTTATCAAAACAGGACATCGCCCGTGCGGCGGGTGATACGCGCTTCCTGTCTTCTATTGATGAGATCATTGAGGAAGCCCGCAATGGCCGGATGTTCATTCTGGTGGATGATGAGGACCGCGAGAACGAGGGCGATCTGGTGATCCCAGCCCAGATGGCGACCCCGGAAGCTATTAACTTCATGGCGAAATATGGCCGTGGGCTGATTTGCCTGGCGCTTCAGGGGGAGCAGGTTAAGCGTCTGGGCCTGGAACTGATGCCGCAAAAGAATGCCAGCCGCTTTGGGACCGCCTTTACCGTATCGATTGAGGCACGGGAAGGGGTCACTACCGGGATTTCCGCACCGGACCGCGCGCGCACGATTGCCGCCGCAGTCGCCCCCAATGCGACACCGGAAGACATCACGACGCCAGGCCATATCTTTCCACTGTTGGCCCGGGATGGCGGTGTTTTGGTGCGCGCGGGGCATACGGAAGCTGCGGTAGACCTGGCGCGTTTGACGGGATTAAGCCCGGCTGGCGTGATCTGTGAGATCATGAATGATGACGGTGAAATGGCGCGCCTGCCAGACCTGATTAAATTTGCGCAATTTCATGGACTTAAAGTTGGTGCCATTGCGGATTTGATTGCCCATCGTCGCCAGCATGACCGTGTGGTAGATCGGACGGAAAGCACGACCCTGACATCAGTGCATGGCGGTGAATTTACCATGCATGTTTATGTCAATCGCCTGAACTATGCCGAACATGTCGCCCTGGTGAAGGGGGATTTGAAGGCTGGTACGCCCGCATTCGTGCGCATGCATGCGCTGAGCATTCTGGATGATGTTCTGATGGACTCAGAAGGCGGCAAGGCCGGTGATTTGCAGAAAGCCATGGACCTGATCGGGCAAGAGGGCTGTGGCGTCGTGGTCCTGATCCGGGAACCGCATGCGACCTCTCTGTCTGACCGCGTGCGTCGGCGTGAGAATAAGGCGACAGAGGATGCCACCGGCGAATTGCGCGATTATGGCATTGGCGCACAGATTTTAGCCGATCTGGGCGTGCATGATATGGTCTTGCTGTCCAATACCGATAAGACCGTGATCGGTCTGGAAGGCTATGGATTAAAAATCGTTGGTCGCAAGGCGTTGGGCTGAGAAGCGCGCAAAGAAAGGGTCAATTGTGGCACATATACTGATCGTGGAAGCGCCCTATTATGCGGCGATTTCTGAGGAACTGGGCCTGGGTGCCATTGCGGAATTGGAAGCGCAGGGGGCAACTTATGACCGTGTGACGGTTTTTGGTGTGTTTGAACTGCCCGCTGCCATCGCCATGGCCCATTCGGGACAGCCGGGTCGCTATGATGGCTATCTGGCCCTGGGATGCGTCATTCGGGGGGAGACAACCCACTATGACTATGTCTGTAACGAAAGCGCGCGCGGTCTGATGGATCTGTCCGTGCAGCATCATCTGGCGATTGGATATGGTGTTGTGACGGTAGAAAATGAAGCGCAAGCTTGGGCGCGGGCATCGCGGGATAAAAAGAACAAGGGCAAGGATGCGGCAGCGGCGTGCCTGCGTATGATCGCCCTGCGTCGCAATTTTGACCTTACCTGATTGGAACAGCCTATCATGAGCCCTCATACATCACTTTCGCCCTCCCAAAGTGCGCAGCGTCGGGCAGCCCGTTTGGCGGCGGTCCAGGCCTTGTACGAGATGGAAATTTCGGGCCATCACGCGCGCAAGGCAATTGACAGCTTTCGAGAACGGGGCGGCACGGCAGATCTGGATGGGGAAACAATTCAGGCCGATGGCGCGTTCTTCACTGAAATCGTGCTGGGCGTTACGGGCGGCAGGCAAGACCTGGATCGCGTGATTGAGGCCGCGATTGAAAAGGGACGCAAGGTCGCATCCCTGGAAACCGTGCTGCGGGCAATCCTGCGGGCAGGGGCCTATGAAATGGCGCGGCGCGATGAAATCGACCCGCCCGTGGTGATCAGCGAATATCTGACCATTGCTGCCGCATTCTATGATACGGCGGAAACCGGTTTTGTGAACGGTATTCTGGATCGACTGGCGACGGTGCTGCGTCAGGACGATGTGGATTTGATCGCCCCCGATGCGGATCATGGCTGATAAACAGAAAGAGCCTTCCCCGGCAACCGGCGAGTTTCATCGCATAGCACAGTATTTCCGACCCCTGGCGAAAGGGGCCCCAGGCGCGTTTAACCTGGGGGATGATGCAGCGGTATTTGCCGTTCCGCCGGGGCGTGAGCTGGTCGTAACCCTGGATACGATTGTCGAAGGCGTTCACTTCATCGGGGATGAAGCAGCGGACATGTTGGCGCGCAAGGCGATGCGGGTGAACCTGTCGGATCTGGCCGCCATGGGGGCGACGCCGCTTGGCTATTTCCTGTCCCTCAGCCTGCCAAAGCGCATAGATGATTCCTGGATTGAGGCTTTCTGCCATGGCTTGGCCGCGGATCAGTTGGAATTTGATTGGCATTTGATGGGGGGTGATTCAACCTCCACCCCCGGCCCGATTTCCATTGCGGTCACTGCCTTGGGCACTGTGCCTGTGGGACAGGCCTTGCGGCGGTCAGGCGCACAGGTTGGAGATTCGATATACGTCTCTGGCGGGATTGGGGATGGATTTCTGGGCCTTCTGGCCGCCCAAGGACAATTACCCTATGGACCGGAAGCGGACGCCATGCTGCGACGCTATCGCTGCCCGGACCCGCGTATCGCCTTGGGTCTGGCCCTGGTAGGGCGGGCCCATGCGGCGATGGATGTATCAGACGGCCTGATCGGCGACCTGGCGCATATCTGTGAACAATCAGGCGTCGGTGCCGTATTACGCGCGCAATCCGTGCCGCTTTCTGCCAGTGCGGCTGAATTGGTTGCTGATCAGCCCAATCTGTATCTGGAATTGCTGACCGGTGGCGATGACTATGAATTGCTGATCACCGGACGGGCCCCAGATATCGAAGCCGCCGCAGCCGACAGCGGCTGTCGTGTGACCCGCATCGGGGAGATCGTTTCAGGCGACCGTGTGGTTGTCCATGATGCAGACGGTGAAGAACTAACCTTCACGCATGTGGGCTTCCGTCACAGCTAGTGCTGGGCTATGACTGTCTTTAGAGTATCGTGTGTGATGCTTTTTAACGCGTTGGCCCTATGAAGATTTTGATCATCATTGTCGTCGTTTTGGTTCTGCTGGCAGGCGGCGGCGGGGGCTATTATTATTTCTTCGTTCTGCCGACCCAGAATGACATGGCGGAACCCGCACCGCCGCCACCGCCGGACACAAGATTGATAGAGCTTGATCCCCTGCGCATCCCCGTTATTCGCGGCGGCGTCGTGGTGAATTATGTGATTTTGAATGTCACGTTGGAAACCATCGGGCCCGACAATGAGGCCTTTGCACAAAAGCTAATGCCAAGATTGCGCAATGCTTTTCTGACAGATTTGAATGGATATTTCGCTGTTGTCCCGGTTGAAGATCGCATTCTGGTGAAAAGCCTGAAACGTCGCATGCTTGTAATCAGCGGGCGTGTTCTGGGCCGTGGCGTGGTAAATGATGTGCTGATACAGAATGCCTTTAAGCAAAAAAGCTAACGGCTTTATCAAGGACATTTTTCCCGTGGCAAGGATGCCCTAAATCGGTATTGTCGGCTGTCATCGGACATAAAAAATTCCTGATTTGCTTCCTGGGACGGAGACTTTACCCCTATGAGAAACTTGGAACGGCCTGGCCGCTCACCTGTTCATGCGCCTACCGGCATGGCATCGACCTCACACACATTGTCCACGCAGACGGCGGTTCAAATCCTGCAGGCCGGTGGGAACGCCATGGATGCGGCCATTGCGGCCTGTGCGGTGCAATGCGTTGTTGAACCAGGTTCAACCGGTATTGGCGGGGATAATTTTTGTCTGTATGCGCCAGCGGGCAGTGCGGATATCACCGCGTTTAATGGTTCTGGCAAGGCGCCCAGCGGGGCGACGGTCGACTATTATCAGAAGCTGGGGATCACAAAAATTCAGCGCGACGTTCATGCGGTCACAGTACCAGGCGCTGTTGATGCCTGGTGGCAACTGCACCAGAAATTTGGCCATATGCCCTGGGCCGATGTGCTGGCACCGGCGATCGGTTATGCGCGGGATGGCTATCCTATTTCATCGCGGGTGCATCGTGACTTTTCAGTGGAAAAGGCGCTTTTGGCCGCGGAACCGTCAATGGCTGAGACATTTCTGGTCAATGGGGAAGTCCCTGCCATTGGCAGCCGCCATTCGCAGCCAAAGCTTGCCAAGACATTGCAGTTGATTGCCGATCACGGTCGCGATGCATTTTATACCGGTGAAGTTGCAGAGGATATCGTGACCTATCTGCAATCCAAGGGCGGCCTTCACACAATGGAGGATTTCGCCTCTGTTAAAGGGGATTTTGTCACGCCGATTTCAACGGATTTCCGGGGCTATAAGGTCTGGGAATGCCCGCCCAATGGCCAGGGCGTGATCGCACTGTTGCTGTTGAATGTGATGGGGGGATGTGACGTCGACGCCGCAAAAGGCCCAATCACGGCAGACCGCATCCATCAGGAAATTGAGGCAGGACGCCTGGCCTATACAGCCCGAAATCTCTATCTCGCAGATCCTGATTTCAACCCGGTTCCGGTTGAGGAATTACTGTCGGCTGACTATGCCGCATCGGTGCGCGCCGCGATTGATCCAAAACGTGCGGCGGATCCGACAACAGCAGTCGACCTGCCCCGTCATAAGGACACGGTTTATATCACCGTCGTCGATAAGGACCGCAACTGCTGTAGCTTCATCAATACGGTATTCTATGGATTTGGCAGCGGCCTGATGGCCCCCAATTCCGGCGTTTTGTTGCAGAACAGAGGAATGGGTTTCAGCCTGCAATCAGGGCATCCAAACGCGATTGCGCCCGGAAAACGTCCCTTGCATACGATCATCCCGGCCATGCTGACCAAGGGGGATCGCGCCGTGATGCCATTTGGTGTTATGGGGGGCGAATATCAGGCCTTCGGCCATATGCAGTTCCTGACACGGCATTTTGACTTTGGCCTGGATATCCAGGAAGCAATGGATGCGCCGCGCTTCATGCCCGACCCGTTCACGGGTGAGGTGGAAATGGAAGGGGCCGTGCCGCAGGATATTCAGGATGAATTGACAGCCCGCGGGCATAAACTGGTTCAACCCCGTGGGCCGGTTGGTGGGTCGCAGGCGATCTTCATTGATTGGGAACAGGGCATTCTGACCGCTGGGTCTGATCCGCGCAAAGATGGCAGTGCGATAGGGTATTAAGACATGTTGTTCCCAAAGGGTGATCCAACGATCCGCAACACGATGCTGTTATGCGCATCCCTGGCGGTCAGTAACACGGGCGCGGTTCTGATCATGACCGTGACGGCTCTAGCCGGTGCCTATCTGGCGCGGCCGGAGGTTATGTATTCATTGCCCCTGATCGGCACGTTTTCGGAGCGGGCGCTCAGCACTCTGGCACTGTCGATGCAATTCATTGGGACGATGATGGCGGCACCGCCCGCCGCCTTGCTGATGGCCCGTATCGGTCGACGTGCCGGCTTTTCTGTCGGCCAGTTGATCGGATTCGGCGCAGCGGGATTGGCGACCTATGCCCTGTTTGATCAGAATTTCTGGCTGTTCGTCTTGGCTGGGTTCTTGATTGGTTTTCACAATGCATTCTGGCAGCAGTTCCGCTTTGCCGTTGCCGATACCGCATCGGCGGAATTCAAGCCTAAGGCTGTGTCCTATGTGATGATCGGGCCCTTGGTGGCTGGCATTTTTGGTCCTGAGATTGCGAAACATACGCGAGATATCTTTGCGCCGGTCCTGTTTGCCGGGGCCTATATTTCAGTGGCGATGCTCGCCTTGATGGCTGTGGCGGTGTTACAGTTTATCCGCATCCCAACGCCGCCAAAGCGCAAGAAGGGCGATTCTACAGGGCGCAGTTTCAAGCAGTTGGCGCAGGATCCTAAATTTGTCATCGCAGTGCTGGCAGGGATGGTGGGGTATTCCAGCATGTCATTTATGATGACTGCGACTCCTTTGGCGATGATTGATTGCGGCCATCTATTTGACGATGCGGCCTTTGTGATACAGGGCCATGTTATTGCCATGTTCGCGCCCAGTTTCTTCACCGGCAGTCTGATCGCCAGATATTCTGCACCCCGTATTATACTGGTGGGGGCGGGGCTGTATCTGGGCTCTGTTGTGATCAATATGACCGGTATCGACATGATTCAATTCTTCTCCTCCCTGGTTCTGGTGGGCGTGGGATGGAATTTTATGTTTGTTGGCGGCACAACCATGCTGACCGAATTTGCCACGCCGGAAGAACGCGCAAAGGTTCAGGGTGTGAATGATCTGTTGGTCTTTGGCGCTGTGTCGATTGCCAGCTTCCTGTCTGGTGCTCTGCAACAGGCCTATGGCTGGGGAACTGTGACACTCAGCATCACTGGACCGATCCTGGTGGCATTGGTCTGTGTTCTGCTGCTGCAAGGGCGCATCAATCGCGCACAGCCTGCGGAATAGGTCACACGATATCTTGCGTTCTGGGCTCCAGCGGATACACTATACTGTGATATCTGAGGAGACTTGAAGAATGACAGACGACGCGCCCGCAGTGGCCTTGCGCCAGATACCGCTGGCCGATGCGTTAAGCGAACGCTATCTGGCCTATGCCATGTCGACAATTACGTCGCGGTCCTTGCCCGATGCGCGGGACGGGTTGAAGCCAGTGCATCGCAGGCTGTTATTTGCGATGCGCGAATTGAAGCTGAACCCCGAAAGCGGCTTTAAGAAATGCGCGCGTATCGTCGGGGATGTCATGGGTAAATATCACCCCCATGGCGACAGCTCGATCTATGAAGCCATGGTGCGTCTGGCGCAGGAATTTGCTGTGCGCTATCCCCTGGTCGATGGTCAGGGGAATTTCGGCAATGTCGATGGCGATAACCCAGCGGCCATGCGGTATACTGAGGCACGGCTGACCGAAACCGCCAATCGGTTGCTGCAGGGCATAGATGACGATGCCGTTGATTTTCGCGGCACTTATGACGGGGAAGGGCGCGAGCCCGTTGTTCTGCCGTCCGCCTTCCCCAATCTGCTGGCCAATGGTGCGGCTGGGATTGCGGTTGGGATGGCGACCTCTATTCCCCCCCATAATGTCGCAGAGCTGTGCGAAGCCCTGATCTATCTGATCAAGACCCCCAATGCCTCCGTCGCGAAGCTGATGGACTTTATTCCAGGGCCAGACTTCCCGACGGGCGGCACTCTGGTTGAAAGCCGGGAGGCGATTGCAGAGGCCTATGGGACAGGACGGGGCTCTTTCCGCATTCGCGCGCGCTGGGAAGTGGAGCAGTTAAAGGGTGGAACCTGGCAGATCGTTGTCACGGAAATTCCTTATCAGGTACAGAAATCGCGCTTGATTGAGCGTATCGCGGAACTGATCCAGGAGCGGAAGATCGCCATTTTGGGCGATATCATGGATGAATCTGCGGAAGATGTGCGCATCGTGATCGAGCCGAAATCGCGCAATGTCGATCCTGAAATGCTGATGGAAAGTCTGTTTCGCTATACGGACCTGGAAACCCGTTTCAGCCTGAACATGAATGTTCTGACCGAGGGCGGTCGGGTACCGAAAGTGGTCAATCTGAGAGAGGCCTTGCAGGCCTTTCTGGATCACCGCCATGATGTGTTGATCCGACGCTCAGAACACCGCAAGGCCCAGATCGAGCGGCGATTGGAAATCCTGAAGGGCTATCTGATCTGTTACCTCAATCTGGATGAAGTCATTCGCATCATTCGCGAAGAAGACCATCCAAAGCAGGTGATGATGGATACATTCGCCCTGTCGGATTTGCAGGCGGAATCGATCCTGAACATGCGCTTGCGCAGCTTGCGCCGTTTGGAAGAGTTCGAAATCAAGAAAGAGTATGATGGCCTGGAAACGGAATTGTCAGAGATTGTGACCCTATTGGCCGATGGGGAGATGCGCTGGAAGCATATCGCCGACGAAATGCGCGACTTGAAGAAAGCCTATGGCCCCACAACACCGCTGGGCCGTCGTAGGACGGAAATGGGATCTGTACCGACGGCTGTTATCGTTCCGCTGGAGGCGATGATAGAGAAAGAGCCGGTCACCATCGTATGTTCTGCAAAGGGCTGGATACGGGCGCTGAAGGGTCATTTGGCCTCCGATGCGGAAATTAAGTACAAGGAAGATGACGGTCCGCGCTTCGTTATCCCGGCCCAGACCACCGATAAGGTACTGATTTTTGGCACCAATGGTCGGTTTTACACCATTGGGGCCGATAAATTGCCCGGTGGACGCGGCAATGGGGAGCCGCTGCGCCTGATGATCGACCTGCCCAATGATCATGAGATTGTCAGCCTGATGGTGCATCAGGCGGATCGGAAGCTGTTGGTTGCCTCAACAGATGGCCGAGGTTTTATGATTCCGGAAAATGATGTGCTGGCCCAGACTCGAAACGGGAAGCAGATATTGAATGTGTCTGGCAAGGTAGAGGCGATGGGGTGCCGCATTATTGATGCGGATCACGACAGCGTCGCGGTGATCGGTAAAAATCGCAAGTTGCTGGTGTTTGATATGGAAGAACTGCCCGAAATGGCGAGAGGGCGAGGCGTTATCCTGCAGAAATACCGGGATGGCGGTTTAAGCGATATAAAAACCTTTGCCAAAGCCGAAGGCCTGACCTGGCAGATCGGTGATCGAACCCGCACAGAGCATGATTTAAGCGGCTGGATCGGGAAGCGGGCCCAGGCTGGTCGGATGCCGCCGGCAGGCTTTCCACGCTCTAACAAGTTCAGCTAGGTACTAGGTACTAGGTACTAGGGGAATGCGATGAAATTCTCTGTGCAACATGCCAAGGACGGTGTTTTTGACGATAAGGGCCTACGCTCTTTCTTTGAATACCGGGATCTGGGTAT
Organism: Hwanghaeella sp. LZ110; assembly: GCF_048892525.1. Classification (NCBI taxonomy): domain Bacteria; kingdom Pseudomonadati; phylum Pseudomonadota; class Alphaproteobacteria; order Rhodospirillales; family Aestuariispiraceae; genus Hwanghaeella; species Hwanghaeella sp. LZ110. Next base: position 28,542 of record NZ_JBLZHT010000004.1, on the reverse strand, counting down.
GGGGGAGGCGACCGATGGCCAGTTTCATGCCCAGGTCATCCGTGCCCGGGAAGCCTGCACAGACGGCACCGGCGCCCATACGCACAGCCTGGACTTCCAAATGGTCTATGTGCTGAAGGGCTGGGTAACATTCTGGTATGAGGGGCAGGGCGAAGTATCGATGGAGGCGGGGGCCTGCGTGCATCAGCCCCCCGGCATTTGCCATGAATTGCTGCGCTGTAGCGATGATTGTGAGTTACTGGAAATCGTCTCCCCCGCGGAATTTGGGACTCAGCCAGCCTGAAACCTTGTGCCTTAGAGGTGATTTGCAAGCAGCGTACATTCTGCTATCCAAATTGCCGACAGTATTGGAACTGTTTTTAAATGTTGGAAGGAAATTGAAAATGTCTAATGCGATTGCAACGCAGCCTACATTGGCACAGACAGTATGGCAGGCCGAAGGTGCCGCCCGTTGGATGCGCAATGTGGTTCTGGTCTTGGCTGGAACAGCGATTTTAGCCATTTCTGCCACGATCAACGTGCCGATGCTTCCCGTCCCAATGACCATGCAGACTTTTGCGGTTCTCTTGATTGCGATGGCTTATGGTTGGCGCCTGGGCGCAGCGACCATCATCGCTTATTTGGCCGAAGGTGCCTTGGGGCTTCCGGTTTTCGCAGGGGGCGGTGGCTTGGCCTATATGGCTGGCCCGACGGGCGGCTATCTTTTCGGCTTTGTGCTTTCGGCACTTATTGTCGGATGGCTGGCTGAACGCGGTTGGCGCAACATTCCCAGCACCTTCGCTGCGAATATCCTTGGTACGGTCCTAATTTTTGGATTCGGTTTTCTGTGGCTGACCCAGGTTATTGCCGTTGCAAAAGGTCTGGACTTCGCTGCTGCGGTTCCGATTGCATTCTCTGCTGGTGTAGCCCCCTTTATTCTGGGCGGTATCGTTAAATCTGCCCTGGCCGCTGCGGTTCTGCCGCTTGGCTGGAAAATCCTGGGGAAGATGCGCGGATAACGCACTGATTCTATCGACTGTTTTGTTAAGGGCCGTGCACGGACAGTGTGCGGCCTTTTTCTTTGGCGGATTGTGCCGTGTTTAGGATCATTGTGTCCGCGTTATGCCGATTGCGGATCATCCAAACCATTCGGCAAAGATATCCAGAGAACCATTTGAGCGTTTTGGGAATGGCGGGATAGATGGCCTTTGCCATGGGTGTCTTCAACCAGAACGAATTCCCCCGCAGAAACCTTCCGGACCTCACCATCGCTTGTTTCGTACTCTACCGTACCATTTAGTCTCACTGTCAGTTCTCGATCTGGCACGGTGTGCCAATCGACCTGGCGCATGCCCGCCGGGATCCGGGTGAAGCGAATGCGGGATGCAGGATAACTGGCAGATATGTCGAACGGCGTGGCGTCGGGGTGGACCGATGCCTTTTCTGTTGGTATTTCGACCTCTCCGAAATGCGATTCCCCATCTTGGGTGGCATAGATGCGCAAGCACTTCATTGTTGCGACCTCCTTCGGCTTAGAAATGATGAACTGGATTGTCCGTACGATAAGCCGGGCGGGCTGCGGATCTCAACAGGATCAACCGAAATATGGATCCACTTGTTTGATCTTCCTTCATAAAAGAAAACGGGGCCGTGACGTTTCCGCCACAGCCCCTGTACTTTGTTGGCGCTGCCTGGCCAATCTTAGAAATACAGCGAGATATCCGTATGACCCGCACTGCATCCGGTGACATACAGCGCGATATGGCGGGGCAGGCGGTCCAGTTCCCGTACGCCGATCGTGTCGTGAATGCTACGTTCATAAGATTCAACGTCGGACTGTAGCGCCGCAGATGCCTTTGTACGCCAGGCAATTTCGGAGTCCATCAGTGTCAGGGCCTTAGACAGGGAGCTTAAAGCGGCCTCCTTGTCCGGAGTGTTGCTGGAGGCAATAGCGCGCCGCGCATCTGACAGGGCATTGCGAATATCCCCGGCGCCGGCAACAGCCCCGACCTCGCTTTCGACCTCTTTAAAGCGGGCTTCCAGTTCCTCCTTAGAGGCATTCCGGATCACGTCTTCCAGATCGGCAACATCCTGGCGGGCGGCCACCAGATCATCTGATCCTTTGAGGGTGCTCAACAATACCTTGATCGGCTCATAGGCCCCATCCACGGTGCGGCGATACACACCATAGGCCCGCTTTTCTTCCGACAGGTATTTAGAGAAGACCTTCCGAGTTTCTGCCCAATCGCTTGGAATGCTTGCCGTCAATTCCTTCATCTCAGCTTCCAGGATCTCGATTCGGGCGGCAAGGCGTTCTTCTCGCTCTGGATCATCGCCATTGCGCTTCAGCCGGCCCAGGGTTTGTTTGTCTTCATCCAGCTCTGCCTTGTGATCGGCGATATCTTTCTGGATGATGCGAACTTGCTCCAACAGGGGCTTATAGACGACAGCAGCTTCATTTTTTGCATCTGTCGCGTCCCGTGCTGTTTTCAGCGCATCAAAGGACCCCATTGCCAGTGTGACGCTTTCTGCAACGTCATTTTGCAAGGCTGGCGGCAGGGTTGCCAGATCCCACTGCTGAGCCTGGGCAATCGCGGCTTTGATATCATCGCCGCGTGTTTGGAATTCGCCCCAGACATATTCCTGAATGCAGTTCTGCAAACGTGGATTGGCAGGCGGCGGTGCTGTTTCGGACAGCAAAGACACGCGGGTTGGCAAATAATTCACCAGGGCCGGATTCATGCCGACGATTACCAGCGCCAGCAATTGCAGGGAGATGAAGGGAACGACCCCCTTATACATCTGTATTGTCTTGACCGCCGGCGGGGCAACTCCGCGCAGATAGAACAAGGCAAATCCAAAGGGCGGCGTTAAGAAGGAGGTCTGCATATTCAGACCAATCATCACGCCCAACCAGACCGCAGAAACGTTCGCCGATGGGTCAGCCAACAGGATCGGTGTCACAATCGGCACCACGACCACGGCAATTTCGATAAAGTCCAGGAAGAACCCCAGGAAGAAGATCACTGCCATGACGATGATGAACTGCGTCCAGAACCCACCCGGCAGGCCGGTCAGGAATTCGCGCACCAGTTCTTCACCGCCAAAACCGCGGAAGGCGGCGGTCAGCATTGCCGCACCCAGCAGAATGATGAAGACCAGGGATGTCGTCTTTGCCGTCTCCATCAAGACGCCTTGCAAGGTGTTGTCGATGCGCATGGTGCGGGCACCGCTCCACAGAACCCCTGCCAGGAAAACGATGACCGCAAGAACGGCAAATCCGATAACGATCTCATCCTCGACCGTTTCGATGGCTTTGACGTTAATCGTGTACAGTGACGTCAGGATCATAATGACCAGGACGGCGGCGCAGGTTATTGCGGCCGGCCAGAAGGCGCGGCGATGCCCTTCATACAGACGATAGCCTGCCATCACCATGGCCCCCACGGCGCCGACAGCACCGGCCTGGTTAACGGTTGCGATACCGGTGATGATCGATCCCAGCACGACGAAGATCAGCGCCAAGGGAGGGAAAAGTGCCAATATGACATTACCCGCAAACTTTCGATCATACTTTCCTGTGAAAGGGACCGGCGGGGCGACATCGCGTTTGATGAAGGCGACAACCAGAATGAACAGCATGTAAACCGCGACCAGAACCAGGCCTGGCACCATCGCCCCCATGAACATGTCCCCGGCACTGGTGGAAGTCACACCGAATTCGCTGGGCATAGAAAATTCGCCGGTTGCGGTTTTGTATGCGGCAGCACGCAATGCGCCCGCCTGATCCACAGCGTTCGACAACTGGTCGGCCAGAATGATCAGAACGATAGACGGCGGAATTATCTGACCCAGCGTACCCGATGCGGCAATTGTGCCGGTCGATAACCAGTTCTGATAGTTGTTCCGCATCATGGCGGGCAGGGAGATCATGCCCATCGCCACCACAGTCGCGCCCAGAATCCCCGTTGTCGCAGCCAACAGTGCGCCCACAAACACCACGGAAATCCCTAAGCCACCGCGAACCGGACCAAATAACTGCGCCATGGTGATCAGCAGGTCTTCCGCGATTTTGGATCGCTGAAGCATAATGCCCATAAAGACGAAGAGCGGGATGGCTATTAATGTATCTCGATCAACATCCCAGTAAACGCCCCGAAAGTTTGTGACCCCGGCGCTCAACCAATTGGACGCGCCGCCTTGGGCAAAATAAGCGTCAGGATTGCCTTCAATGAAATACCCGGCCGCGGCTGCGACACAGACGGTAATGATCGCAGACCCAGGAAGGGAGAAGGCAACGGGAAATCCAGAAGCGAGTGTGCCAGCCATCAGCACGAGCAACATAACTAAAAAGAAGATTTCCATAGCGTACAGTGTCCAAAGTTGATGTCTTTACAAGCCGCTGAAACAGCGACAGAAAATGCTGGATGTTTAAGCCGGGCCCCCTGTGGGCGGCGGCTCACGATGGCCGGGTTCCCCCAGAATATCCGCAACGCTTTCCATCATATAGCTGCAAAACTGAACGGTCATTGATACGGCAAACACTGCCAGAAAACCGGCCATCCAGAATTTCACATACATGCCAAAGCCTGACTGTGAGACTTCGTAATTGAATATGGATGTATTGATGATGCTGGATTGGTCCCACATGCCAAATATCAATATGACCCAGCACAAAGAGGTACCCAGGACGATGCATCCAAATGTATTGATGATGCCCTTGGTGCGCGTGGAAAAGCCGGCATACAAAACATCAACGCGCACATGACCGTCCTCGAACAGCGTGTAAGCGCTGGCAAACAGGAACAGGGCACCATACCAGAACCGGACCAAATCGCCTTGAAATGCCTGTTCATAGGAGAACACGAAGCGTGTCACCACAATCGACATTTCGGCGACAACGACCAACAGCGCCAGCCATTGGAATCCAAGTGTTTTGGTGCGTGCGGCGACGATCAGGGACAAAATGATCAAAGGAAAATGAACATAGGGACCTCGAAAATGGGACCGTCCCAGATCGGAGGTCATTTGATCCCCCACCAGGGCGGGCAGAATGTCTTCCACCCGCAGGAAGGAAATGATGGCATCCACCACGCCAATAAAAATCACGGCCCAGAATGCAGCCCGGATAATATAGTTCACAATCCCGCGAAGGGATTCGGAATCCTTGCGCAGAGAGCGATCAGGCGTTCTGAAGACAAACAAAATAACGGCAGCAAAACCAAGAAGATAGAAAACATTCTGAATGCCCGATAATAAGTGACTATCAGCATTATCACCCAAAATTGCGGCGGCCCCTGGCCAACCCCACCAGACATTCAGATAATTGTTGATGATATAAACCAGGGTTGTAAACGACAGTATCCAACCGACAATGCGGGCAATCTTCGGCAACACCCCGTTCGAGCCGACATCTGAATATTCAGGTGTCACGCCGTCTGAAACTGCGCTCATAGCAACTCCCCAAATGTACCTGTTCGTTCATTATTGGACGGCGGATTTTTCCATCTCGTCCATGTCTCCAGTCTTGAATTGCCAGAGCACTTTTTGTTTTGGCCTGCAGGCGGGACAAAAGCCCCGCCTGCAATCCAAATCATTCTCAAAGGTCTTACAGACCCAAAACGCGGTTGCGCTGCACAACGTATTCAACGTCCTGCAGGTTACCCCATGAACCCAGCTCGGCACGGGTGTTAAAGAAGCTTTCATGAACGCGTGCAGCCAGATCGCTGTGTGCTTTCACTTCTTCGAACAGTTCAGCAGATGCCTTACCATACGCGTCATACACATCATCGTTGAATTTCTTCACGACAACGCCTTGCTCTTTAACCAGCTTGGTCAGATAGGTACCGTTGTTGGCGTTGAATTCTGACATCATCACGTCATTTTCAACGGTCGCGGCGGATTCGATCAGCATCTGATCCATTGGCGACAGGCCTTCCCACCAGGACTTGTTCATGCCAACAGCCAACATCGAGCCCGGCTCATGGAAACCAGGGTAATAGTAGTATTTGGCTGCTTCATACAGTTTCATGGCGTAGTCGTTCCACGGACCAACCCATTCGGTCGCGTCGATGGCACCAGAAACCAGGTTTTCATAAATCTGACCACCAGGCAGGGAAACCGGAGAGGCCCCCAATTTGGCGATCACGTCACCGCCAAGGCCTGGCATACGCATTTTCAGGCCACGCAGGTCATCGGCGCTGTTGATTTCTTTGTTGAACCAACCGCCCATCTGACCGCCGGTGTTCCCGCACATCAGGCCTTTAAGGCCGAATTCTGCGCCCAGCTCATCCCACAGTTGCTGGCCGCCCATGAAGCGGATCCAGGCGTTGATTTCGGTATAGGTCAGACCAAACGGAACGGTCGTGAAATACGCCCATGCCGGATGCTTGCCCTTCCAGTAGTAATCTGCGCCGTGATAGGCCTGTGCATTCCCAGAGGCTACTTCATCGAAGGCGTCGAACGCGCCGACGCGCTCGCCAGCGGCAAAGTATTGCACCTGGATGCGGCCATCAGTGATGTCCTGAACGCGCTGTGCAAAACGCTGTGCCCCGGTACCCAGACCCGGGAAATCCCGTGGCCAGGTGGAGACGATGTTCATTTCAATGCGTTGCTGCGCAATGGCAGGCTTAGCAAAGTTTGATGCTGCAGTTACGGCAGCCGCGCCTGCGGCAACAGTTCCAGCTTTAAGAAAATCGCGACGTTTCATAATTCTCCCTTTTCTTGGCTTCCCTCTCGGGGTTGCTTTCTTCGGCCTCGCGCCAAATTCTGACAACCACGAAGTTTAGACCTCCCACCTCGGTACAATCCAAGAATTGCCCGTTATGTGATCGGCTTTGTTATTCGATCTTGTTAACAAAATCGCTTACCTTGTTTATACCGTAAATTTATTACCCTGCAATAGGTTCAAAGTGTTTTGCCACAGGGACTGGTTGTCACAGGTCCCCAGGATTCTTTGTCACGAATTTCACTCCAGGCGCCACGATAGAATCCTTCGATGGGTTCAAAGGATGCCTTGTAATCCATTTTTGGGCTGCCAGGAACCCAAAAACCCAAATATACGAATGGTTTATCGGCTTTAATCGCAAGTTCGATCAAGCTTAGAATCATAAATACGCCAAGGCTGCGACGCTCTTCTGTGGGATCGAAAAAACTGTATACGGCAGAATAACCATCCCCCAACCGGTCGGTTATACAGGTCGCCATCAAATATCCTGATGGCGTCCGCCATTCCAATAATCCTGTGTCAACAGGGCTTGCGACCACCAAATTTGAATAATCGCGAATCGACATGCCTGCCATATCGCCATCGCCATGGCGGGATTTAACGTAGCGACTGAACAACTTATATTGTTCTTCAGTGGCTTTTTGACCGACATCTTCCTCCGTCAGGTCGGCATTTCTGTTCCAGATTTTGCGATACCGGCGTTTGGTCTGAAAATCAGCGACGCGGATTCGAACAGGAATGCACGATTGGCAGGCATTGCAGGTGGGACGATATACAATGTGATGCGACCGGCGAAACCCATACAGACTTAAATGTTCAAAAGTTTCCTGTGCATTCGGGCCGCCCAGCTCCATGAAAAGCTGTTGTTCCACCAGACCATCCAGGTAAGGGCAGGACATCGGGCCAGAGCGATGAAAAACAATGGGCCCCAAGGGGCGTTGATGGCTCATATCATCCAAATCCTTATACAGGCCATACAGCAGGGGGATGCAGCCACGCTGTTAGTTATGCGATCAATGTAGCGGCCTATGCGGCGACATCATCCTCTTCAAGCTGACCAAAATATGCTACATCCATCGCCTTCGCCACGGCAATCAAATCCAATTGAATCGCATCCAGAAACTCGTGCATGCCAAAATCAATAATGGATTGCATGTCGGTGTCTTCCAGTCGCTTGTGAATGACATCCACAGCCTCGGCGACGCGATCACCCCGGTTAAGTTGGAATGTGTAGATCAATTGGGACAACAGGTTTGACACTTCGCCGATACAGTATCGGACGGAACGGGGAAAACGGTTATTCAGAACCAGAAACTCCGCAACGCCGATCGGGTCAATGCCCCGTGGATGCACCCGTCGATAGGCGTGATAGCCCGCCGCTGATCGCAACAATGCATTCCATTGGCTGAGATCCAGGATCGACCCGACATCATCGGGTCTGGGCAAGAGTGTGTGATATTTGACATCCACCAATCGCGTCGTCTGGTCGGCCCGTTCCAGATATTTCCCCAATTGATAAAAATACCAGCCCTGATCCCGATAAAATGTCCCTTCGGTTATGCCGGTATGGGCCTGGCAGGCGGTGCGGACACGTTCACAAAAACGGGCGATATTGGGAATGTTATCGGGCGTCGCGCTAATCGCCTGCAATTCGTTGAAAAAGACATTCAGATGGGTCCACATCTCGGTTGAGATCAGCGGACGCAACGACCTGGCATTTTCGCGGGCCGAACGGACAGAAGAGATAATCGAGTTCGGGTTGTCCCTGTCCAGCATGTAGAAATAGGCGGTTTTGGACGGGCTTGTCGCGCCATGCTGTTTTTCAAACAGCTCCCGATCCGCATTCAGGTCGATAATGGCGTCCCAATTGTGTTCGCCACGACGGTCCCTGGCAAAGACTTCATTCACTTCCAGCAGGCGCGCCAGATTGTCCGCGCGTTCCATGTATCGGGCCATCCAGGAAATTTCTTCGGCGAAGCGGGCCAATAGAGTGAGCTGTGTCATTTTGCGACTTTCCTCATATCAATCCATCAGGACCCAGGTATCTTTGGATCCACCCCCCTGACTGGAATTCACAACCAAAGACCCTTCCCGCAGGGCGACCCGTGTCAGGCCACCTGGCAGGACCCAACTGGATTTACCGGTCACACAGAACGGCCGCAAGTCGACATGGCGTGGCACGATCCTGCCCTCCAGCAGGGTGGGACAGACCGATAGATCGATCATTGGCTGGCTGATAAAATTGGCCGGATCATCGCGCAGTTTGGCGCGAAATTCCGCCAGTTCCGCCTTGCTGGCGCGGGGACCAATCAAGATGCCATATCCTCCCGATTCCCCGACCGGCTTGACCACCAGTTCTTCCAGGTGATCCAGGGTATATTTCAAACCGTCCGGTTCGCGGCAGATATGGGTCGGAACATTAGGCAGGATGGCTTCTTCCCCAAGGTAATATTCAATCAGGCGCGGCATATAGGCATAGACCGCCTTGTCATCGGCAACGCCGGTCCCAATCGCGTTGGCCAATGTGACATTGCCCTTGCGATAGGCATCAAAAATGCCCGGTACACCCAAAAGGCTGTCTTCCCGGAAGGCCCGCGGATCCAGGAAATCATCGTCAATGCGGCGATACAGGCAATGGACTTCTTCATTCCCTTCCGTCGTGCGCATATAGACGCGATCATTTTCGACCACCAGATCGCGCCCTTCCACCAGGGGGATGCCCATTTCGCGCGCCAGAAAGATATGTTCGAAATAAGCAGAATTATACGCGCCGGGGGACAGCAGACAGACTTGGGGGTCCCCGACATGTTCTGGGGCGACATCCAGCATCGCCTTCAGCAAACGCGGGCCATAATCATCAACGGATCGAATCCCGAAGGCATCCACCAGATCCGGAAAGGCACGCTGCATCATGTGGCGGTTTTCAACGACATAGGACACGCCAGAGGGGGTGCGCGCATTGTCTTCCAGAACACGGAAAACGCCATCGCCATCCCGGACCAGATCAATGCCGCAAACATGAACATAGGTTCCACCGGGCACCGACACACCTTCCATTTGGGGTCGGTAATTCTTATTCCCCAGGACCAGTTCGGCCGGAATTATACCGTCCTTGATGCATTTCTGATCGTGATAGATGTCCCAGATGAATTTGTTCAGGGTTTCAACACGTTGTGTCACCCCGCGTTCGACATCGACCCATTCATCGGCCCCAATGACACGGGGCAGCACATCGAAGGGAAGGATGCGATCAATCATCATCCGGTCGCTATAGACCGTGAAGGTTATGCCCAGATTATACAGTTCACGCGATGCGGCGTCGGACCGCGCCATTAATTCGACCGCATCCAGACCCTGCAGCCGCTCCACAACGGATTGTGGGATCATGCCCTTATTTGCTGCGCTGACGATTTCGCAAAAGAACCCTTGTGAATCGTAGCCTGATAATCCCATCGAGCCTTCGATGATGTCTCCCATTTACCTTTGTCTCGCAACCCGGTTTTTTACCGTGGAAGCGCCCCTAGTGAGACCCCGCACCTAACCTGTTCATATCATTCTTGTTACAGGTAGTATGCGAGGTAATCTAAGGAATACAACAGCAAACCAATGAATTGGGAATTCAAACTGCCTTGTTTAGCGTTTCAGCGTTCAAGGCCCGGGTGTTGCTGAGGATATCGTGCAGGAAACGATCCCGGGGATCGAACAGGATATACAGCAGCGGAATAAAGGCCAGTGACAGGCTGATATAGAACAGGACGGTCAGCAAAAAGGCCTGAATCAGGCTGGGATTGCTTCCTGTTGGCGCGTCGACAACCCTTATACCCGCCAGCTTTTGACCGATGGTCTGTCCGCGCATGGAAATCAACATTGTGTGATAAACGAAGGGCAGGATTGTGGTTGCCGCGGCGGCAAGCGGGGCCAACAAACCCAGCGTCAAGGCGGTAATGATCCATATCCCCATTGAAAGACCGGCCAATACCATCACATCGACAATGTATCCAAACAGGCGCTTTAGGACGCTTCCTTCCCAGTAAACCGGGTCATCAAAGCGGGCATCATCCTGTGGGCGCAGGGTGAATCCTGCATCAATTGGCTTTTCATTCGACTGGTTCATTTAAAATCAATTTCCTTCCGCATTTGCTTTGATTTCAAATGGGAATTTTGGATCAGATTGCAAGCCGGGGTCTATCAAACCGGATTTTATCGTAACGGGGCCTGACGCAACAGGACAATGGTCATGCGCCTGTTCTGGGGGGAGTCCAGATTGTCCGGAATTAGGGGTTCTGTGTTGGCCACCCCCACCACGGCTTCAAATCTTTGGCCGGGTAATCCATTGCGGGTTAAACCACGGCGAATTGCATTGGCCCGATTAACGGACAATTCCCAGACATTCTCGACGCCTTCGGTAGCGCCAGTGTGACCCGTAACTGAAACCGGATTTGGAAGATTGATGGCGATATCAGCCAGAAGCTGCAGTGCCAGCTTTGCATGATCCGTCAATTCGTCCGTACCGCGTTTAAAAATCGCTTCATTGTTATTATCAATCAACTGAATGCGCAGACCTTCATCGGTCACATCTATTTTGATCGTATCTTTCAGCGCCTTCAGTTCGGGGGGCAACTCATTGATTTGGGTTTCCAAATTCCGGCGCGCGACGTTGAACCGGTTCTCCTCTTCTTCCGAATTTACTTCTCCAACAGTACCGGTGCTGTCTTCATCCTTAGCGCCGCTGCCTTGATCCTGTGCATTCAGGTCACCCTGGGATGTTCCCCCTGTCGCATTGGCGGCCTGCGCAATTTTACTGTCGGACGGGCCGGGATCATTGGGCGTTGAACCGCCAAACACATTGCCCGATCCTGAGGGAGAGGAAGAGGTGAGGGTGGTTGGCGTGAAATAGTTTGAAAGCCCGTCCAGAACTTCCTGCTCTGACGCATTCAACAGCCACAGCAACAGAAAGAACGCCATCATGGCGGTCACAAAATCTGCATAGGCGACTTTCCAGGCGCCCCCATGGGCCCCTTCCTGGTTCACCTTCACTTTCTTGACAATGATCTGTTGCTCAAGGTCCGCCATGGTGCCGCCCCTAGAATTTCGGCAGGGGCGGCGGTGCGGCCCCGCTGTTGTCTAGGGCTGGGGCGGGACCAGCCATGGTGTCCGGGACATTCCCATCGCGTGGAGTTGCGCCAGGGACCGCAGGGCTGGGCGTTTCCGGGGGGTGATCGCGTAACAGGAGAATGGAAATGCGCCGGTTGCGCTCATCCTCCGGATTGCGCGGGTCCAGTAATTCGGTATCGGCTTTACCCTCAACCCGAACCAATCGGCCTGCCGGGAAGCCATTTTCCTGCATCCACCGACGACTGGCAGCGGCGCGGTCACCGGATAGCTCCCAGTTGGTATAGTCCGGGGTCGCATTTGGCTGTGCTCCGGAATCGGTATGGCCGGTAATGGCGACATCATTTGGCAGTTCGACCGTAATGCCACTGATCAGGGCCAGCAATCGAATGGCGCGACGGGTCAGGATATCCGTGCCTGGTTCGAACATCTCCCGCTTCTGATAATCCAGCAATTGAATCAGCAAGCCGTCTTCTGTGACATCAAACAGAATGCTGTCCTGCAGATCCCGCACAAGCGGGTCTTCCTGGATCGATTGTTTCAGCTTGTTCAGCGCGTCATCCAGCATTTCCTGTTCCTGCTGAACCTCACTGGCTTTGCCCTTGTTTATTTCTGTTTCCTGTATTGCTTCGCGTTGCTCGCCGGTCTCCTGACCGGCTGCCTCAGACCCATAGCTGGGAATGACAATCGTGGTGCTGGGCGGCGAAGACGCAGATCGCATCGCGCCTTCCGCAGAGGCGACCATGCCGGCCAACGCTTCCCCGATCCCCTGATCTTCCGCGCCGGCATTGGGAGGGGCGAAGTAATCTGACAGGCCGGTCATTTGTTCTTCTGTCGTTGCATTCAAAAGCCACAGCAAAAGGAAAAAAGCCATCATCGCAGTCACGAAATCGGCATAGGCTACCTTCCAGGCACCGCCATGGGCTCCCGCTGCAATTTTTATCTTCTTTTTCAGAATCAGCGGTTTAACCGCTTCTCCCTGCAGCCCGTCTGCCATGCCGTCTTAAAATCCCTTACCCGTTCGCGTCGCATTCACGGCTATTCTCGGTTCCGTCACACGGAGTGGTGAATGGTCCTCAACCGCGCCCAGACTTATCCGGAAACAGGCGGCAGAGACTCAACCGCTGTTTCGACCTCAGCAAAGGTCGGTCGGTTATGCGGCGCCAAACTCTTTCGCGCAAATTCAGTGGAAACCGACGGTGCATAACCGGCCAGATGCGCCAGAATCCCGGCCTTCATGCAGTTAAAATAGGTCGCTTCCTCTTCCATAATCGCCTTCGCATTCGAAGCAAAGGGGGCGAAGAAGCCATAACACAGCAAAATCCCCAGGAATGTCCCGACCAACGCGCCACCGATCAGTTTACCCAGGATTTCCGGCGGCTCATTGATCGAGCCCATGGTCTTAATGACCCCCAACACGGCGGCCACAATCCCCAAGGCAGGAAAACCTTCTGCCAGAGCTGTCAGTGCATGGGCGACCTGGTGGTCGTGAACGTGATGCGCTTCAAGATCGGCATCCATCAGGGCTTCAACCTCATGCGGGTTGTCGGTTCCTAGAGTCATCAGTCGCAGATAATCGCAGAAGAATTCCGTAGCGTGATGATCTTTATGGAATTTCGTGAAGGGCTGAAACAGCGTGGAATCATGGGGGTTCTCCACATGTTGCTCCACCGCCAGAGCGCCCTTCTGTTTGATCAGCTTAAAGACCTGATACTGCATTGTCAGCAATTCCAGGTAATCGGCTTTCTTGTATTTCGGCCCTTTGAAAATCCCGCCCAGACGTCCGACCGCGCTTTTGACAACGCGTATGGGGTTAGCGATCAAGAAAGCGGCTGCACCGGACCCAAAAATTAGCGTGAATTCAAATGGCTGATTAAGGACGCCGAGCTTTCCACCCATCGCCATGTACGACCCAAGAACTGCAACAATGACTAAGATAATTCCAATAAGAACGAACATAGAAGAAGATCGACCTTCTGTCTGATTGATGCCAGCCGCTAGAAGCGATTGATCCAAAAGTTATTGTGCGCCTCTAAACTCGTCCAATCCTAGTCGGAATCGCCTAGGCATGTCTATCACTTGGAATATGTTCTTGCACGGTCATTGTCCAAATCAACAACTCTGTTGCGCGACCAACACCAATCGGGATGGTTTGGTCTGGTAGATGATTGGGTACCGAAAAGGAATTGCTGATAAATTGTGCGCCAGATCGCATTTCCTTTTGGGCCTTTTCAAACAGGCGTGGCATAGGGTGAGGGCTGAGAAAGGCATAGACAAGATCATAGCGGCCCAGATCAACAGCCCATAGGCTTTGCCATTGAATTTGAATGCGGGTATCGCCTGTTCGCCAGGCCCGAATCTTGGCAACAAGATAGGGTAGGGGCGCATTTTCAACCCCGATAAATTGACTGTCTGGATGGGTGTTGCGCCGTGCCAGCGCCACCGGGACTGCGGCAAATCCGCAACCGAGATCGATCATGGAGACGGGGGTATCCTTGGGAATCAACCCACAGAGCAGGTCCAGAGTCTTCTGATTGCTAAGATACAGTGGCACCCGTTCCCTAAAGCTGTTGCGCATTGCAAGGAACAGGGCAGCCAGAACCAGCAATGGCACCCAAAATGGAAGTTGTAGATTTAACGCCCCCACAAGAAGGATGGGCAGCAGGGCAAGAAAAACACACCATATCAAAGTCGCCCGCAGGCTATAGGCAACACCGCCGGCAACTGTCCCCGCGATCACGAGTTTAATAACCAGCGGCATGTCACTGCCAAACAATGAAAAATAGATTTGAACGGCGCCAACAGTCACTGCTGCCGCGACGAATTCAGACAGAAATGCAATGATCAGTCGGCGACGCCCTTTAAAATCCATTACGGCTCTCGCTTTCCCTCAATAGCGCGCCATGTTATGCCCGCGCAGACGAATTAATTCTAGGAAATTACAAAGCCATGACCGGGACCGAAAACATAACTTCCGCCGCCTTTCGTTTCGCCTGTGGGCGGTTCGCCACCGGGGTGACGGTGGTCACAGTCCAGGAGGAGTCTGGGAAGCGCTGGGGGCTGACCGTCAATTCGTTCTCCTCAGTGTCGTTGGACCCGCCGCTGGTGCTGTTTTCGATTGATCTGGGGGCAAATTCCTATGCGGCGATTACTGCCGCCGACCGGTTTGCGATCAATGTCCTGTCAGCGGAACAACAGACCATATCGGATCGGTTCTCCTTTGTTAAGGATGAGGATCGGTTCAAAGATGTTCCCTTGCTGACCGGGGAGGCGGGGGAGCCCCCGCTGCTGAAAGGTTGTCTGTGCACAATCATTTGTGATCGCGACAATACGGTTCCCGGCGGCGATCACACGATTTTGATCGGACGGGTGCGGCGCATTGTGGTGACTGAAGATAAGACCGCCCGGCCCCTGCTATATTATGCCGGGTGCTATGCCGGATTAAAGGTCTGACAGATCAACATTCAACGACATTGACGGCCAGCCCGCCCTGGCTGGTTTCCTTATATTCGGAACGCATGTCTTCACCGGTCTTTTTCATGGTTTTGATGGCGGCATCCAGGGGCACGAAATGCGTTCCATCGCCCTTCATCGCCAGGGAACAGGCATTCACCGCCTTAACCGCGCCCATCGCATTGCGTTCGATACAGGGGATCTGAACCAGCCCGCCAATTGGGTCACAGGTCATGCCCAGATGATGTTCCAGGGCGATTTCAGCGGCATTTTCAATCTGCATATTCGTGGCACCCAGGGCGGCAGCCAAGCCTGCAGCGGCCATAGCGGAGGCTGATCCAACCTCTCCCTGACATCCGACTTCCGCACCGGAAATCGACGCATTGTGCTTTATAATGCCCCCGACCGCAGAGGCTGCCAGCAGGAAGGTGCGAATGCCTTCCTGGTTCGCATCTGGAATGAAAGCCTCATAATATCGCATCGTGGCTGGAATAATGCCTGCGGCACCATTGGTCGGGGCCGTCACAACGGTTCCCCCCGCGGCGTTTTCTTCATTCACCGCAATGGCATACAGGCTGATCCAGTCCATAATGTCGTGATAGTAGCGCCGGTTTGATTGCCGGTTTTTTTCCAGTTCCTGCAGGATCGCCTTGGCCCGTCGCTTTACGTCCAGCCCGCCGGGAAGGCGCCCATCCTGACCCAATCCGCGATTGATACAGGCCCTCATGACGCGCCACAGATTGTCCAGCCCGCCAATGACCTCTGCTTCGGGGCGCACGGCGCATTCATTCTGTCGCTTCATCTCAGCAATGGTCAGACCGCTTTTCCCCCCCATTTCCAGCATTTCCTTGGCTGAGTTAAAGGGGAAGGGAACATCATCCTGTGGCAGGGAGCCCGCGCCCGCGCGGTTGGCCAATTCGTCTGCAGTAGAAACAAATCCGCCCCCGATGGAATAATAAGTTTCTTCGATCAGCATATCGCCCTGGGCATCGAAGGCGACAAAAATCATGCCATTGGCATGTCCGGGCAGGGGAGGACCGAAATCAAATACCAGATGGTCGTCTCGCTTAAACTGTATGGGATGCGTGCCGCCAAGGGACAATTGCTCTTCCGCATCGATTTTATGGACCAGTGTCAGGACGGTTTCCGGGTCGATGGTGTCAGGTTGCGCGCCTGCCAGGCCCAATAGCACGGCCCGGTCCGAGGCATGGCCTTTTCCGGTCCAGGCCAGGGATCCATGCAGGCTGCACCGGACACTGATCACACGATCCAGACTTCCTTGCTGGCGCAATCGCTCGACAAACCGGGCGGCGGCAACCATGGGGCCGACAGTATGTGAACTAGATGGACCGATCCCGATTTTGAAGAGGTCGAAGACGCTCAGAAACATGGTGGGGTCGGCTCCTTATGATAAAATACAAATGTGTTAAGGGGATAACCTTAGTAGGGCTCCGCCCTCTTGCGGGATATCTTCCGCGCGCCCGGGAATCCTGAAATAACGACCGTCGCGCCAATCTTTCAACAAATCTGCATAATGATCGGAGAATGGATTGCCCGATTGCCCCCCGGCCAGAGCAAACAAGCTGTTGTCCAGATTGCTGAGATCATAGATCGCGCGAAATCCTGCCCCGTGAACATGGGAAAAGGGGGTGTCGCCATCTCCGCCGCGACTTTGACCCCGGTTCAGCGTGTGGTCCCCACCGGATGTTTCAATCGGGCGGTTCCCCAATAAGGCGAGACCCGGAACCAGCGACAGCAATTGATGTTTCATAGGGGCGGTATGCATATCACCCCAATGCCAGTCCGCAACGGCGCTGCCCTGATCTTGAGAAAGCTTAAAAACAGCACGATCCAATGCAGTCGATAACGCCCATTTACAGCTTTCGACCGGGGTTGTTCGAATATCGTCACACCAGTGTGGCACCTGACCGAGGGCCAGTTCCGTGAAATCCGCATCCGCCCGCCAAAAATCCATGAAGGCGTCCGAACCCAGATCATCCTCCGCCAGGACACGAACAACTTCATTCAGCATGGACATGTATATGGCAGGCGCTGCCCGCTTGCGATCCATCGAAAAATCCCAGTCCCGCAGCAGTTGCAGGGCTTCTGCTGCCTGTTCGGTATTTGGTTCCGCTTTCAGAAACAAAGGAACCAGCCGTTGCGCCGCAATGGAGACACTATCGGTCTGGATAGACATACTGTCTTCCAATCGGTGATTTGTCGGGGTTTCAGCCAGACGTTCTTGCAGGCGCAGGGCGCGATACTCAGCCGGAAACCGGTCGGCAATCAGATAGGGATAAGACTCTGTGATGATGCGATTGTTTGCGTTGAAAATCAGGCCGTTATCGGGGTCATACAAGCCAGGCAATTCGGATGGGGGGACAACGCCATGCCAGGGATCATCAAACAGCGAAAGAGGGACCGTTCCGTCCTGACCCGGTGCGCGGATTGGCAGGCTGCCAACCACCTTCATTCCAATATGGCCGTCGATATCTGCGTAAAATATATTCTGTGCCGGATCGTCGAATTGTGAAAGCGCGTCCAGAAAATCCTGCCAATTTTTGGCCCGGTTCAGTTGATAGAGTGCTGTCGCCGCACGTTGCCGATCGGAAAATCCGGTCCAGATCATGGCTTTAGGCGTTTCCCCCAGTCTGGTGATGACTGGCCCGAAATCTGTTTCCCGAACAATGATATGAACTGGGTCACCGAAGCGGACGTGAATGGTTTCCGTGCGGGTGATAGCGGAACTGAGGCTGCGCTGGTCCAGGGTTATGGTGTCTTGCGTATCGGCATGGGTTGTTGTCATGCCCCAGGCGATTTTTCCATTATGCCCAAGAATATGGATCGGGACACCTGCGGCGGTTGCACCGACCAGGGTAAGGTCCGGAGTTTCAACGCGGGCCAGGTACCATTGGCCCGGAATCTGAAGACCCAAATGCGGGTCGTTGGCCAGAATGGGCTTGCCGCTTTCGGTTCTAGCGCCGCTCAGAACCCAGGCATTTGAGGCGTCGTATTGGGAAATCCACCCATCCCTGTTTTCGTCATTCATGGTTGCCAGGGAATTTCTATGGCGGGGCATCAGTTGCTGTGCTTTCTCCTTGCCCAGCAGGCCGATAAGGGCTGCGGTCTGGGCTTCTTTGAATGCATCGCCGGATAATTGCAGGGACATCAGGCGTCCCCATACCAGACTGTCGGC
Source organism: Hwanghaeella sp. LZ110 (assembly GCF_048892525.1). Classification (NCBI taxonomy): domain Bacteria; kingdom Pseudomonadati; phylum Pseudomonadota; class Alphaproteobacteria; order Rhodospirillales; family Aestuariispiraceae; genus Hwanghaeella; species Hwanghaeella sp. LZ110. The sequence continues at coordinate 10,075 of NZ_JBLZHT010000004.1, read as the reverse complement.
CACTGTCCAGGGTTCCGGCTGAAACTGGGTCAGTTGAAACTCGATGGGAAAGGGGTGCCTGTGCTGCGTCAGGTAGGCATTCACCCCATCGGCATAGGCCTGCAGGTCCTGGCGCTCCTCCTCGTCCATCAGGACCAGTTGCGCCTCTGCCTGGCGGTACAGCCCCAATTGGCGCATCAAAGTGTCATAGGGGAGCATTGGGCTTCCCACAATTTCAGCCATTCGGCCTGCGCCAATCCTGCGCATCGACTCCATTTGCCATAGCCGGTCCCGGGCATGCAGATATCCAAGTGAGCGATAGGCATCCCGCATGGTCTTGGCGCGAATTGTTGGAATGCCCCTTGTGTCGAACAGGATATCCACCGGGGCGGACAGGTCAGGCAACCGGGCGCTGTCATTGTCACTCGGCACGCTGCGCAATCCAGCCACCCACAGAATGGCAGCAAGGATCGCACCGGTGACTAAAAGGCCGCCGGTCAGAAAAATAATGAACCATTTTACCAAACGCATCGACTGCCCCATAGCGTGATGATTTTCATCCTGTTGTATTGTTTTAGCCTATTGAGCGATTGAATGCAGCCTTCGGTTTCGGCATGGTCATCTGGCGGCTGCGTCGTCATGGAGGATTCAGTTTGCGTGGGAATGCTCTGGAAAAGGAACCGCCCCTGTGACCACGAAAGCCCCTGCTTTTGCCGAAAAATCAGTGCGTTGCGCCCATGTCGGTGGATTTCATGACATGGTGTATTCTGATTGGGGTCCTCGGACGGGCGCCTATGCAATTGTTTGCGTCCATGGCTTGACCCGGAATGGCCGTGATTTTGATCGACTGGCGATGGAACTGGCGCGGACCGGGTATCGTGTTCTGGCCCCTGATATTGTCGGACGGGGCAGATCCGATCATCTGGGGCCGTTGGCCTCCTATGAGATTGCGCAGTATATCAACGATATAACCGTCATGCTGGCGGCCGAAGGCCTGCGCAATGTGGATTGGATCGGGACCTCCATGGGGGGGCTGATTGGAATGAGCATAGCCGTTATGACCGGACATCCCATAAAGCGGTTGCTGCTGAATGATGTTGGGCCACATGTGCCTAAAGAGGCGCTGCAGCGTATCGGAGATTATGTCGGGGTTCCCTGGCGATTCGACAGTTTTGATCTGGCCCTGAATCATGTGCGCCAGGCCTATGCGCCCTTTGGTCTGAAAACGGAAGAAGACTGGCGGTATCTGGCGGAATTGTCCCTGAAGCAGGAGGCCGATGGTAAATGGGTAATGGCCTATGATACGCGCATCGCCGACGCCTTTAAGAATACAGAAATCACCGATATCGATCTGTGGCCGTTCTGGGCACAGATTTCCACACCCACTTTGGTGCTGAGAGGGGAAGACTCTGATTTACTGAGTCGTGAGACGGCAGAACAAATGACCAGAACCGGTCCAAAGGCGGATTTGATCGAAGTTTCCGGATGCGGCCATGCCCCCGCATTGATGGATGCCTATCAGATTGGCCTGGTTATGGATTGGGTTCGATCTTCATGAAAGGAAGTCACAGGGTGTGTAAACTGCTGCGTCCATTGATGATTTTGGCATTCATATTGATGTCTTCTGGTCTGATTTCTCAACAGGCACAGGCGGATAGCCGCGATCGCGCCTTGCAATCCGTCAAAACCCTAACGCAAGATCTGATTGGTCATATCCAGGATGGCAGTGCCAGCGATAAGCAGATCTGGGCCGGGGTTCAGGGACTGACCGATGTTTTGCGCCGCTTTATCCTGTCAGAGACGGAAATCAGGGCAGAAGACAAGGTTTCCCCCCCGATAGGGGCGGCCTTGCGTCCGGGCGAGATTGAGGTTGCGGTCTCGACCCAGCCCGGCGCGAAAGAAGTCCCAATGTCCAGCGTCACAACGGAGTGGTTCAATGCCCAGGCAACCAAAAGTCAGGCCGCCCTGGACACTGTGCGCAGTGGGCTGGAACAAAATGTCGCCAATCCGGAAATGGTCCTGCGCCTTCAGGATGTGCTAAAGGCCCTGGATGCCGTGAACCGCCCTCCAGAGGGTTAGGGGAAAAGGCCTGATCCTAAAGATCAGACATTTTCCCCATTCTGGTTCTGGTCCTGCAGAATGCTGTTGATATCGATGTTGGTCACACCTTCCAGGCTGGCGACGGCGGTGAAGTGCGCGGCTTCTCCGTCTCCGCTGGTATTGACCATGACGGTGCTGTTGCCTGCGCCATCGTCTTCTATCTTCAGATAGTTGGCGATATCATCCACGTCATTCATGTTGACCACGCTGGAAACGTCCAGCCGATCACCCTCGGCAATGTTGAAGTCGGTGATGGTGTCTATTCCATCGCCAGGGCTGCCCAGCACGAAGATATCCGCACCATCCCCGCCGCTCAGCAGATCGCTGCCTTTGCCGCCATCGATGCGATTGTCGCCGTCATCTCCAACCAATGTATCGTTGAAGTCGGACCCCAGCATGTTTTCAAAGTTGGCGATCTGATCGCCAGTGGCATCGCCGCCGGTGACCGTACCACTTTCGAAATTGATCGTGACGGCCTCATCGCTATCAGAATAATCCAATGTGTCGTTGCCGGCACCACCGTCCAGGGTGTCTGCGCCTGCGCCCCCTTGGATGCGGTTATCGCCTGCATCGCCGGTCAGAGTATCATCATGGGCGGACCCAGTGATGTTTTCTATACCGGTCAGGGAATCACCTTCTGCGTCGCCGCCCGAAACAATACCGTTCTGGAAGTCGATGATAACGCCTTCGTCGCTGCTGGAGTAATCAATGGTATCGGATCCGGCACCACCATCAATCGTGTCGGCGCCAGTCCCACCATTGATGACATCGTCGCCTGTGCCGCCATCTATGACATCATCACCCACGCCGCCAAAGATCGTGTCAGATCCTGCACCGCCGTCGATGGTATCTGCCATGCTGGGGCCGTATCCAGTATCAACCAATGTGATGTCGTCCAGCATCATACCACGGCCGCCATCTACATCGGCATTTGAGTTCTCAGCGAACTCCAGCCGCATGCTCTCACCCGTGCCGGTAAACCGAACCGTCACTGTCTGCCAGTCCAGCGAGGAGTTGTTCTCCATATCATGCGTAAAGGTGCCCAGTGATGTCCCATTTGCCGAGACCAGCATTGAATTTACAGAGTCATCATAGCCGGGACGACCGGAATAGCTGAATGTCAGTTCATAGACGCGCCCGGCTTCGGTCTGAATATCCCGATAAATGCTGGCAGCATCCGCATAGATGTCATCAGGATCTGTATTCAATTCGATGTAGTTATGGCCGTCTGTTGCCGCACCAAAATTATCGGATGTATCCGAACGAACCTCAATTTTATCGGAATTTGTCTGCCAACCATCTGAAGAGTCATGGAAGCCATCATTCTTATCTTCAAAGGTCGTATGGAACATCTCCGTTCTATCGGCGACTTGTGTGGTTCCAGAAAATACAGAGTCACCAGTAACAGACACGGTATCGAAGAAGATGTTTACTTCTTCATCCGACGTCGTCTTGCCTTCGTAGTAACCGCCCAGCGTGATCGTGTGTTCCCCGGCAGGCAGGCTGCCCAGATCCAGGGTTATCGTCTGCCAGCCGCTGTCATAATCGCTGCCGCCATCGCCATCGCCTTCATATCGCATGACATAATCTTGGCCGCCTGCGCCTACCAATTGCCCGTCCACCGCAACCCGTACTTCTGCAGCCTCGTCGGATTCGGAATCGGCGGGGTAAACCATTCTGACCTTGAATGTCAGGGTCGTATTTTCTGTCGCATCGTCAACATTGATTGTTGTCGTCCAACCACCGGACATATCGGACACAGAATTGTTGTTCTGGCCCCCCAGGGTCACAGAAAGCCCACCGCCGGTTTCCCCATTTGATGCGCCGCTGGCACCGGATTCATAATATCCGTTGCTGGTTCCAAACACACCGTCTGAATAAGTGAAGGACCCGCTGCCATTGCTGAAATCTTCAGACAGAAGCGTGGTGGACCCCGTTGTGTCATCGCCTTCGGAGGAAACGGTCAATCCGGATGCCAATGTGGCGGGTATTCCATTGGTATGCATCGCCGCAATCTGCTCCGCAGACAGCGGTTGATCCAGAAGGGTCGGGTTATCAATCCTGCCGTTCAGATAATCCGTCAGATTGTTGGCGACATTATCGCCACTGTTGATTTGCGATGCCCCAAAGGTCCATGGATTTTCATTTTCCGACAGGTTCCAGTCGGAGGCGACGGAATCCACGGCGGTTCCATTAACGTAAAGCGTGACGGTTTCGCCATCCCAGGTGACGCTGGCATTTTGCCAGTCTTCGTAATTGATACTGCCGCCGCTCAACGTAAAGGATTCATCTTCCGTCTGAACGCGCAATTCAACAACATGATTGGAATTGATGTTCAGGTCGAAATGCCCGCCATCATCAAATCCTGACGAGTCCTTAGACGCCAACGTACCATTATTCCAGGCGATGAAATCAATCGAAAATGTGCCCTTGGTCAGTTCCATGGCCTCGGAATGAGGCACAACAACATAGTCGCCACTGCCGTCAAACTGTGCCGAATTGCCATTTTTCCCGGTACTGCTTCCCGTGTCACCTTTAGCCGTACCGGTAATGCCATTCAGGGAGTCCGTGACCGTTTCATTGCTGCCCCAGGTCGTGTCCTCCATCGCAAAATGGAAGATTCCATTGACGGGGGTCTCGACAATTTCAGGGGGGGCATTGGGATCGCCATCGCCATAGATCACGTCGTTGCCCGCCGAACCTACAATCGTATCTGCGCCTTCGGTGCCAATGTAAGTGCCACCTTGTACATCCGGCACCGTAACGGTCAGACTTTGCGTAATGCTTGCCGTGTCGGATCCGTCCGTCGATGTCGCTGTTATAGACAGGCTGAAATCTTCGGTCCCAACGGGGAATTGAACGGTTAGGCCATCCAGTTCATCTGCTGTCAGAATGACCGATCCATCCGCCTGAACGTCACCGGCGGAGAAGATGGCCCCATCCGGAATACTATCCGCGCTGATTTGAATACTCAGCGTTTCAGATCCATCAATATCAACCAGAGCGGACTGAATATTCAGTTCTGCGGTGAATGTCTGTAATGCGCCGGTCATGATGTCGGCGCTTGCCAGTTCTGCCCCATAGCTGTCGGTAACGGTTGCCGTGACGGTGTGAATGGCACCATCGGGATAGGTTACGGTCAGACCTTCAGCTTGTTCTGGTGTTACTGTCCATGTGCCGTCAGCATTCTTGGTGCCAGCCGAAAGGACCGCATTATCGGGCAGATCAGAAATTGTCAGGCTGGTCGAAGTGTCAACAGTCTCCGGAATGCTGTAGGACCCATCCCCATTGGCAATCACGCCTTCAGGCAGGGTGCTATACAGAATATTGCCGCCCAGCGTTGTCCCATCCATCTGAACGTTCAGTTCCTGTCCGCCGCCATTTTCCCAATAGACGATTTCAATTGGGTACAGGCCGTCTTCCGGGGCGTTAAAGCTGCCATTGCTTGTTTCAGGGCTGCGGTCGCTGACAAATTCTGTGACGGTTTCGCCACCAATTTTTAGGCGGAATCCATCATCGCTGGTGACGCTGAAATTATGACTGCCGGCTTCAATTTTGATATAGCCCACAATCTTAACAACAAAGGTGTCTGCAGTGGCACCAGTGGTGCCTGTTGCGCCGCTGCCATCTGATCCCAGGAACCCTCCAACGGTGCTGCCGCCATCATAGTCAACGGTTGTTGCCGTGAAGGAAACGTCTGGTCCCCCCGCTGCGATCAGGGCATCGGCGGCGGACAGGGAATTCATTGAACCATTGGTATCAAATATCTGTCCAGACAAGCCGCTACCCGCTGGCAGGTCATAAGGTCCTGTCGCGTTGGTAAGGCTATCCGAAAGGCTATCAGGTAGAGTTAGCGCAACAGTGACGGAGTCGATAACGGCAGTGCTGCCCGACAGGGTCAGGCTGGGTGTGTCTGCATCGGGGTCAACAGATACCGACAGGGTTCCAGACTGTGTCGCCGTGCTGCTGCCATCCGTTGAGGTGACCGTGACGGATAGATCAAAGTCCTCATCGGAATTGCTCGGCGGCGTGATGGATAGATCGGCCAATTGTGCGGGCGTTAGAGTTGCCTCGCCATCCGTGATGGAAATCTCGGTGGTGCCAGACATCAAGACGGCCCCGTCAGGAATATCCCCGATCGTAATACTCAGTGTCTCTCCGGAATCATCGCTGTTGGCCGTGATATTCAAGGCAATCGCGTGGTCCTCGGTACCACTGGCTGCACTCACGGTCATATTGGGTGTATCTGCAACCGCATTGACCGTGACCGGAATGGTGCCTTCGGTGGTTGCCGTGCTGGTGCCATCGGTGCTGGTCGCGGTTACAGTCAGGATGAAATCATCAGAACTGTTGGCGGGCGGTGTGATGGCCAAGGCCTCCAACTGGCCCGCCGTCAAGGTGGCAACACCTGCTGTGACTGCAATGGCGACACCATTGGCTGTCAGCGTCGCCCCATTGGGAATGCCGGATATCTCAACAGTCAGGGTCTCATCGGAATCAGACAATGCGGCGCTGATATCCAGATCAATTGCGCTGTCTTCATCCCCGCTGGCAGCGTGAACATCCAATTCCGGCGCATCGGCAACACCGGTCACCGTGATCGGAATGCTGCCAACCGTAGTTGCGGTATCAGTCCCATCGGTGCTGGTGGCTGTTACGGTCAGGGTGAAATCGTCGCTGCTGTTTTCGGGCGGCGTGATGGTCAGATTGGCCAGTTGCGCCGGTGTTAAGTCGGCGACGCCATCATTCACAGTGATAACTGTCTCACCAGATTTCAGAATAGCCCCGTCGGGAATGCCGCTGATCTCAACAGACAGTGTCTCGCTGTCATCAGTTAAGGCTGCCGAAAGATCCAGTTCAATCGCCGAATCCTCCACTCCCGAAGCCGCTTCAACAGAGAGCGTCGGCGCATCGGCCACACCGGTAACCGACACAGGCAGGGTCGCTGTTGTCGTCGCGGTGTCCGTGCCATCGGTCGATGTGGCGGTGACCGTGAGATCGAAGTCATCACTGCTATTCGCAGGCGGCGTGATGGTCAGATTGGCCAGCTGCGCCGGCGTCAGTGTGGCAACGCCATCGGTGACAGTAACCGCTTCACCATCGGCGGTCAGAATAGCCCCGTCGGGAATGCCGCTGATCTCAACAGACAGGGTCTCGGACCCATCGGTGTCGGTGAGGGCTGAACTGATATCCAGGGCAATGGCTGTATCTTCACTGCCGCTTGCCGCATCGACAGAGAGCGTCGGCGCATCAGCAACAGCATCAACGGTGACATCCAGTGTGTCGGTGACGGTGCTGGTATCGCCACTCTCACCATCGGTCGTGGTGACGGCAACAGAGAGGGTGAAGTCTGCATCGCTGTCCGCCGCAGGGGTAATCGTCAGCCCCTCGAGTTCAGCAGGCGTCAGGGTGACAGAGCCATCCTCATTGACGGTACCAGCCGATAGGGTTGCCCCCGTCGGAATATCACTGATCGTGATCGACGCGCTGTCACCGTCTTGAACACCGGTGACATCGATATCGAGTGCAATGGCTGTATCTTCATTGCCAGAGGCATCCGCTGTCGCAACAGTCGCCGCATCGGCCACACCGGTGACAGAGACCGGCAGGGTCGCTGTCGTCGTCGCCGTGTCACTGCCATCGGTGCTGGTCGCGGTCACGGTCAGGTCAAAATCATCGCTGCTGTTGGCAGGGGGCGTGATGGTCAGGTTCGCCAATTGCGCTGGTGTCAGTGTCGCAACGCCATCGGTGACCGTGACAGCCTCACCATCCGCAGTCAGAACCGCGCCGTCGGGAATACCGCTGATCTCAACAGATAGGGTCTCGCTGTCATCGGTCAGTGCCGAGGAGATGTCCAGGGCAATGGCTGTATCTTCACTGCCGCTTGCTGCCTCAGCAGAGAGGGTCGGCGCATCGGCGACGCCGGTTACGGAGACGGGCAGGGTGGCCGTTGTCGTCGCCGTGTCGCTGCCATCGGTCGATGTGGCAGTAACCGTGAGGTCAAAATCATTGCTGCTGTTCGCCGGCGGGGTGATGGAGAGATTGGCAAGCTGAGCCGGCGTCAGCGTCGCAACGCCATCGGTCACCGTGACAGCCTCACCATCGGCGGTCAGAACCGCGCCGTCTGGAATGCCGCTGATCTCAACAGACAAAGTCTCGGACCCATCAGTGTCGGTGAGGGCAGAGCTGATATCCAGGGCAATGGCTGTATCTTCTGCCCCGCTTGCTGCATCAACACTGAGCGTCGGTGTATCGGCAACGGCGTCGACGGTGACATCCAACGTATCGGTAACAGTGCTGGTATCGCCACTCTCGCCATCGGTCGTGGTCACCGCGACAGAGAGCGTGAAGTCTGCATCACTGTCCGCCGCAGGGGTAATCGTTAGACCTTCCAGCTCAGCCGGTGTTAGCGTGACAGAGCCATCCTCATTGACGGTCCCCGCAGACAAGGTTGCCCCGGCCGGGATATCGCTGATCGTGATGGAGGCACTATCACCGTCTTGAACACCGGTGACATCGATATCGAGTGCAATGGCGGTGTCTTCACTGCCCGCCGCATCCGCTGTCGCAACAGTCGCCGCATCCGCAACACCCGTGACGGCAACCGGCAGGGTCGCTGTTGTCGTCGCGGTGTCTGTTCCATCAGTGCTGGTTGCGGTAACAGTCAGGTCAAAGTCATTGCTGCTGTTGGCAGGCGGCGTGATCGTCAGGTTCGCCAGTTGCGCCGGCGTCAGCGTCGCGACACCATCGGTCACCGTGACAGCTTCACCATCTGCAGTCAGAACCGCGCCGTCTGGAATGCCGCTGATCTCAACAGACAGGGTCTCGCTGTCATCGGTCAGTGCCGAGGAGATGTCCAGGGCAATGGCTATATCTTCAGAACCACTTGCTGCTTCAGTAGAGAGGGTCGGCGCATCAGCGACGCCGGTCACGGAGACGGGAAGGGTGGCCGTCGTGGTGGCTGTATCTGAACCATCAGTGCTGGTCGCGGTAACAGTCAGATCAAAATCATCGCTGCTGTTGGCAGGCGGCGTGATCGTCAGGTTCGCCAGTTGCGCCGGTGTTAGCGTCGCAACGCCATCGGTCACCGTGACGGCTTCACCATCCGCCGTCAGAACCGCGCCGTCTGGAATGCCGCTGATCTCAACAGACAGAGTCTCGGACCCATCGGTGTCGGTGAGGGCTGAACTGATATCCAGGGCAATGGCTGTATCTTCACTGCCGCTTGCTGCATCGACAGAGAGCGTCGGTGCATCGGCAACGGCATCGACGGTGACATCCAGCGTATCGGTAACGGTGCTGGTATCGCCACTCTCGCCATCGGTCGTGGTGACCGCAACAGAGAGGGTGAAGTCTGCATCACTGTCAGCCGCCGGCGTGATCGTCAGCCCCTCGAGTTCAGCAGGTGTCAGGGTGACAGACCCATCCTCATGGACGGTCCCCGCAGACAGGGTTGCCCCAGCTGGGATATCGCTGATCGTGATCGACGCACTATCGCCATCCTGAACACCGGTGACATCGATATCGAGTGCAATGGCGGTGTCTTCTGATCCAGCCGCATCCACTGTCGCAACAGTCGCCGCATCGGCAACACCGGTCACAGAGACCGGCAGGGTCGCGGTCGTCGTCGCGGTGTCACTGCCATCAGTGCTGGTCGCGGTGACCGTGAGATCGAAGTCATCACTGCTGTTGGCCGGCGGCGTGATGGAGAGATTGGCAAGCTGATCAGGCGTCAGCGTCGCAACGCCATCGGTGACAGTAACCGCTTCACCATCGGCGGTCAGAATAGCCCCGTCGGGAATGCCTCTGATCTCAACAGACAGAGTCTCCGAGCCATCGGTGTCGGTGAGGGCAGAGGAGATATCCAGCGCAATGGCTGTGTCTTCACTGCCGCTTGCCGCATCGACAGAGAGCGTCGGCGCATCCGCAACGGCCTCAACAGTGACATTCAGTGTGTCGGTGACGGTGCTGGTATCGCCACTCTCACCATCGGTCG